>NZ_JBEXCR010000030.1:0-167423 GCF_040605375.1 Nonomuraea sp. NPDC005650
CTCGGCCAGCCGCCGCACCAGCGTGGACCAGGGGGCGCGGATCAGCAGCCCGGCCAGCGGCAGCACCAGGAACGCCAGCCCGACCAGCGCCGGCAGCACCAGCATCCACGGCAGCCGTCCGGAAGCCCGGCGACCCGGAAACGCCCGACCGGCGGACCCGCCCATCGGTGGCTCCTCAGAGGCTGCTGGTCACGCGCTCGTGACCGGGGATCTCGACGACGACGTTGGTGGACTTGATCACGGCGACCGCCACCACCCCCGCCTCCAGGCCGAGCTCGTCGGCGGCCTGTCGGCTCATCAGCGACACCACCCGGAACGGCCCGGCGGCTATCTCCACCTGGGCCATCACCGCGTCCTTGAGCACCTCGGTCACGATCCCGCGAAAGCGGTTACGCGCCGAGGAACGGCTGCCGCTCTCGCTCTCCTCGACCTGGGCACGGGCGAAGGCGGCCAGATCGGCGCCGTTCACCTGCCGATGGCCGTGCTCGTCCCGCTCGGCCGACAGCCGTCCAGCGTCCACCCAGCGGCGGACGGTGTCGGCGCTGACCCCGAGCAGCGCCGCGGCCTCGCTGATCCGAAACGTCGTCACAAGCCCTCACCATACCGTTCGCACTTTCCAGCCCGGATACCGATCTTTCCCGGAAACAGCGACAGCAGCTGCCGTTCCGCCATGGCATCGGGCAAACGCCGCCGCCGTCACCGCGCCCAATCAGGTCCGCGTCCAGCGCCGGGTCGAGCGGCACAGGTGATCGGTCGAGGTTCATGGAGATCATTCCGATTCGATGGAGGTCAGGGCCAGGCCGTGAAGCCCTCGTGCCGTACGGTCCAGCTCCCGTCGCGGGGGAAGCCCGGGCAGTCGGCGTCCGCGCCCTCCCAGCCCGCGACCATGAGCGAGACGGCGGCGAGGAGGGCGCCGTTGGCGGGCAGGTAGACGGGCAGGATGCCGCCGATCTGCGGGCTGTGGCCGGTGGGCAGGCAGGCGTTCTTGGGGGTGTCCATGAGGAGGGCGTCCACGGCCAGGTCGGGGCGGCCGAGGCGGGTGGCGGTCATGGCCATGACGGGGAAGTCCCAGCCCCAGGCGGAGTTCCAGTCCCAGTGGTCGCGGACGTCGAGGAGGGTGGCCTCCATGGTGGCGGGGTCGATGAGCGGAGTCCGCGGGACGACGCCGAGGGCGCACAGCATCGAGGGGTGGTCGTCGCGGCGCAGATAGGGCTCGGTGGCGATGGCGGAGTAGGTGCCCCGGCGCTGGTGGGGCCGGGCCAGGTTGTCCTGGATGTGCTGCCAGTGCTCCTGCCGCTTGAGGCCGAGGCGTTCGCGCCAGCGCTGGGCGATCTCCAGGCCCCACCACCAGTAGGCGAGCTCGAAGGTGGGGTCCTCGGTGGTTCTGGCGTCGTAGAACTCCTGGGCGGGCACGAGCGGGGCGGGCAGGTGGTGGACGCCGTCGCGTTCCTCGACGAAGGAGGCCATGAACGCCGCCGTCTCCTCGACCAGGCCGGCGAAGCGGCGTACCAGGTCCTCCGGCTCTTCGCGGGTGCGGTGGAGCAGTTCGAGGAGGTAGAGGAGGTGGGGCTGCTGCCAGATGAGCAGGGAGCCGATGTCGGACGGGCTCTCGCGGCCGTCCGGCCCGACCTGCTTGGGCCAGCGGGCCCCCTCGTAGCGCTGGCGGCGCGCGGTCCCGCGGGCGGCGCCGAGGATCGACAGGTACCAGCCGAGACTGCGTTCCAGCAGCTCGGGGCGGCCCCAGGCGGCGAAGTGGGCGGCGTGCCAGAAGTGCATCTCCAGGTGGAACTTGCCGTGCCAGGAGTTGGTGATCAGGCCGGTCTCCTGGGGCGGCATGGTGCCGGAGCAGTTGACGGCGGTCAGGTATTGGGACAGGACGATGCGGCGTTCCAGCTCGGGCGCGCGCGGGTCGGTGCTGCCGGAGAGGTCGACGGCGGCGCCGGAGGTCCAGAAGTGACGCCACCAGGCGGTGGCGGCGCCTTCGATCGTCAGGAACTCTCCGCGCCCGAGCACGCCGGCCTCGCCCGGGACGAAGGTGGCCACGACCTCCAGCGTGGTGGCCGAGGTGGTCAGCTCGAAGGTGTGCGGCTCCGCGGTGGCGGCGAGGTCGCCCTCCGACCAGTCCAGGCGCGTCACGTAGGCGGTGTCGTCCAGCACGCGATCGAGGCGGCAGGCCTGCTCGCCGAGGGACTGCGACGTCGTGGTGTGCCTGTCCGGGGCGGTCCAGTCGGAGGTCTGGAAGAAGCCGTCACTGGCGTAGGGGAAACGGACGGCGACGGCGGCCCGGCCGGTCGCCAGCAGGTCCGACTCGACGCGGAAGGCGACGCGGGCGTGGTGCGGGTCGGCCACGGTGGTGACGCGGACCTCGTGCCCGGCATACGTGAAGACGCTGGTGAGCGTCCCCGTCCACAGGTCGAGGCGCTGGTGCGGGCCAGCGAGCACGGCGGGGTCGGTCTCTCCCGGCGCGCCTGCCTCAGGCCGGAGGACGAGCCCGATGCGGCCGAGGTCCAGCCGGTGTGGATTCACGTGAAGCCAGGCCCCGGCACGATACTCCGCCGCGGCCTCCCCGCCCATCATCGCGGCCAGGTCGAACTTGTCGGGATATTCGACAGGGCCGCGCGAGCTCTCGTACGTGGACATCGCGTCGGCCAGTGCGTGGCCGTCCGGGTTGGGCATCGAGTGCCAGCCCCAGGTGGACATGGTCGCGGTGTTCACGGCGAGCCGTCCCTCGGCGCGGGCGGCGGCCTGGTCGTGGAAGGCGGTGAAGGTCTGCATGCCGGTGAGGTCGGCGGTGTAGGCGAAGTCGCCGTTCCCCACGGTGAGCACCGTCGCCGGGTCGGCCCGGGTGATCTCGACGGTGTGGCGGCGGACCACGGACCTGCGGTCGATCATGCGTTCCGCTCCTGGACCTCGATGATGATCTCGACCCCGGTGGGCCCCGACGCGAGCAGCCGGATCTTGCCGGGGCCGGTGGGGCGGACGACGGCCAGGGCCCGTCCCTCGTAGGTGTGGCGCTCGGTCGCGTCGAAGCGTTCCCCGGTGGACGGGTCGGCGCTGCCGAGGCCGATCAGCACGCCCGCGCCGGAGACCTCGACCCGTACCGGCTGGTCGGCCGAGGTGTGGAGGGTCCCGTCCGCGTCGGTCAGGGTGAGGGTGACGTACGCGAGGTCGCCGCCGGTCGCGGTGACGACGGGCCGGTCGGCCTGAGCGCGCAGCAGCACCGGGCCGGACGCCGACCGCAGCGTGGCGCGGCCGGTTTCGATGCTGTCGCGGTAGGCGACGGCGAGCAGTTCGCCCGGCTCGTACGCCGTCTCGAACGAGGTCCTGAAGCGGTCCACCGGGCGGCGTCCGAGGGAACGGCCGTTGAGGAGGAGCTCGATCTCGTCGGCGTCGCCGTAGACCTCGACGATGATCGGCGCGCCTTCGTGTCCGGGCCAGGTCCAGCTCGACAGGGTGTCGCTCCACGCCCACGGGCCGCCGACGGAGGGCTTGCCATGATGCTGTGGCCGCTGTACGGCCAGGTAGGGCTGGGTGCGCAGGCCGAAGACGATCTCCCGGTAGTAGGAGGCGGGGCGGCGGTGGCCGGTGATGTCGATGTCCCCGCAGCCCGCCAGCAGGTACGGGTACGGCGCGGTGAACACGGGCCGCTCGCCGTACTGGGGGCGGCCGATGCCGGCCTCGCCCAGGTAGTCCCAGCCGGTCCAGGTGAAGTCGCCGATCACCGTGCTGTACTGCTCGACCAGGGCCCAGTTGCGGTCGATGCGGGTGGGGAAGGTCTCGGTGCCCAGGATGATCCGATCCGGGAACTTCTCGTGGTCCAGGGCATAGCGGCTGTCGGAGTAGTTCATCCCGGCGACGTCGAGCACGCCGTAGGACTCGGCGGTGCGCTCGGTCACCAGGTCGGAGGCGGCGATCGCGTTCATCGCGTCCCCGGCGTCGGCCATGAGGGTGTTGATGCCCGCGCCTTCGGCCTGCTCCCTGAAGCGGGCCAGGTCGGACATGACGGCCAGCATGTTGTTGATCGCGTTGGTGACGTAACGGGTGCCGTCCAGGGCGCGTACCTTCTCGGCCAGCCTGCGTCCCCAGGCGGCACCGGAAGGCGTGCCGGTCTCGGGGATCTCGTTGCCGATCGAGTACATGACGACGCTGGGGTGGTTGTAGTCCTTGGCGACCATGGCCTCGACGTCGCGCTCCCACCACTCGGGAAAGCTCAGGCTGTAGTCGAACGGGCTCTTGGCGGAGGTCCACATGTCGAACGTCTCGTCCACCACGAGCATGCCGAGCCGGTCGCAGGCGTCCAGCATGGCCTTGCTCATCGGGTGGTGGGACATGCGGATCGCGTTGAAGCCCCCCTCCTTGAGGATCTGCACGCGGCGTTCCTCGGCGCGGGCGAAGGTGGCCGCGCCGAGCACGCCGTTGTCGTGGTGGACGCAGGCACCGCGCAGCTTGACGCTCTCGCCGTTGATCCTCAGCCCGTGCTCGGGGTCGAGCCGCAGCGAGCGGATGCCGAACGTGACCCGCTCGGCGTCTTCGAAGTCGACGTCGGTCAGCGTCACGCCGCAGCCGTACAGGGCGGGTGTGCCGGGACTCCACAGGGCGGGGTCGCGCACGTAGAGCCGCTGACGGGCAATCGCGGGCTCGCCGGGCAGCACGGTGACCCGCGACGTGCCGCCCGCCACGACGGCACCGGCCGGGTCGCGGAGCTCGGTGACGAGTTCGACCGTGCGGATCGCGAGCGAGTCGTTGACGACCGTCGTGGCCACCTCGACCACCGCGCGTTCGGCGTCGATGTCCGGGGTGGTGACGCGGACGCCGTCGGGCGCGATCCGGACCGGGTCGCCGACCAGCAGCCAGGTGTCGCGGTAGATGCCGGCGCCGCTGTACCAGCGGGAGTCCTGGTGGGCGCGGGCCTCGACGCGGATCTCGTTGTCCTGCCCGAACCGCAGGAACCGGTCGGCGTCGACGCGGAAGAGCGAGTAACCGTAAGGTCGCCGGCCTGCGTAGTCGCCGTTGACGAACACGCTCGCGTCGCGGTACACGCCCTCGAACTCGACGACGATCCGCCTGCCCCGGTGCTCCTCGGGGACGAAGAACGTCTTGCGGTACTCGTACACCCCGCCGGGGAAGTACGCGCCCGCCCCCTCGCCTGCCGCGGTCCGCTCCTGCCCGATCATCGCGTCGTGCGGCAGCGTCACCTCCTCGTACGGCACCGTCTGACCGGCCAGCTCGGCGAAGGGGTTCACCTTCGGCCGTACCTGCCAGTTGTCGTTGAAGGACGTGCGGATCACGCGTGCTCCTCGCATGGTGAGTGGGCCGATCAGCGGACGGTCTTGATGCGCAGCAGCACGACCAGGCCGCCGGCCACGGTGAGCGCGGCCGCGATGGCGTACAGCAACGTGTAGTTCTTCTGCCCGCCGCTCGCGCCGATCGCCAGGAAGAGCGGGGCGAGGAGGGGCGCGATGCCCTGGGCGAGGGTGGTGGAGAAGTTGTAGATGCCGGTGTAGCGGCCGGCTTCGGTCTCGCGCTCGGGCAGTACGTCCAGGGCCAGCGCCTGGTCGACGGCGCTGAACACGCCGATGCCCAGGTTGCCGAGGATCGCGCCCGCCATGATCACCGGCACGCTGGGCGACAACGCCATGACGACGGCTCCTGTCGCGAAGATGCCGCTGCCGACCAGCACGAACACCCGCCGGCGGCGAAGCCTGTCGGACAGGAATCCGCCGCCGATCGCGCCGAGCATCGCGGCGACGATGCCGCCGCCGCCCAGCACGGCGACCGTCCCCGCGACCTCCTCCACGCTCACCCCGAGCCGGGAGGCCAGGAAGAACGCGGTGAAGGTGGAGCTGAAGGTGAGCCCGGACATGAACAGGAACTTGCCGAGCCAGTTCCAGGCGAAGTCGGGGTTCCTGCGCGGGTCGAAGACGTACGTACGGGCCAGCGCCGAAGCGGTCACCGGCGGGACGGCGGCCTGCTGCCGGCTGTCCGGCTCGCGGACGAAGCAGACGAACAGCGCCATGGCCACCACGCCGGCCGCGCCCGGCACCATGAACAGCAGGAGGGTGTTCCCCGCGAGCCCGCCCGCCAGCAGGGTGCCGGCGACGGGCGCGAGCTGCGAGACCATCCCGCCCAGCCCGGAGACCTTGCCGCGCTGGGACTCCGGCAACCGGTCGGCCTGCGAGGCGATGAGCAGCGCCAGGATCGTGTTCCAGCTCATCTGCGCCAGGATCCAGCCGAGACCGAGCACGAGCACGCTCGACGCCTGAGCCATGATCAGCAGCGCGACGACGCCGACCGCCGTCAGGCCGACGAAGAACGGGCGGCGGCGGCCGAACCGGCTGCGGGTGCGGTCGCTCAACATCCCGACCAGCGGCGCGGTCAGCACGGAGGCGATGCTGCCCGCGCCGGTGACGTACCCGAGGTATTCCTCGTTGCCCGGGGCCAGCTGCGAGATCCTGATCGCCAGCGAGATGGCGATCGGGGTGACGAAGGCCATGTACACGCCGAAGACGGCGAAGACCAGCAGCCCGATGTAGGAGGCGCCCACCTCGGGTTTCTCAGGGGCTGGTGCGGTGGACTGCCGATCGGCGGGAGTGAATGCCATGGGGCCTCGCAAACGTCGCTTACGCGCGTTACCAACGCGCGTAACCACGTTAACAGCAAGCATCGCCGAGACGGCAAGACGTGCACCTGTAACGAGTCCGCAACAAGCGACCCGACGAGTCGCCCGCTCGGCTTGCCCGGGGGCGAAGGCGGGCGGGATGATCAGCTATGAAACTGGGTGTCCTTGCAGGCTTCCTTGAGAATGGAACAGCGGTGCCCTGGACGATCAGCCTGATCCTGGCATGCGCGCTCGGCGTCTTCGGCCTGGTCGCGTTGAGCACGAGCCTGATGCACCGACGGTGGGCGCGCCATAGGGGCGGCATTCAGCGAGGACGGCAACTCGCCCTCGCGGCTGTCCTGATGTCGGGCTTTCTGATCGTCTTGTCCGGGACGAACCTGGTACCTCTTCCACCCCTGCTCAGCCTGGCGCTGTTCGTACCTGCTCTGGCTTGCCTCGCGGGTTACGGCTGGCTCATGGTGCGAACCGTTCGCGGCCAGTGGAAATAGCCGGCGGGCGAAGAGGGGAAGGGGAAAGCTTCCTTTCCCTTCTTAACGTATAGCGCACCGGGGGGCTTGCGGCAAGACCCGGGTGATGCCGCAGAATCGTCGGCCGAGGCCGGAACCTGCGGAAATGGGGGGCGCTGAATGCGCGTGTTGTTGTCGACGTACGGGTCGCGCGGGGACGTCGAGCCGATGGTAGCGCTCGCGGTGCGGTTGCGGGAGCTCGGCGCGGAGGTGCGGATGTGCGCGCCGCCGGACGAGGAGTTCGCCGAGCTGCTGGCCGGTGTCGGCGTGCCTCTGATGCCGGTCGGCTCGCGTAACGGTCGCAGAGCGACCCCAGATCGGAGCTGACGACGTGAACCCGCTGACCACCAGCGCGTTTGACCTTCCCGACCACCTGTCCCCCAAGGCCGACCCGGCGCTGGTCGCCGGCGACGAGCAGCACTTCGCGGCCATCGCGGAGAGCCTCGACCGGTCGATCGCCGAGCTGTCCGAGCGGCTCGACGCCGAGCGCAAGGCGCCCGGCGGCAAAGGCCGGCAGGCGCTGGACCGGGACCTGGAGATCCACCGGCTGACCGCTCGCCTGCGCGCGCTGCGCCGCTTCGGGCTGGACCTGTGCCTCGGACGCATGGTCGGCGCGGACGACCCCGAGCCCGTGTACGTCGGACGACTCGGCCTCACGGACAGCGCGGGCCGCCGGTTGCTGATCGACTGGCGTTCCCCCGCGGCCGAGCCGTTCTTCGGCGCGACCCACGCCAATCCGATGGGGCTGGCCAGCCGCCGCAGGTATCGCTGGACCCGCGCCCGGGTCAGCGACTACTGGGATGAGGTGTTCACGCCGGACGGGTTCGAAGGGCACGCCGCGCTCGACGACCAGTCCGCCTTCATCGCCAGCCTGGGCGGCAACCGGTCGGGGCGGATGCGGGACGTGCTCGGCACCATCCAGGCCGACCAGGACGCCATCATCCGGGCGGGGTCCGGCGGCGCTCTGGTCGTCGACGGCGGTCCGGGCACGGGCAAGACCGTCGTCGCCCTGCACCGCTCCGCGTACCTCCTCTATTCCGACCCTCGCCTGGGTCACAACCGGGGCGGCGTGCTGTTCGTCGGCCCGCACCAGCCGTACCTGGCCTACGTCGCCGACGTCCTGCCCAGCCTCGGCGAGGAGGGCGTGCAGACCTGCACCCTGCGGGACCTCGTCACCGAGGGAGCCGCGGCGGCGATCGAGCCCGACCCGGACGTGGCCCGCCTGAAGTCGTCCGCGAACCTCGTGAAGGCGATCGAGCCGGCCGTCAGGTTCTACGAGAACCCGCCTGCCAAGGGGATGACGGTCACGACCCCCTGGTCCGACATCTGGCTGGGCCTCGAGGACTGGGCCGAGGCGTTCGAGGCGCCGGAGCCCGGCACCCCGCACAACGAGGCACGCGACCGGATCTGGGAGGAACTGCTCACGATCCTGGCGGACAAGCATGACAACGAGGACATCTCGCCTGACCTGCTGCGCAGGTCACTGCTGCGGAACAGGGAGCTGCTCACCGCCTTCAACCGCGCGTGGCCGCTGATCGAGGCGGCCGACCTCGTCGGCGACCTGTGGTCCGTACCCGCCTACCTGCGGATGTGCGCCCCCTGGCTCAGCCCCGACGAGGTCAAGCGGTTGCAGCGGGCGGACGCCCAGGCCTGGACGGTGTCCGACCTGCCGCTCCTGGACGCGGCACGGCAGCGGCTCGGCGACCCGGAGGAGGCGCGGCGCAAGCGGCGGCATGCCGCCTCCGTCGCCGCCGAACGCGAGCGCATGTCCAGGGTCGTCGACGACCTGCTCGAGGCCGACGACGACGGTGAAGGCGCCATCACGATGCTGCGCGGGCAGGACCTGCGGGACGCCCTGGTCGACGAGAC
This sequence comes from Nonomuraea sp. NPDC005650, assembly GCF_040605375.1. Lineage (NCBI taxonomy): Bacteria > Bacillati > Actinomycetota > Actinomycetes > Streptosporangiales > Streptosporangiaceae > Nonomuraea > Nonomuraea sp. NPDC005650. The sequence goes on from NZ_JBEXCR010000030.1 coordinate 8,995, forward strand.
CGCGCTGGACGGCGCCCCCGACCTGCTCGCCGGGCCGTTCGCGCACATCGTCGTGGACGAGGCGCAGGAGCTGACCGACGCGGAGTGGCAGATGTTGCTGCTGCGCTGCCCGTCCAGGAGCTTCACCGTCGTCGGGGACCGCGCCCAGGCCAGGCACGGGTTCACGGAGTCGTGGCAGGAACGGCTCGAACGGATCGGGCTCGACCGGATCAACCTGGCCTCCCTGAGCATCAACTACCGGACGCCGGAGGAGGTCATGGCGGAAGCCGAGCCGGTCATCCGGGCCGCCCTCCCGGACGCCAACGTGCCGACCTCCATCCGCGGCAGCGGCATCCCCGTCGTGCACGGATCCGTTTCGGAGCTGGGCCCGATCCTCGACGCCTGGCTCGCCGAGCACACCGAGGGGATCGCCTGCGTCATCGGCGACCCCGCGTTCCGGTCGACGTCCCGCGTCCGGTCGCTGACCCCGGAGCTGTCGAAGGGGCTCGAGTTCGACCTGGTGGTCCTCATCGATCCGGAGGCGTTCGGCGAGGGCATCGAGGGAGCGGTCGACCGGTATGTCGCGATGACCCGGGCGACGCAGCGACTCGTCGTCCTCACAAGCTCCTGACGTCGGTCGCGGCGGGCCGCAGCAGCTCGCGAAGCCGGGTGGTGTCGATGAGGTGGGCCCGGGACGGGAACACCTTGTCGACCAGCACCCGGTGCGTCTCCGGGTCGGGGTCGGCGACGCCGTCGGTCAGCACGAAGACGCGGTAGTCGCGGTCGGCGACGTCGACGAGCGTGGACAGCACGACGCCGCTGGTGCTGATCCCGGCGAGCACCAGGGTGTCGATGCCGCGCTCGCTCAGCTGCCGGTGGAGATCGGTGGTGGAGACCCCGCCGAACCGGATCTTGCGTACGACGATGTCGCCGTCCTCCGGCGTGATCCGCTCGTCGATCCGGGTGGCGGGGTCCTCGTGGTGCAGCATCTTCGCCGCGGCGACGGCGCTGAAGACCTTGTTGGTGTCAGGGACCGCGGTCCAGTCGTCCTCGGTGAAGGCGACGCGTACGTATCCGACGGTGCCGCCGGCGGCGCGGACGTATCCGACGGTGCCGTCGGCGATGGCGCCCTTGACCCGCTCGACGAGCGCGTCGGCGTCGGGGGCCCGAGAGACGATCCCGTTCTGGAAGTCCATCGCCAGCAGGGCGGTTCGCTCGGGGGTGATCGCGGGGAGGGCGATGGTGGTTCTCAGCTGCCGCTGTCGCTCAGGTCCGACGCCGCGAGACGTTCCAGCAGCTCGATGGCCTTCTCCATGTCCTCGCGCTCCTCGGGGGCGACGACCCGGTCGATGGCCCGGGACAGGAAGGCGGCGCGGCCCGCGAGCAGTCTGTCGATCAGCTCGGTCGCGGCGGGATCGGCGCTCATCAGCTTCCTGCGGCCGTCCTGCGGGTCGGGCTCGCCGTGGACCAGCCCGGCAGCCTTGAGCACCGCCAGGCTCTGCGCGATGGACTGCGGGCTGACGTGCTCCAGCGAGGCGAGCCGGGCCGCGGTGACCGGGCCCTCGCGCACCACGCTCGCCAGCACGGCGATCTGCGTGACGGTCAGGCCGGTCGAATGCTGCCCCGATTCGACGCGCAGGCGGGCGCGAAGCCGCTTGATCGCATCGTTGAGGCGCTGCGCGGTCGCGTCTGCGTTCATGGCTCCAGCCTAGATTTCAACAAGCAACTTTGCCAAGTTACTTGTTGAGTTGCGTACGCTGTGCGCGTCAGCGTACAGTGTTCCTCGAAGCGCGATCGTTGCGGCGAAGGAAGTAGGAGCCATGTCGAAGTTCACCAGCTGGGATATGCCGGGCACCTGGAGCCGGTGGGAAGAGCGCGAGCGGCCCGGCCTGTCGCGGGCGGGGCTGGACCGGATGCGGCGGGTGCTGGCCGCGCACGTCGAGTCGGGCGCCGTACCCGGCCTGGTCGCGCTGGTCGGCCGGGGCGACGAGACGCACGTCGAGACCATGGGGACGCTGCACGCGGGCGGCGCCGAGCCGATGCGGCGCGACACCCTCTTCCGCATGGCGTCGCTGACCAAGCCGATCATCGCCGCCGGGGTGATGGTCCTGGTCGAGGAGTGCCGGCTGCGACTGGACGACCCGGTCGACGAATGGCTGCCCGAGCTGGCCGACCGGCAGGTCCTCAGGAGCATCGACGCCCCGGTGGACGACACCGTCCCCGCCGACCGGCCGATCACCGTACGCGACCTGCTGACCTTCACCTTCGGCTTCGGCGTCATCCTGGCGGCGCCGGACACCTACCCCATCCAGACCGCCATCCGCGAGCTCGGCCTGGACACCACCGCACCCGACTTCGGACCGGACGAGTGGATCCGCCGGCTCGGCACGCTGCCGCTCATGCACCAGCCTGGCGAGCTGTGGCAGTACCACGTCGGCTCCGACGTGCTCGGCGTCCTCATCGCCCGGGTCAGCGGGCAGCCGCTGGAGGAGTTCCTGCGCGAGCGGCTGTTCGCCCCGCTCGGCATGAAGGACACCGGCTTCCACGTGGCCGCCGACCGGATCCACCGCCTGCCCACCAGCTACGCCCACGACCCCGGCGACGGGCGGCTCGTCGTCTGGGACGAGGCCGCCGGCGGCAAGTACAGCAGGCCGCCGATCTTCCCGGCCGGCGGCGACGGACTGGTCTCGACCGTCGACGACTATCACGCCTTCTACCGCATGCTCCTGAACAGGGGCACCCACGGCGGCACGCGCCTCCTGTCACGGGCCTCGGTCGAGCTGATGACGACGGACCACCTGACGCCGGGGCAGAAGGCCGAGAAGGACGCCTTCGGCGACCACTTCGGCCGGCACGGCGGGTACGGCTTCGGCATGGCGGTCCGCACCCGCCGCCGCGACCTGGCCTCCCCGGGCCAGTTCGGCTGGGACGGCGGCCTGGGCACCACCGGGTACGCCGACCCGGCCGAGGACCTGGTCGGCATCCTGCTGACGCAGAGCGCGATGGACTCCGTCCACACGCCCCGCCTGCACAAGGACTTCTGGACCACCGCCTACCAGGCGATCGCCTGATCCCCCGGGACGACCACCGGGCCCACCGATGTGCCATGATAACGAAAATGGTTTTCGTTTTGGCAATGAGAGGCCCCGTGTCCAACCAGCCCCTGCCGCGCAGGTTCATTTCCGATCGGGGCGAGATCCGCGATCGTCAGAGGAGTCCTGCCCCGGCAACGGACACCTGGACACGAGCCTTCGGATCGGAGATGGGGATGCGGAAACGAGCCGCGATCATGCTGGCGACGCTCTTGGGAATGCTCCTCGCGGGGTGCGGCGGCCAGGAACCGCCGGGCAGGAACGACCGTCAGCTGACCCTGGCCGCCCCGCGCGACCTCGTCGCCGGTCCCGCGGATCCGTACTACACGCACCAGACGTTACGGGTGTGGGAGCCGCTGGTGACCGTGGACGACCAGCTGCGGCCCGTTCCCGCGCTGGCCACCGGCTGGGACAGCGCGGACCGGGGGCGGCGCTGGACGTTCACGCTGCGCGCCGGCGTACGGTTCAGCGACGGGACGCCGCTGACCGCCGAGTCGGTGGTCGCCAACATCAGGCGGTTCCTGCGGATCGCGCCCCGCCAGTCGGCGTTCTTCAGCCTGGACGCCGGCATGGAGGCCGCCTACGGCAGGCTCGGCGAGGTCCGGGCCGAGGGCGGCAAGGTGACGTTCGTCCTGGAGCGGCCGGTGGCCGATCTGCCGAGCAGGCTGGCGGGCTTCTACAGCATGATCCAGTCGCCCAAGGCGTTCACGCCCTCGGGCGACTTCGCCGGCAAGCCGGTGGGGACGGGGCCGTACACGCTGGTGAACTGGGTCAAGGGACAGCGGGCCGAGCTCGCCGCCAACCCGCACTACTACGGCGCCGCCCCCGCCTACCAGAAGATCGTGGTCAGGGTGATCCCGGACGCCAACGCGCGGGTCGCGGCGTTGCGCGCCGGCGAGGTGGACGGGCTGATCGACAAGGGCGCGCTGCTGCCGGGGCAGGTCGCGGCGGTCGCCGACGGTTTCCGGGTCGTCCGCGGCCCCTCCGTGCTGACGCACTATCTGACCTTCAACGCCTCGCGGAAGCCGTTCTCCGATCCCCGCCTGCGCGAAGCGGCCGACCTGGCGATCGATCGGCAGGCCATCGCCGGCAAACTCCTCGCCGGCACGGCCACGGCGGGCGCCGGGTTCCTGTCACCGGTCTTCGGCGACCTCGCCGAACCGGGATCAACCGTGCGATACGACCCGGGCAAGGCTCGTGAGCTGGTCACCGCCGCAGGAGCGCCTGCCGAGCCGGTGAACATCCTGATCTCCTCGGCCGAGACCGGACAGTTCCCCTACACCGATATCGCCGAGGTGCTGCGCGCGGCATTGGAGCAGGCGGGCCTGCCCGCGAAGGTGACCGTGGCCGAGGCCACCAAGTCCGTGATGGAGGCCGGGGACTACGACCTCTTCCTCAGCGCCTACAGCGTGCCCAACGGCGACGCCGACTACCTGTTCCGCCGGTTCCTGCGCTCCGACGCCTCCTGGAACGTCGAGCGCCGGCTCGGCTACCGCAACCCCGAGTTCGACGACCTGATCGACCAGGCCGCCGCGCAGACCGACCCGGCCCGGCGGCGTGACCTCTACCACCGGGTCCAGCGGCTGCTCGCCGCCGACCGCCCGATGATCCCGCTCGCGTACCAGGACAATCCCATCGTGACGACGAGTAAGGTCGGCGGGGTGGCGCAGAGCGTGGCGTACGTGGTCGACCTCGGCAAGCTGGCCCCCCTGAGGTGACGGCCACGGTCCTGCGGCGCGCCGCCGAGCTCCTGCTCGTGCTGCTGGGCCTGTCGGTGCTGGTCTTCCTGCTCACCTCGCTGGCGCCGGGCGATCCGGCCGAGGAGATCCTGCGGCGCGGCGGCATCCAGCCGACCGCGCACAGTGTGGCGGTGCTCCGCGCCGAACTCGGTCTCGACCAGCCGCTGTTCACCCGGTATCTGCGGTGGCTGCTCGCCGTGCTGTGTGGCGACTTCGGACATTCCTACAGCGACCGCTCCCCCGTCGCCGCCGAGATCTTCTCGCGGGTTCCGGCGACACTGCGGCTGGCGGGAGCGGCGGCGGTGGTCGCGGTCGTACTCGCCGTGCTCGCCTCTGTCAGGGCCGCCTTCAGGCCGGGGGCGCTCGACAGCCGCGCCGTCGCGCTCGTGACGGTGGCGGTCGCCGGCGTCCCGCCCTACATCGTGGGGATCCTGCTGATCAGCGTCGTCGCGGTCGGCCTGCGCGCGCTGCCGACGGGCGGCGCGGACAGCCCCGGCTCCGTGGTGCTCCCCGCCCTCGCCCTCGGCCTGGCGGGCGCCGCGACGCTGCTGCGGCTGCTCCGGGCCGACCTGGCCCAGGCCTTACGGCTGCCGTTCGTCAAGCTCGCCGCCGCCAAGGGGCTGCGCCCCCGGCGCGCGATCATGGTGCACGCGCTTCGGGTGGCCGCGCCGAACGCCGTCACGGCAGCCGGCACGGTGCTCGCGGAGCTGCTGGCCGGGGCGGTGGTGGTGGAGACCCTGTTCTCCTGGCCGGGTGTGGGGCAGCTCGCGGTGACGGCGATCAGGCAGCGGGACCTGCCCGTCGTGCAGGCGTACGTGCTGGTCACCGCGGTCACGACCGTGCTGGTCCTGGCCCTGGTCGAGCTCTGCCTGGCGGCCGCCGACCCGCGGGTGCGCCGCCGATGACCGGCCGCGCCGGCACCGCGCTCCTCGCCCTGGTCGTACTGTTCTGCCTGCTCGCTCCAATGTTGTCCGGGTACGACCCGTACCGGCCTGACCTGGAGCGCGCTCTCCTGCCGGCGAGCACGGAGCACTGGCTCGGCACCGACCAGCTCGGCCGCGACCTCCTGACCAGGACCGCCGCGGCCGGGCGCATCTCCCTGCTGTTCGCGCTGGCCATCACGACGATCACCACGATCCTCGGCACGCTGTTCGGGACTGCGGCGGGGCTCGCCGGCGGCCTGCCTGACCGGCTGCTGCGGCCGGCCGCCACCACGGCGCTCGCCCTGCCCGGTCTCACGCTGGCGCTCGCGCTGGCCGGCGTGCTGCCGCCCGGGTACGTCACCGTCCTGGCCGCCCTCGTACCGCTCGGCTGGGTCAACTGCGGTCTGGTCGCGCACACGGCGACCCGGCGGGTGGCCTCCTCCGACTACGTCCTGGCCGCGCGGGCCATCGGCGCCACCCCGTTCTACCTGCTCCGGCGTACCGTCGGGCCGCACATCGCCGGGCCCGTCCTGACCGTCGCCACCGCGGACTTCGCCAGGACGCTGATCGCCGTCACCTCGCTGAGCTTCCTCGGCATCGGGCTGCCGCCGCCGGAGACCGACTGGGGCGGCATGGTGAGCGAGGCCACGCCGCTGCTGGTCGCCGCGCCACGCCTGGCGATCGTGCCCGCCCTCGCCCTCGCCGTCACCGGGCTGGCCGTCGCGCTCGTGGCGGACGCCCGCCGTTGAGGAGCCTTCCCCGGAGAACGCTCCTCGGGCGCGAGCCGCGTACTCACCGTGCGGCGATCGCCTCGATCTCCAAGGGTGAGCAGGTCGGTGATGGTCACGCCCGGTGCCGGCGCGCCGTCGTCCGCGGCGCGCCGTTGCGGCGAGGACCGCGTTCTCACGCGCGGAACGTCCGGCGGTAGGCGTCCGGTGGGACGCCGATCGTGCGGTGGAAGTGGCGGCGCAGGGTCGTCGCCGTGCCCATGCCCGCGGCCGACGCGATCGTGTCGACGCTGTCGTCCGTGGTCTCCAGCAGCTCCTGCGCGCGGCGGATCCGCTGCGTCAGCAGCCACTGCAGCGGGGTGGTGCCGGTGACCGAGCGGAAGTGGCGGGCCAGGTGGCGCGAGCTCATGTTCGCCTGGCGAGCCAGGTCCTCCACGGTGAGCGGCTGGTCCAGCCGCCGCATCACCCAGGCGAGCAGCTCGGCCAGCGGATGGCCGTCCTGGGCGGGCACCGGCGTGGCGACGAACTGGGCCTGGCCGCCGGCCCGGTGCGGCGGCACGACCAGGCGGCGGGCGACCACGTTGGCGACCGCCGAGCCGTGGTCGCGGCGTACGAGATGCAGGCACAGGTCCATCGCCGCCGCCTTGCCCGCGGACGTGAGCACGCTGCCGTTGTCGACGTAGAGCACGTCCGGGTCGACGTTCACCCGGGGATAGCGCGCGGCCAGTTCCTCGGTGTGGGCCCAGTGCGTGGTCGCGCGCAGCCCGTCCAGCAGGCCGGCGGCGGCGAGCACGAACACGCCCGTGCACAGGGAGACCACCCGCGCCCCCGACTCGTGGGCCGCGCGCACCGCCTCGACCAGGTCGGCCGGCGGGTCCACGTCCACGTCCGCCAGGGCGGGGACGATCACGGTGTCGGAGCGCGCCAGCCGGTCGAGCCCGCAGTCCGGCTCCAGCAGGAACCGGCCGACCCGGACGGCTTGCGTGCCGCACACCCTGACGTCGTACCAGGGGCCCGGCAGGGCGGCCGGGGCGGAGCCGAACACCTCGTAGGCCAGGGCCAGCTCGAAGTGCAGCATCCCGTCGGTGGCGGCGACCGCGACGGAGCGCGGGAAAGGGCTCATGTCGGGAATTGTACGGTTCATGTCGTTTCGGACACTGGCACCGATGGGCCGGCGAGGACAGGATTTCCGCAGTGAAGCACTTCGAGCACGTGGGAGCAGGCATGGGGTCGGGTCGGAACGTGGCGGTGTTCGGCGCTTACGGGCACACCGGGCGGTTCGTGGTCGCGGAGTTGCGTGAGCGCGGATACGTTCCGCTGCTCCTCGGCCGCGATCAGGACAAGCTGCTGGCGCTGGCGCAGGCCCAGCCGGGGCTTGAGACGCGGCAGGCGTCGGTCGACGATCCGGCCTCGCTCGACCGCGCGCTGGACGGCGCGGCCGCCGTGGTCAACTGCGCCGGCCCCTTCGCCACGACCGCCGCCCCGCTGGTCGAGGCGGCGCTGCGCGCCGGCATCCCGTACGTCGACGTGGCCGCCGAGATCGAGGCCAACGTCGACACGTTCACGAACTTCGCGGAGCGCGCCCGCGCCGCGGGCACCGTGGTCGTCCCGGCGATGGCCTTCTACGGCGGCCTCGGCGACCTGCTGGTCACCACCGCGATGGGCGACTGGACGGCGGCGGACGAGGCACACATCGCCTACGGCCTGAGCAGTTGGCACCCCACCGCCGGAACGCTCGCTTCTGGCACGGTCTCGGGGCAGCGACGGGGCGGCCGTCGTGTCCGTTATGCCGGCGGCCGGCTGGAGTACCACGACGACGCCCTGCCGACCCTGGAGTGGCCCTTCCCGGCTCCGCTCGGCCCCCAGAGTGTCATCGGGGAGTTCACCATGGCCGACGTCGTCACCGTTCCCAGCCATCTGGCCGTCCCGGAGGTACGCACGTATATGACCGCCAAGGCCGCCGCGGACCTGTTCGCTCCTGACGCCTCGGCGCCGGCCGCCGTCGACGAGCTCGGCCGCTCCGCGCAGACCTTCGTCGTCGACGTCCTGGTCCGCTCGGGCGGCGCGGAACGCCGCGTGGCCGCCGCAGGTCAGGACATCTACGCCATCAGCGCGCCACTCGCGGTGGAGGCCGTCGACCGCATCCTCACCGGCCGGACCAGGACCACCGGCGTCGCCTCCGCAGGCGCGGTCTTCGACGCCCCGGACTTCCTCCGCGCCCTGTCCGCGCACCTCTCGCTGGACGTCCCGCTCGACACCCGCGGCTGACCGGCGACCCGTACGGCCTTCCGAGCGCGCTGCGGCGGTTCAGAGTACGGCGTGATCAGGGGCGGTCGCACGCCGTCGGGGTGGAGGGGATCAGGAGCCGCGGGGGTCGGGGAAGCCGATCCAGCGCAGCAGGATCATCCGGGCGTCGGCGGGTGCGTGGTCGCGGTCGGTGCCGAAGCGGTGCACCAGCTTGAGGTACTCCTCGTGGAACTCCTTGAGCTGCTCCTTGGTCATGAAAGTGCTGGAGCGGGAGCCCTGCTGCCAGTCGCCGGCCTCGTCCCGGTTGTGGGCGAAGGCGGACTGGTCGTCCCGGTGTTCTGGCCCATGGCCTTGGCCAGCGTGGTAGAGAGCGGCGGATTCCAGGCGGAGGTGACCGTACGCAACAGCGATCACGCCGTAGCGACCTGCGGCGCTGACCGAGATGCGGGTCCGGCCGAGCCCCTCGGCAAGATCAGCCGCCCCCAGGGGCTTCCGTGGCGGATCGGGGAGGGTGCTGATGGTGGCCTGTGGCGAACTCCGCGACCAGCTCGAAGCGGCCGCCCAACTGTGAGCCGGCGGTGAGCCGGCCGCCGGTGCGTTCGGCCAGGCCGGTCAGTCCCGATCCGCCGGGGCCCGGTTGCGGAGCTGAGGGGGAGGGTTCGGCGGCTCCGTCGTTGACGACGCTCAGCCTGACCGTCTGGCCTGCCTGGGTGATGGTGACGGCGCAGGTTCGGGCAGTGCTGTGTCGTACGACGTTGGTGACCGCCTCGCGCAGGACCGCGGCCATCGCCGTGTCCACCTCGGGTGGCAGCGGGCCGGTCTCGACGGTGGCGGCCACCCGGATCCCGGCGGCCTCCAGAACGGTGTGCGCCGCGGCCAGTTCCTGGTCGAGGCGCAGCCCCACGGTCGCGTGGGCCACCGACTCCAGTTCGGCCAGTGCCCGCTCGACCAGTTCGGGCAGCGCGGCCAGCTCGGCACGGGCGCGTACCGGGTCGACGTCCAGCAACCGATCGCACAGCTCACCCTTGAGCGCCACCGCCGACAGGCTGAAGGACAGCAGGTCGTGCAGATCGCGGGCGATCCGGGTGCGCTCCTGGATCAGGGCTTCGCGGGTCAGGTCCCGCTGGGCCTGGTGCAGCAGGACCACCAGATTCGACAGCCGGATCAGACCGTAGGAGCCCCAGGTGAGGATGGTTATGGATACGAGGTTCGCCGCCATCCCGGCCAGGTTGGGCACCGGAGGGGGGTAGAAGAAGAGCAAGACGTACAGCGCCACCGCCACACCGGTGATGACCAGGGAGCGTGGCGGGCGCATGCGGGTGAGCACCAGCCCGAGGAAGAAGGGCCACAGACTGGTGATGAAGACGAGCTCCCAGAGCAGGTAGCCGAACGGTATGACGGGGACACCCAACAGCAGCCCGAGCAGGATCAGCTGCTTGCGTGACGGCTTCATCAGCAGCTGGACCGCTCCGGCCGCGCACATCAGCGGCACCGTCAGGAGCAGCGTCCACGGCCGGTGGTAGGCCGCGACGGAGGTGATCGCGTTGAGCGAGGCCTGGCAGACGAGCACCGCGGCCAGCGTGAGGCGCGCCACCTTCGGCGACTCGATCGGCGCGGGCAGCGGGGGTGAGACGCGGTAGCCGGCGGCCGTCGCGCGGATGTCGGCCAGCGCCTGCCGGGCGGCGCCGACGGCCGCGCCGAGCCGGTCACGGGCGATCTCCGGTTCGGCGTCGACGGCCTGCGCGAGCCGCTCCGAGACCGTCCGCAGGTGCACCCCGACGACCGCGCCCAGTTCTCCGCCGAGTCGTCGCCGTTCGCGCAGCAACTCCAGCCGCGCCAGATCCCCGCGCGCCGCGTCCAGCCTGGCCGCCATCACCGCCAAGGCGTACAGGCCGAAGACGATCAGGCCGTTGGTCGCGGTCTTCAGCGTTCTCATGAGCGCTGTCAGCACGTCGTCCCCGGCCCACCATCCGGCCACACCCGTAGCCACCAGGATGAGCCCGAACAGCGGCCAGGCCGCCCTCCCCCGGAAGGAGCACAGCACCGCGACCGCCAGTGGCCAGGGCAGCCACTCCCACTGCATGCCCGCGACGGCGAACGGCACCGCGTACAGCACCACCAGGGCGGCCAGCAGGCCGTCGCGGACCAGGCGGCGACGCGGCCCGACCAGCAGGGCCGCCAGCGGCGGGTACGGCGCCATCGTGACGAGCACGACCGGCCACGCCAGCCCTCGATCCAACGCCGCCGTCAGCCGGAAGACCATGATCAGGCCGAGCGCGGTCCACATCATCGCCCGCACCAACCACAGCTGCGAATCCCCGGTCTCGTCCAGTCCGTCCACCGGATCGTTCTTCACCGCCCCGGCGGCCGAGATCCCCAGCACTCGTTTCCTCCATGCCGCCTGACATCGCAGATTGTCGGCATGAAGGGACATTAGTGGGGCCGATGACCCGGTACCACCTGCTTTGGGCCACACCCGGTTCCTGGCCCGCTCGGCGCGGCCAGGCTCGGTGGTACTGCTCGGCGCGGCTCCGCGGAAAGGCCCGGTGGTACTGTTCGGCGTGATCAGGATTCTGCTCGCCGAGGACGTGGCGCTGCTGCGTTCGGCGCTGGTGGGACTGCTGTCCTTGGAGGACGATCTCCAGGTGGTCACGGAGCTCGCCTCGGGCGCGCTCATCGTGCCGACCGCGCTGGAAGTCCAGCCCGATGTGGCGGTGCTCGACATCGACCTGCCGGACGTGGACGGCCTGACCGCCGCCGCCCGGCTCCACGAGCGGCTGCCCAGGTGCCGGGTGCTGATCCTGACCGGACTGAATCAGCCGGGCCAGCTTCGCCGGGCGCTCGCCGCGCAGGTGGCGGGGTTCCTGCCCAAGGACGTACAGCACGCCGAGTTGGCCGGCGCGATCAGGACCGTCGCATCGGGCGGCCGGGTGCTGGACCCCGCGCTCACCGCCGCGGCGCTGGAGGCACCGGCAAGCCCCTTGTCACACCGGGAGACCATGGTGCTCCGCATGTCGGCCACGGGCGCCTCCCCCGGGGAGATCGCCGAAAATCTCTTCCTCACACCGGGGACCGTCCGCAACTACCTCACGTCCGCGGCGGCGAAACTCGACGCCAGGAACCGCGTCGACGCCATCAGGATCGCCACCGAGTCGGGCTGGATCTGAGCCTGTCCCTGTGAAAAATTCACCTCTCAACAGGTGACGAACACGCTATCTAGCGATATGTCGGATTTGGAAATCTTCTCTTCGGTCCTGGAGCGACCTCCAGGACGAGTACGCCGGCGCGAGCGTGGAGGAGATTTCGTGACATCGATAGAGAAGGTGGAGTTCAGCAGCGACGGTTACCGGCTGGCCGGTGACCTTCATCTGCCCAAGCCCGGGACCGCCCGCGGTGCGGTGGTGCTGACCGGCCCGTTCTCCGGGGTGAGGGACCAGGTCACCGGTTACTACGCGGAACGGTTCGCGCGGCGCGGATATGCGGCCCTGGCCTTCGACCACCGCAACTGGGGTGACAGCGAGGGCGAACCGCGTCAGCACGAGGACGCCTCCGCGAAGGTCTCGGACCTGCGCAACGCGGTCGGCTTCCTTGCCACCCGGCCCGAGGTCGACGCCGACAGGATCGCGCTGTGCGGGGTGTGCCTGGGCGGGATCTACTCGGTGCAGCTCGCCGCCTTCGACCCCCGGGTCAAGGCCGTCGCGCTGATCGCGGCCGCCTACAACAACCCCGTGCTGATCCGTGATCGGTTCGGCGCGGAGAACTTCGCGGCGCTGATGGCCACGTTCGCGCAGATCGCGCAGCGGCAGTCCGAGACCGGCGAGATCGCCTACTGGCCCGCCGTCAACCCCGAAGGCATGCCCGCGGGCAACCCGGGCCCGGAGCCGTTCGAGTATTACGGGACGGAGCGAGGGGCCCGCCCCGGTTGGGAGAACCGCTGCACCGCGCTCTCGGTGCTGCAGGAGCTGACGCTGGACGTCGACTCCTACCTGCCGCTGGTCTCCGCTCCGCTGCTGATCGTGCACGGCCGCGGCGACCAGGCCATTCCCGTGGCGGACGCGCAGGCCGCCTTCGCGGCGGCGCCCGAGCCCAAGGAACTCTTCCTGCTCGACACCGGCAACCACATCGAGCTGTACGACGACGACCGCTACGTACTGCCTGCCATCGATTGGACCGTTTCCTTCTTCGACAGGAGCATGTGATGCGTTACCGGCTGCTCGGCCGTACCGGGCTGCGGGTGTCCGAAGTGTTCCTGGGCACGATGACCTTCGGGCAGGAGTGGGGATGGGGCGCCTCCGTCGAGGAGTGCCGCAAGATGTTCACCGCCTATGCCGAAGCCGGCGGAAACGTGATCGACACCGCCAACCGGTACACCGAGGGCAGCAGCGAGCGGATCGTCGGGGAGCTGCTCGGCCCCGACCGCGACCGCTTCGTGCTGGCCACCAAGTACACCCTGACCATGGACGGCACCGATCCGAACGCCGGCGGCAACCACCGTAAGAACCTGGCCCGTTCGGTCGAGGCCAGCCTGCGGCGGCTGGGCACCGACTACATCGACCTGCTGTGGGTGCACATCTGGGATCCCAACACGCCCGTCGAGGAGACCATGCGGGCCCTCGACGATCTCGTACGGGCGGGCAAGGTCCTGTACGTCGGGATGTCCGACGCGCCTGCCTGGCTGATCTCCCGCGCGAACACCATCGCCGAGTTCCGCGGGTGGACGCCGTTCGCCGGTCTCCAGTTGCCCTACAGCCTCGTCAAGCGCGACATCGAGCGGGAACTGCTGCCCATGGCCGCGGCTCTGGAGCTGTCGGTGGCCGCGTGGTCGCCGCTGGCCGGAGGCGTCCTGTCGGGCAAGTTCACCCGTTCCGGCGCGGGCGGTCCCTCCCGGGTCGACCGTGCCACCGTCTCCGAACGCGATCTGGCCATCGCCCGCACGGTGGACGCCGTGGCCGACGAGCTCGGCGTTTCCTCGTCGCAAGTCGCCATCGCCTGGACGCGGGCGCACCGGCCCTGGATCCACCCGATCCTCGGTGCCCGCGATCTGGACCAGTTGACCGACAACCTCGCCGCGACCGACCTCACACTGCCCGAAGAGGCGGTGACCCGGCTGGAGGAGGCCGCCGCGATCGAACTGGGCTTCCCGATGGAGTTCATCCTGAACACGACGGCCGACTTCGTATACGGGCCCATCGGAAAGCAGCTCGACGGCCCCGTCCCCGCCCGGCCCGGCTCGCTCACTCGCTGACCGACCCCCGATGAAGAGGAGCCTCACATGAGGTCCGTTCGCCATGCCTTCCTGACCGCAGTCCGCCGGCTCGCAGCCGCCACCGCGGTCGGTGCTGTCCTGGTCGCCGCGCCCGCCACGGCCGCGTCCGCCGATGACTGCGACCAGGCCTGCCAGATCGACTGGGCCTGGACCGCCCAGCGGCAGAACGCCCTGCCTCGCACCGCCTTCTACGATGCCCCCGACCCGCTGCCGTGGGCGCCGAGCGGGACCCTGATCCGCGCGGAGACCACCTCCGACTATGTGGTGGAGAACAAACCGGTCAAGGCCGTCCGGGTGCTGTATCACTCCCGTACCTCGCGGGGCACGGACGTGGCGGTCTCCGGCGTCGTCCTGGTGCCGCAGGATCGCGCGCGCCCGGCGGGCGGCTGGAAGGTGGTCGTGGACGCGCACGGCGCCAGCGGCATCGCGGCCGGCTGTGCGCCGTCGCTGATGCGGAACCTGTACCACGGCGACCAGCTGCTCCGATTCCTGGAGCAGGGGTACGCGGTGGTCGCCCCGGACTACGCCGGCCTGGGCACGACCGGCCGTCCGGAGCTGGTGAACAAGACCGCCGAGGCGGAGGACATCGCCGGGGCGGTGCGATCCGCGCGCCAGGCGGTGCCGGGCCTGTCAGGCGACTGGGTGCTGTGGGGTCATTCCCAGGGCGGCGGGGCCGCACTCGGCTTCGCCGAACGCCAGCTGCTGCGCCCGGTGCCGGGTTACCGAGGCGCGGTCGTCACCTCGCCCGCCGCCGACCTGCCCGCGCTGGCCGCCCACGTCGCCACGACCGTCCCGTACGGCGGCTTCGCCCCGCTGCTGGCCCAGGGTGCCGCGTACAGCGACCCGAAGATCGACGTCGGACGCCTGCTGACCCCGGCCGCTCTGGCCCGCATGGACGCCGCCCGAAGCGGCTGCCTGGGCGTGGTCACCGCGATGTACGGAGATCTGACCGGACCGGCACTGATCCAGCCGGGTTACACCGACGACCCCCGCTTCACCCGATACCTGCGCGACAACAGCCTCGGCCGGCAGCGCGTCGCGGGCCCGGTGCTGTTCCTGCAGGGCGGCGCGGATACCGTCACCCCCGAATCGATCAACGCCAAGGTCGCCGCCGAACTCCGCAGCAGGGGCTCCGACGTCACCTACCGCGTCTACGACGGCCTGGAGCACGACACCTACGGTGCCGCGATCGGTATCGACGACGGCGCGATGGCCGACATCCTCGCCTGGGTGGAAACCCGCTTCGCCGCCCGCTGAGCCCTGCGGGTGCCGGTCCGCTCAAATCCGTGACGTAGGCACAAAGGGCTCGGTTATTGGATGGTCAGGCGGTATCCATGGTCGGCGGATCGGGGGCAGAGGAAGATGGTGAGAGCTCCATGGCGGCCGAGTTGGAGGGTCGTCGGCTCGAGAGCCTCTTCATATCCGGCCATCGACCATTCGAGGTGGCGGTCTTCCAGGGGCCGCCACCGGGACTCGCTGCCGCCGTCCCATTCGCTGCTGGCCAGTTTGAGGAGCGGCTCGGTCTCGGTCCCGCACACCTCGCAGGGCAGCTCGTACATGTCGCTCAGGTGCCACGACTCCCAGCCGCCGATCTTGAACCCCGGCGCGATGGACAACAGATATCCGTACGCGAAATGGGCGTCCTCCTCCCATGCGCTCAGGGCCGCCTGCACCTGCTCGGGAAGCTCTTCGGGATAGGGATATTCAACGACCCGTTCGGGGTGCAGCACGCAGGGGCGCGGCAGGTAGATCTCCTGGCTGAGCTCGGCCGCCGGAGTGTCGACATCTCCGTCAGGAGTGGCGTGGTCCCGCATGGGAGGTTCCGCGAGGACATCAGCGAGATCGTCGGTCCGGCGCCAGACCAGCAGCGGGATGGGCCCCCACCCGTCGTCCAACTGGTGCTCGTTGGGACACCACAGCAGCTGGAGCAGATCCGTGCCCTCGGGGAAGGGGATCTCGGGGAGGTCGCGAGCGTAGAACTGCGCGACACCGACCATGGGCACGGGGCACTCAGGAATGCGATCCTGCGTCGTCCCCCAGCCGTACTGGTCGAAAGGTGGGCCGGATACCAGCACCGTCCGGTCGCATGCCGGCCACGGCTCGGCGGACGGCCAGATCAGCGGTCCGCCGATATGGCTGTCATGCATGCTCGGCATGCCCGGCCGCGGATGAAGACGGACTGCTGTCCTTGCGTACGCGCTCAACTCAGGGAACAGCTGAGTGATGTCGAGCGGAGGAGTGGAGGTTGTACGAGCCACAAGCACGGAGCCTAGGGGGCGGCACCGACAACTTGACCTTCTCCAGCGGCTTGCGGCGGCGGGCCCGGCCGCGCGTCCGCGACTGTGCCTTCCTCGATCCTTCCGGCAATGTGCTGCGATTCACCCAGCCGCGGCAGGTGGCCCTGGCACTCGCATCGCAGCAGGCCAATTCCCTGCAGGGAATCGCGGTACCCCGCAGCGAGGCCGCACACTGCTGCGCATGAGCAACCCACTCGATATCAAGCAATGGGCCGACCGATACGTCGCCCAGTGGAACGAACCCGATCCGGCGGCCCGAGCCGCGCTCATCCGCGAAGTGTGGGCGTTTGACGGGGTCCAGGTGCTGGTCGACCCGCCGCAGGAGATCCGCGAGGCCGCCGCGGGGCTGGCGTTTCCGGTGCCACAGCTTGAAGTCCGGGGCCACGACGCCTTGAACGCCAGGGTGACCCGTGCTTACGAGATGTTCGTCGCGTCGGGCGAACACGCCTTTGAGCGCGCAGAAGAGGCCTCCCTCCTGCTGCCCAACGTGCTCGGCGTCCGGTGGTCGATGGTGTCCACCCGCACGGGACAGACCGTCGGCGGCGGCCTGGACATCCTCACCCTGGACGGCGATGGCCGGATCCGCACCGACCACCAGTTCATCGGAGTGAATTGATGCGCTTCACGAGGATCATCCGCGTGGAGGGCGGCGGATCGGCGTTCGAGGACGGCGAGATCGCCCTGGAACACCGGCAGGTGGCCGACGGAGTGCCGGCCATGGCCGTCGGTGGGCTGCCGTCGAGAGACGGCGTGCAGTTCCTGCGCAGTGCCGCGTTCGACAGCACCGCACACCCGGCGCCGCGTGAGCAGTGGGTCGTGATGTTGCGCGGGACGATCGAGGTGACGGTCAGCGACGGCAGCCGGCGTCGCTTCGGCCCCGGCGACCTGGTGCTCGCCGCCGACACCACAGGAACGGGGCACGTCACGACCGGCGTCGGCAACCCGCCGTTCGAGGCACTGTTCATCCCCGTCTGACCGCCGACGCGAACGCACCGCTGCGAGCGGGCGCGGCTTCGGGCCGGTGCCGGCGCTGTCGGCATGCCGCCCATGACGCGAGCTTGTTGCATAGATATTGTTTCTGCGAGATATTTGCAAGTAGGAGATTTCGAGGAGAGACGCCCATGGGTGACTACACCCTTCCGGACATGCCCTACGACTACGCGGCCCTGGAGCCCGCGATCACCGGGGAGATCCTGGAGCTGCACCACGCCAAGCACCACGCCGCCTACGTCAAGGGCGCCAACGACACCCTGGATCGACTGGCCGAGGCGCGTGACAAGGGCGAGTTCGGCGGCCTGGTCGGGCTGGAGAAGACGTTCGCGTTCAACCTGTCCGGGCACGTCCTGCACACGATCTTCTGGCAGAACCTGTCCCCCGACGGCGGCGACCGCCCCGACGGCGAACTGGGTGACGCGATCACCGAGCACTTCGGCTCCTTCGACGCCTTCAAGAAGCAGCTCACCACCGCCACCGCCACCGTGCAGGGTTCGGGCTGGGGCGTGCTGGCCTGGGAGCCGCTCGGCCGCCGCCTGGTGGTCGAGCAGGTCTACGACCACCACGGCAACGTCGGCATGAACACCACCCCGCTGCTCGTGTTCGACGCCTGGGAGCACGCCTACTACCTGCAGTACCGCAACGTGCGCCCGGACTACGTCGAGAAGCTCTGGGGCCTGATCAACTGGAACGACGTCATCGCCCGCTACGACGCCGCCCGCGGCGCCTGAGCCACCCCATGCCAGCGGCGCCCGCCCGGCTCCAGCTTGGTCCGCAGGGCCGGATGGGCGCCGCCCACCTCCGCCAGTCCACCGCTTCCTGACCGTCGTGGCAGACCAGGTCTTCACCCGCCCGCACGCTCACCCCGGGCCTCGCGATGGCCGCGAGATCGCCAAGCACCTGGCCTGATCACCGTGGCCGGGGCTCCGCCGGTGTGGCACCATGCGAATATCCCAGCGTGGGCACCCTAGCCGGGCGGAGCCGCCATGAAGGCCCCGGAACGGATCTACGCCGGTGCGGCGGTCGCCGCCGGCGTGGTCGTGCTGGTCGTCGTCCTGCGGTTCGGCGGCGCGATCCAGCCTGAGCTCCCGGGGCTGCCCACCGCCGGGCCGCTCACCGTGTGGGGGCTGCCGCTGGCCCGCTTCTGCTACGACCTGTGCGCGCTCGCCTGTGTCGGAACGCTCACGGCGGCCGCCCTCGCTCCGAGCGATACCGGAGAGTCCGAGTCGTGCCTGCGCGCGGCCGGCTGGTGGGCTCTCGGCTGGACCTTCGCCGCGCTGCTGAGCTATGTGCTGACCCTGTCCAACCTCATCCCCCTGCCCGTCGCTGACCTGCTCTCGGCCCCTGACCTGCTGCGGTTCGGCACGGCCCTGCCGCAGACCCAGGCCCTGCTGTGGGTCCCGCCCGTGGCGACGGTGGCGGCCATCTCCACGCGGCTACGGACGCTGCCCGCCTGGGTCCGCCCGATGATCGCCGTCTTCGGCCTGTTGCCACCCGCTTACGTGGGGCACGCCGCCTCCGCCGCTGACCACGACATCGCCGTGTCCGCGCTGATGTCGCACCTGATCTCGGTCTCCGTCTGGGTCGGCGGGCTGGCCGCGGTGCTCGTCCACTTCCGCCGCTCCGAACACCTGCCGACGGTGCTGCCCCGCTTCAGCACACTCGCCCTGTGCTGCTTCGCCGCGGTGGCCGTCTCCGGCGTGGCCGGCGCCTGGGTACGGCTCAGCACCCCGTCCGACCTCTGGCAGAGCACCTACGGCCAGCTCCTGGTGGCCAAGACCGCCGCCCTCGTGACCTTGGGCCTGTTCGGCTGGACGCACCGCCGCCGCACCGTTGCGGGCATCGCCGATCGATCCGTACGCCACACCTTCGTGCGGCTGGCGACCGGTGAGGTGACGGTGATGGCGGCGGCCGTCGGACTGGCCGTCGGGCTGTCCCGTACTCCGCCGCCCCCAGGCAGCGGCGGCGGCCACGACCACCTCGTCCTGGAGTACCCGCTCGCCCCGTTCACCCCGAGCGCGCTGGTCACCGAGGTCCGTCTGGACCCGACCGTCCTGCTGCTCCTGGCGCTGCCGGCCGTCGCCTACCTGGTCGGCGTGCGCCGGGCCGCATCGTGGCCGATCGGACGCACGCTCGCCTGGTGCGCGGGGTTTGCGCTCATGACGCTGGTGCTGCTCGCCGGCGTGGGCGGGTACGCGCGGGCGATGCTGTCGGTGCAGGTCCTGCAGCACACCGTGCTCACCGCCCTCGCCCCGCTCCTGCTCTGCCTGGGCGCCCCGCTCACCCTGGCCGCGTCCTTACGCCCGGAGCTCCCGCTCCCCGCCCGCCGCCTGACCCGCCCCGCCTTCCTCCTCGCCGCCTGTCCCCTCGCGTTCCTGCTGCTGTACGCCACGCCCTGGCTCCCGCGGTCCCTTTCCGGGTACGCCCCGCACCTGCTCACCCAGGCCCTGTTCTTCGGGCTCAGCCTGCTGATCTTCTGGGTCCTGGCAGGCGTCGACCCGCTCCTCCGCCCGATTCCCTGGGCCGTCCGCGCCCGGCTGCTGGTCGTGGTCGCCCTGACCCACCTGGCCCTGGGCGCGTTCCTGCTGCTCGGTCCGCCGGTCGCGAACGACTGGTTCTCCCTCGCGGCCCCACCCGGTGTCCCGGACCTCCTGGCCGACCAGCGCCTGGCCGGAGCCGTGGCCATGCTCCTTCCGCTGCCCGCGTTCGCCCTGCTGGCCGTCCGCATGGCCTGGCTCAGGCAGGCGGCGCCGGCCCGCGTACGGGGGAGTCCGCCCGTACGACGGTAGGCGCACCGACGATCACATGGCACTATGACCGGGTGCATGTCGGTGAGCCTTTCCTGCGCGCGACGCGTGCCGCGGTGTTCGCGGCGGTGTGCGTGCTGGTCTCGGCTGCCCTGCACGTCTTCGCCGGTGGCGGGCCGGTGCGCCCGGACCTCCTCCTCGGCGCGTCCGCGGCGGCCTGGGCGGGCGCCTACCTGCTCGGCGGCGGCCAGCGCGGCATAGGAGCGCTGCTCGCGGCGTGCTTCGCCGCCCAGTACGGCATGCACCACCTGTTCAGCGCAGGTGTGGCCGCGCCGGTTCAGCCTGGTCATGAGCATGGCACCGGCATGGGGATGTTCCTGGTGCACGCCATGACGGCGCTCATCTCGGCCTGGTGGCTGGAGCGCGGCGAATCGGCTCTGGCTGTCCTGCTCCATCTCGCCGTGACCACCGTCCGGCGCTGGTGGAGGGTCCTGTCGGTCCTGGCGGGCGGGCCGGCCGAGGCAGGCACGCGCGGCCCTCGCCCATCACGGGACGAGCACGTCCCCTTCCCGCAGTCGCGGTTCGCGGCGGCGATCTCCCGGCGTGGCCCGCCGGTGCGTTTCTCCCTCGTCTGACACCCTTTCGGGCCGCTGCCGGCCCGGTGTTCCGCCACGCCCGGTAAATGGCGCGCGCTGCGGCCGTACTTCTGCGCGGGCGTCCTCATCGACCCCTTCCTGCTCGGGCTGCGCTCCCGAACGGCCCTTGAGCGCGAAAAACCTACGGAGCCCACATGACAGTCACAAAGCTCAAAGACGATAAATCTGTTCAGCTCATCATCGGCGGGATGACGTGCGCATCCTGCGCGGCGCGGGTGGAGCGCAAGCTCAACCGGATGGACGGGGTGAGCGCCAGCGTCAACTACGCCACCGAGAAGGCGACGATCCAGGCCGAGGGCGTCTCGGCCGAGGAGTTGATCCGGGAGGTCGAACGTACGGGCTACAGCGCTGAGCCCTACACGCCGCACACCTCGGACAAGCCGGACGACACCGACGACCGGCGGGTGCGGATGCTGGGACGGCGC
Organism: Nonomuraea sp. NPDC005650; assembly: GCF_040605375.1. Classification (NCBI taxonomy): domain Bacteria; kingdom Bacillati; phylum Actinomycetota; class Actinomycetes; order Streptosporangiales; family Streptosporangiaceae; genus Nonomuraea; species Nonomuraea sp. NPDC005650. Next base: position 30,087 of record NZ_JBEXCR010000030.1, read on the forward strand.
ATGGTGGTCGCGATCGGGCTGGCCGTGGTGCTGGCGGACCTGTCCATGGGGACGGCGTTCGTACCGGCCTGGCGCTTCCCCGGATGGCAGAGGGTGCTGATCGGCCTGACCCTGCCGATGGTGACCTGGTGCGCGTGGCCCTTCCACCGCAACGCGCTGCGGGCCGCGCGGCACGGCACCACCTCCATGGACACCCTGATCTCCACCGGGGTCATCACGTCCGCCTGCTGGTCGGTGTACGTCATCCTGTTCCCGATCGACGCCGAACCGGCGGGGACGGGCCTGTGGGCGTTGTTGTCCGCGCCGAACAGCGCGCTCTATCTCGACGTCGCCGGTGGCGTGACCATGTTCGCGTTGACCGGGCGGTTCCTGGAGGCCAGGGCGCGGCGCTCCTCCGGCGCCGTGCTGCGCCGGCTGGCCGAGCTCGGGGCCAAGGACGTCAGTGTGCTGCGCGCCGACGGCAACGAGTACCGCATCGACGTGGCCGACCTGCGGGCCGGTGATCTGTTCGTGGTACGCCCGGGTGAGAGCATCGCCGCCGACGGCCGCATCGAGTCCGGGCAGAGCACGATCGACACCAGTGCCATGACCGGCGAGCCGGTGCCCGTCGAGGTCGGCGAGGGTGACATGGTGACCGGCGCGACCGTCAACCTCGGCGGGCGGCTCGTCGTACGCGCCACTCGCGTGGGCGCCGACACCCAGCTCGCCGCCCTGATCCGGCTCGTCGAACACGCCCAGGCCGACAAGGCCGCCATCCAGCGGCTCGCGGACCGGATCTGCGGCTGGTTCGTACCGGTCGTGTTCGGCCTGTCCGCGCTGACCCTGGCCGGGTGGCTGCTCGCCGGGGGTGAGCCGCACCAGGCGGTCACCGCCGCGCTGGCCGTCCTCATCATCGCCTGCCCGTGTGCGCTCGGCCTGGCCATCCCCACCGCCCTCCAGGTCGCCTCCGGCACCGGCGCCAAGCTCGGCGTGTTCATCAAGAGCCACCAGGCCATGGAGTCCGCCCGAGCCATCGACACCGTCGTCCTGGACAAGACCGGCACCCTGACCCAGGGCCGCATGAGCGTGGTGGACCTGATCACCGCGGACGGCATCGCGCCCCACGACGTGCTGCGCCACGCCGGGGCCGTGGAGGACGCCTCCGAACACGCCATCGCGGCGGCAGTCGCCGCCCACGCCCGCGCAGAGCTCGGCGATCTGCCCGATGTGCGGGACTTCGCCGCGCTGTCCGGGCTGGGCGCCCGCGGGACGGTCGAGGACCGGCGGGTCCTCATCGGCTCGGCCCGGCTGCTCGCCCAGCAGGGCGTTGCCGTTCCGCCGCCGCTGGATCAGGCGCGGGCCCGGTGGGAGGGCGAGGGGCGCACCGTCGTCCTCGTCGCGCTGGACGGACAGGCCGTGGGAGTGCTCGCGCTCGCCGACGCCATCAAGCCCTCGGCCGCCGCGGCGATCGACCGGCTGCACTCCATGGGCCTGCGAACACTGCTGCTCACCGGCGACAACGCCGTCACCGCGCGGGCAGTGGCCGCCCAGGTCGGCATCACCGAGGTCATCGCCGAAGTGCTGCCCGCCGACAAGGAGGCCACCGTCGCCCGGCTCCAGGGCGAGGGCCACCGCGTGGCCATGGTCGGCGACGGCATCAACGACGCCCCGGCCCTGGCCCGCGCCGATCTCGGCCTGGCCGTGGTCGAGGGCACCGACGTGGCCCTGGCCGCCGCCGATCTCATCCTGATCCGCGATGACCTCGACGTCGCGCCCACGGCCATCGCGCTGGCCCGTGGCACCCTGGCCACGATCAGGGGCAACCTCGTCTGGGCCTTCGGCTACAACCTCGCGGCGCTTCCGCTCGCCGCCGCCGGGCTGCTCAACCCTCTCATCGCCGGAGCCGCCATGGCGCTGTCGTCGGTGTTCGTGGTCACCAACAGCCTGCGCCTACGCCGCTTCGCCCCGGCGCCCGCGACCGCCGACCCCTTCGCCGGCTACGGGGACGACGACCTGGATGAGCCGGTCCCCGCCACAATTCACCAGGGGCCTTGAGGAAAGCCTCACCGACGCGCGACCGGACAGGGGCTCGCAGACGGCCTGGCGCGGCCTTCGGCCAGGTCGGCGAACGGCAGTGGGCAGTCGGGGCAGGTGCAGTGGGTCAGGCTCTCGCAGCCGGCGCTGATCACCTGGGTCAGCGCCGCCCGGATGGTGGCCAGGTCGGCGATCCGCGCGTCCACCTCGGCGATTTTGGCCTGGGCGCGGGCGCGTAGGTCAGGTGTCGGGTGGCCGCGCCGGCCGGTGTCGATCAGCTCCGCCACCTCCCCCAGGGTGAAGCCGAGCCGCTGGGCGGCTTTGATCACCATCAGGAGGGTCACGGTCTCGGGCGGGTAGGCGCGGTGCCCGCCCGGGCTGCGCCGCGGTTCGGCGATCAGCCCGCGGCGCTCGTAGTAGCGCAGGGTTTGGAGGTTGACCCCGGCCTGCTCGGCCACCTGCCCACTACGCAGGTACGGCCCGTCGATGTCCTGTCTCATACCGGTCACCCCGCCACAACGACCACCGGGGCCGCCCGGTCAGGGGCCGCCTGCCCGGTCAACTCTGCCGACAGCGGCGCGGGCGGAGCCCCGCGAGCGATCGATCCTCTCCTCGTGGCGCCGGCGTGCGGACGCTTCACAACGAGACCGCCGCACTCGCGCGGGCCTGCAGCGCGTCCAGCACGTCGACGTGCTCCGGCGGCACCGCCACCTCCAGCGCCAGAGTGCCGTCGGCAATGGTGAGGGTGAAGGTGAAGAACGAGCAGCAGCAGTTCTCCCGCGCCGCCAGCTCAGCAGCTCGCGCCGCGTGGTCCGGGCTGAAGCCGAGCCCCAGGCGCAGCCGGGTGCGCTCTGGCCGTACCGCCGTGTGCACTGCGTCGGCGAACAGAGCGTCGAACTCGGCCACCCGCAGCGGCCGCTCCGCGGTGGGGAGCGTGCACGCCGACGGCGCCCATCCCAGGTCAGGGGCGATGTCTTGGGTCATATGTCGACGGTAAACCTGTACCTAGGTACCGGATGCAAGCCCAGGACTTGAAAACGGCCGTCACCGTGTTTCCGCCGGTGCCGACGGCTTTTTGCAGGGCACCTCCAAAACCTTGCCCGACCTGGCCCGCTCCCTTTAGACCTTCCCGTCCTCGCCGCGTGCCGACGAATGCCAATCATTCTAAACAAGCGTCGTGACATGTCTCGCGACATGCAAAGAACACCAAAATCTTTGCTCGATGATACCTCTCTGAAGGTGTCGGATTTGACGGGTTGTTTGGGTTCATTTAGGTGAATGAGATATTCCTTGTGGGTATGTACGCTTCCGTCTGAATGCCTACTGCGACGTGGGTGTCAGATTTCGCGTCGATTTATCCATGAATGGAAACGAGAGCACGTGAATACTGAAATTCGGCATTTGCTGACGCCGCGCTACAGGCGTATCGCGAAACTACCTCTGGCCGCTGCGGCCGCCGGCCTCCTGTTCGTTCCGCTGGGCCAGGCAGCGGCGAGCGCGAGCACCACCCCCCTCCAGCCCAACTCGGCCACGGGCTGCTCGCAGCACGACCACTTCGGCGTGGTGTGCGATGTCCTCTGGTGGGGCCGCGAGGAGAAGTCCGAGAAGGACGAGAAGTTCGAACACGAGAAGAAGTTCGACCACGACGAGAAGTTCGACCGCGAGAAGAAGTTCGAGCACGACCGGTCCGAGCACGACAAGAAGTTCGAGCACGACGAGAACGAGCGCGACAAGAAGTTCGAGCACGAAGAGAACGAGCGCGAGAAGAAGTTCGACCGCGACAAGAAGTCCGATCGCTTCAAGCTCGACCACTTCAAGCTCGACCACCTCAGGTTCGACCACGACAAGAAGTTCGAGCACGACAAGAAGTTCGAGCGCGACGAGAACGAGCGCGACAAGAAGTTCGAGCACGAAGAGAACGAGCGCGACAAGAAGTTCGAGCACGACGAGGACGAGCACGAGAAGAAGTTCGAGCACGACAGGTCCGGCCACCACGGTTGGTAGCCGTAGCGCACCAGGGTGAGAAGGCCCGCCATGGGACGATTTCGGCGACGACGCCCTCCCCGGAGGCCGAGCGCATCTCTTAGCACCGGGACCGACGATTGAGCCGAAATCACTCTCAGCCACTCGAACAGGCGGATGACAAATGCCGTGACAAATTAATTTTGTTACGGCATTTGTCGCCTGACGTCAGCGGAGTTCGGAGTTCCAGAATGGGTCGTCGCGTCCGCCGGCATCGCCTCCCGCAGGCGCGGCGAGGCGGAACTCATCGGTCGAGTGGGCGCCCCACCCGTCGTGCTCCCGCGGCTCTCGATCGACAAACTTGGTAAGGTGCCCGGATTGCACGCTTGAGGAAGAGGGTCCGGGCAACGATGCAGGCATCAGAGGTCTCGCGTGCGATGGCCGCGGCCATGTCGATCGCCTCATCACTTGGCCTGGCAGCCGACGACGCGATCGTTCTTCATGACTCGAACAAGCTCACTCTGCGTCTCCTGCCTTGCGACGTCCTGGCCCGGGTGGCACCTGTGGCGCAGCAGGTCGCACAGTTCGAGGTCGAGCTTGCTCAGCGGCTCGCCGAATCCGGGTGCCCTGTGGCTGCTCTGGAGCCTCGGGTGGAGCCACGCGTCTATGAGCGTGATGGTTTCGTGGTCACGCTGTGGACGTACTACGAGCCCGTGACACCTCGAGAGGTCTCACCAGCCGACTACGCCGATGCGCTCGAACGGCTGCATGCCGGCATGCGCGAGCTCGATGTCCCGACGCCGCATTTCACGGATCGAGTCGAGCAGGCTCAACGACTCGTGGCGAGCCACGATCACACTCCGGCGCTCGCCGACGCGGACCGGGAGCTGCTCGGCGACACGTTACGAAGCCTGAGACGGGCCATCGGCGAGCGCGGCGGCGCCGAGCAGCTGCTGCACGGCGAGCCGCATCCGGGCAACGTGCTCACCACGAAGAACGGGCTGCTGTTCATAGATTTCGAGACGTGTTGCCGTGGGCCTGTCGAATTCGACCTCGCCCATGCGCCCGAAGAAGTCAGCGGGCACTATCCGGGTGTCGATCAAGACTTGCTGCGCGAGTGCCGGATCCTCATGCTGGCGGTGATCACAACGTGGCGCTGGGATCGAGACGACCAATTCCCGAACGGGCGCCGGCTGGGCACCGAGTGGCTCGGCCAGATCCGGGCGGCGCTCGATCGCGAAGGTGGCTGATCGCGGACCTTCGAGGTCCCACTGGTGTACCGGGACGGAGGGCTGCTGGTGGGAAGCCCGGCGGCCGAGGTTCTGAGCTCTGGGGGCACCGCTCATCGGTGGGGCGTGAAACCCAGGGATTCGTAGAGACGACGGGCTCGGACGTTGTGCTCTGTCACCGCGAGCGACAAGGTCGGATGGCCCTGCTCGCCCACGGCGTGCATCGAGGCTTCGATCAGTCGGCGCCCCAGCCCTTGGCCGGTGTGCGAGGGCGCGGTGAAGACGTAGGCCAGGAGCGGCTCCTCCTTCCAGAGCGTGGTCAGGTTCCCCGATAGGCGTCCCACACCAGGCGGCCGAGGGCAGGTACGTCGGCTTCTCCCGGAGGTCGGAAGTCAGGTGCCGGCACAGGTTGCGGCAGCCGCACGTCGTAGCGGAGCCGCTTGGGACCGTCGGGACGATCAGTCATACCGGCGACAGCACCTGCCCTTTCAGACCTTGCGGCTCGCTCTGGGGCCGTCCAAGCCCCACGAGATGATCTGGGTGGGCGTGATCGTGATGATCTGCCGGGCCAGCCCCGGGAGCGGTGGCTCGTGGTCCGTCAGGGCAACCGCCGAACCGCGGATCTCGATGCCGCGTGGCGTCCACGGGTCCGTTGCGGCGAGGTCGTCCACGACGAGCGAGGCGGTGCTGCCCTGCTGAACGTTCCTGAACTTCTTGGTGGCGCCCAGCGCGCCGCCGCCGATCGTGATCGTGCCGGCGGCGGCGTCCACGAAGAAGTTCACGGGGTTGTTCTGGACCTGGCCGGTCGGGGAGACGGTGGCCAGGCGGCCGAGGGGTTGGCCGGCCAGATAGTCGAGTTCGGCCTTGGTGAAGCTCATGGGGGCTAGCCTCCAATCTTGGGGCCGGCCTGGTCAAACCGGTCCCGTACCGGTTCGAGCGTGGCCCGGCACGTCATACAGCGGTGGGCGGCGAAGCACGCGAGGTGGCGGGACCTGGTGCCCAGCCGGGCGGATGAGCCGAAGTCGTCAGTCGTCGAGTGCCTGGTAGAGCGTGGTCCAGAAGTCCTGGATAAGCCGCGCAGGATCCGGGACGGACAGCCCGACCTGGGTGAGCAGGATTCCGGTGAGCTGGTTGTGCGGGTCGGCGTAGACGGCGGTGCCCGTTCCGCCGTCCCAGCCGAACTGGCCGACAGGCGCGTAGTCGCCGCGGTAGGTGCGCACCGCCATCCCGAAGCCCCAGCCGCCCTGCTGTCCTTGGCCGAACGACACGTGGACGTTGTTTCTGGCCAGGGCGGTTCGGGCGGCTTCCTGCCCGGGTGTGAGGCAGTCGGTGGTCATCAGTTCGACGGCGGGCCGGGACAGGATCCGTTCGCTCCCGTGCATCCCGTGATTCAGCAGCATCCGGAAGTAGGCGTGGTAGTCGTCGACGGTGGAGGCCACATCATTGGCGGCCGACTGGAACTCCCGAGGCCAGCTGTAACGTCCCCCCTCGGCCTCGTCCCACACGATGAACTCTCCGGTCTCCGGATCGGGGGCGTAGGCGGGCGGCAGCCGGTCGATCTTGTCGGCGGGCACGTGGAGACCGGTGTCCTTCATGCCCAGCGGGTCGAGGATGCGTTCGCGCAGGAACGTCTCGAACGGCCGGCCGGTGACCCTGGAGACGAGCACGCCCAGCACGTCGATGCTGATGTGGTACTGCCATTGCTCTCCGGGCTGGTGCATCAGCGGGAGCGTGCCGAGGCGGCGCATCCACTCGTCCGGTCCGGGCACCGGCGCTCCATGGCCAGTGAGCTCCAGCTCGAAAACCTTGCCCATGATCGGAAAGCTCATCGCCGTCAGATCCATGCCGAGCCCGAACGTGGAGGTCAGCAGGTCCCGTACGGTGATCGGCCGTCGCGCAGGCACGGTGTCGTCCAGCGGGCTGTCGGGCCGCTTCAGCACCCGCCGGTCCGCCAGTTCGGGCAGCCACTCCTGTACCGGGTCATCCAGCCGCAACCGGCACTCGTCGAGCAGGACCATCACCGGTGCGACCGTGAGCGGCTTGGACGTCGACGCCATCCGGAAGATCGTGTCCCGGCGCATCGGCGCGCCACCGTCGTGGCGCATCGTCCCGATCGCTTCTACGTGCGCCTCCCCGCCCCGGCTGAACAGGGCGACAAGCCCGGGAATCCTCCCCGACTCGACATACCGCGCCAGCACGTCGCGCAGCCTGCGCAGCCCCGCCTCGGAGAAGCCGCCCTTGCTCTGTCCCATCATGAATCTCCTCGCGTACGGCGTTCGGTCTTGCGAGACCCGGCCCGGCGCGGCCCGGTTCGCTGAACCGTTCATGGCGTCTACGATCGCCAACCGCGCTGATACCGGGCCGTCGCTGTCCTGACACCGCCGCTGACACGCGACGGGAAGTAGCCGGCCCCATGGCCCGTACGCCGCCGGGGTGCCGAACGTCCACGCGGGCCGGTGTCGCAGCCGCCGGCGGGAGGTTCCCGCGTCGGCGCGGCACCTCGCCGGGGGGACGGGTCAGAAACCGATGGTGGTCTCGAAGGTGTCGCGGGCCTGCGCGAGCTGGTACCAGCGTTCGGCGAGCGCATCGGGATCGCCCTCGCCCCCACCCGGGACGATCGCGACACCGACGCTCACGTGTCCGACGTAGACGCCGTCGGCGGCCAGATCGCCCTCGATGGTCTTCGCCCAGTGCCGCAGGCCGGCCTGGGCGATGCCGGCGTTGCCGAGCAGCGGGATCGGCAGGATCGCCGAGGCGCCGGTGGTGAACAGCAGCGCCCCGTCACCGGCCTTGCGCATCGCGGGCAGGACCGCCGCGGCGGCGGTGAGCGCGCCGCCGACGATCAGGTCGACCTGGGAGCGGGCCGACTCCGGCGTGGTCTCCAGCGCGGTGGTGAAGCCCATCGCCGCGGTGTCGGGGACCGGCCCGGCGCTGTGGTCCCAGGCGGGGGCGGGGCTGTAGGACAGGACGCCGATCCGGCCGAGATCGGCGGCGGCGGCCTCCAGCGCGGCGGTCAGCCCGGCGCTGTCGGTGACGTCGGCCGGGTACGCCCCGGCGCTGATCCCTTCGGCGGCCAGGGAGTCGGCGATCGGCTGGAGCTTGTCGCGGTTGCGGGAGATCAACGCGACCGGATGTCCGGCCGCGCCGAACCGCCGGGCGATCGCCCGGCCCAGACCCGGCCCGGCACCGACGACGGCAATGGTGGAAGACATGCAGGTACCCCACATTGGTTACGATTTGTAAGTAGCTCCACCATAAGCAGCTATTTTGACCCGTACAAAAGGCACATCAATGTTCGCAAGCCAAGATCCAGACCCGCGCATGGCGGCGACCCGGATCCCGCCACACCCCTGCGCGTCCTGGCCCGACAACGGCCACGGCATCCGCGACACCCTCGATCGGGTCGGCGGCAAATGGTCCATCCTCGTCATCGGCATCCTCGCCGCCGGGCCTTTCCGCTTCGGCGCCCTGTACGACCAGATTCCCGGCATCTCGCAGCGGATGCTCACCCTCACCCTGCGGCACCTGGAACGCGACGGACTCGTCACCCGCACCTCCTATCCCGAGATGCCGCCCCGCGTCGAATACGGGCTCACCGCCCTCGGTGAAGGCATGCGCGAGACGGCCTACGCCTTCGTTCAGTGGGCCACCGACCACAACGACGAGATCGAAGCCGCCCGCCACCACTACGACAACCGCTGAACCCCGGCGCCCGTGGAAGCGGCGGAACCCGGTGCGATCACCCCTCGGAGCAATCAAGGAGAGCCATGGAAGACGACCTGCACCCACGCGTGAGCGAGCCGGAGGTCGCGGCGTGAGGATTTCGCAACGTGCGCTGGCCGTCGCCCCGTTCTTCGCGATGGAGTTCGGCAAGCACGCCGCGACGCTGGAGTCTCGAGGGCACCACGTCATCAAGCTGAGCATCGGCGAGCCGGACTTCGGCGCGCCCCCGGCCGTCCGGGACGCGATGCGCGAGGTCATGGACGGAAGGGCGATGCCCTACACGGCGGCACTCGGGCTGCCCGAACTGAGAGACTCGATCGCGCGGTTCTACCGGAACGAGCATGGCGTCGAGGTCGACCCTTCCCGGGTCGTCGTGACCGCGGGAGCCTCGGCCGCCCTGGTGCTGGCCACCGCGGCACTCGTCAACCCGGGCGACGAGGTGCTCATCGCAGACCCGTCGTACCCCTGCAACCGGCAGATCGTCGAAAGCTTCGGCGCCCGCGTCACGCTCGTCCCCGCCACCGCCGAGACCCGCTTCCAACTGGACGCGGCATCGGTGAAGTCGAGCTGGACGGACGACACCCGCGGAGTCATGATCGCCACCCCGTCGAACCCGACCGGCACCTCGGTCCCCGCCGACGAGCTCGCGGCGATCTGCGAACTCGCGCGCGAGCGGGACGCGTGGCGCCTGGTCGACGAGATCTACCTCAACCTGAGCGACCACGATGACCAGGGCCGGCCACCGCAGAGCGTCCTGTCGTTCGATCCCGACGCCATCGTCATCAACAGCTTCTCCAAGTACTTCGGCATGACCGGCTGGAGGCTCGGGTGGTGCGTCGTTCCGGAGATCCTCGTCCCGGCGATGGAGCGCCTGGCCCAGAACTACTTCCTCTGCGCGTCCGCCCCCGCACAGCATGCCGCGCTGGCCTGTTTCACCCCGGAGTCCCTAGAGGTCTGCGAGGCACGCCGCGTCGAGTTGGCCGAGCGGCGCGCACTCGTCCTGGAGGGCCTGGCGCGGATCGGGCTGCCGGTGCCCGTCCCTCCCGACGGCGCGTTCTACGTGTACTTCGACGTCAGCCACACCGGGCTGACCTCCTGGCAGTTCTGCGAGCGAGCGCTGCACGAGGCACACGTCGCCCTCACCCCGGGCAAGGACTTCGGCTTCCACACGGCCGAGACACACGTCCGGCTCTCGTACGCGGCATCAACGGATGATCTTCGCGAAGGGATCGACCGGCTCGGGAGGTTCGTGGCCACCCTTCGATGAACCAGGCAGGCCCTGCGGGCGCGTTCGCGGCGTCGGGCGGACCGCGCGGGTAGCCATGCAGGGCCTGGGCGGGGTCAGCCGGGGCTGACGTTCGCGGCGACGAACTGCCGCGCTGTCGGCGCGCGTTCGGGGTCGGTGAGCCATTGCGCGGCAAGGCCGACGAGCAGGGCGAGGTAGTGCGATCCGGCCACCTGGACCTCGGCCGGGTCGCTGTCCGGCCCGAGGCCGGCGAACGCCCGCGCCTGCGATACTCTCGCGAGCTCCTGACCGCCGGCGATCATTCCCCGGATCTCTTCGTCCCTCCGTGCGGACGCGACAGATTCGAAGTTGACGAACCACAGCGACCGGTTGGCCTGGATCGAGTCGATGATCCGACCCCACAGAGCCTCCTGGCCGTCGGGTTCCTCGAGCACCGCGAACAGGCAACTCGCCCCACTCCGTGTTGAGGTCGCGCAGGGCCTGCGTGAGCAACTGCTCCTTGGAGCCGAAGTGGTAGTTGATCGACGCCTGGTTCGCCCCCGACGCCGCGACCAGATCTCGCACGGTGGTGTGCGCGTACTGCCACGCTTGCGCCACCCGTACTGCGCATCCGCGGTCTACGCTGCGAGTACCCAGGAGAGGCCGGGCCGGTCCACGCCCTGCGCGGCGTCGACGGCGCCGAAGGTGACGGCGAGGAACGCCGCGATCCTGGACCAGGACACGGCCGGGCGGCGAAGGGTTTTCGTGGTCATGACCACGGACGGTAGGTCCCGCCCCGATCCGCTGACGATGGGGCAGACGGCCCGGCCGGTACTACAGTCCGCTGTAGTGCGCCCCCCGGCCGCCGCGTCCAGACTGGATGCCGTGCGTGAACGATGGCGGAAGACGCGGCAAGGAAGTCGATACCTCCTCCTCGGGTTACCGACCGCGATGGCGACGATGATGGTGCCGCCGCTTCTGGCGGCCGCGGTGCTGTCGACCGGGCTGGGCGGCATCGGGCTCGTCCTGTTCCCACGGGCGATGGCCGGGCTTCGGCGGTGGGCGGAGTGGCACCGCCGTCGCGCCGCCGCGCTTTTGGGCCGGCCGGTGTCTGCCCGGCCCATGACGCCGGGCAAGGGGGTACGCGTACGGTGGCGCCAGGTGCTCGACAACCCGGAGAGCAGGCGTGACGTGCGCTGGGTGTTCCGGCACATCGTGACGGGTGTCCCGGCGGGGTTGGCGGCGTTGTTCTGCGTCGGCACGGTGGTGTTCACCGTGTTCGCGGCTCCGCTGTGGTGGTTGTTCCCGGCGGAGGTGCCGCTGCGGCTGCTGGGCGTCTTCCCGGTGACCGGGTGGGGCAGCGCGCTGGCCCTGGGACTCGCCCAGGTCGCCGGCTTCGCGGCCCTGTCGTACTGGGCGGTGCCCAGGCTCGCGGACTTCCACGCGAGCAGGTGCCTGGCTGCGCTGGAGCCCTCGGCGGAGGACCGGCTCGCCCAGCGGGTCGGCGAACTGGCCGAAAGCCGCGCGGGGGTGCTGGACGCCCATGGCGCGGAACTGCGCCGCATCGAGCGGGACCTGCACGACGGCACGCAGGCCCGGCTGGTCGCCATCGCCATGCGGCTGGGGGTGGCCAGAGAGTCGCTCCCCGACGACGCCGGCGGCCTGGCCGACCTGCTGCGGGAGGCCCACGAAGGAGCGGAGGAGGCCATGGCGGAGCTGCGCGACGTGATCCGCACCATGTATCCGCCGATCCTCGCCGACCGAGGACTCCTCGGCGCGCTGGCGGCGCTCACCGCGCGCTCGGGCGTGCCCGCCGAGACCGACATCGGCGATCTCGGCCAATTACCCGCCGCGGTCGAGGCCGCCGCCTACTTCGTCGTGGCGGAGTCGCTCACCAACGCCGCCAAGCACAGCGGCGCCACCCAGGTTCGGGTACGGATCACCCGGGCGGGCGGCAGACTGCTGGTCGAGGTCACCGACAACGGCATCGGCGGCGTCGACGAGGACCGGGGCACCGGCATCACGGGCATTCGCCACCGGGTCGCCGCGCTCGACGGCACCATGATCGTCACCAGCCCGGCAGGCGGCCCGACCGCCATATCGGTGGAGCTGCCGTGCGAGTCGTGATCGCCGAGGACAACGTCCTGCTCTCAGCAGGTCTCGAACTCCTCCTGAACACCAAGAACATCGAGGTCGCCGCCATCGTCACCGACCATCCCGGCCTGGTCGAAGCGGTGGACCGGCACCGGCCGGACGCGCTGATCGTCGATGTCCGCCTCCCTCCGTCCTTCCGCGACGAGGGCATCCGGGCCGCGCTGGAGATCCGGCGCACGCATCCCGGCCTGCCGGTGCTCGTGTTGTCGCAGTACGTCGAGAAGGTCTACGCGCGAGAGCTGCTCTCCGACGGCCACGGGGGTGTCGGCTACCTCCTCAAGGACCGGGTGAGCCGGGTCAGCGAGTTCGTCGACGGCCTGCGCCGGGTGGCCGGAGGCGGCACCGTCATGGACCCCGAGGTCATCGCCCAGCTCCTGGCCGGCAGCGGTACGAGCGCCATGGACGCGCTCACCAAGCGGGAACGGGAGGTGCTCACCCTCATGGCCCAGGGCCTCGGCAACAACGACATCGGCAAGCGGCTGTTCATCACCGACAACGCCGTTCACAAGCACATCGGCAACATCTTCACCAAGCTCGGCCTCCCGCCCGCCGAAGGCGGCCACCGCCGGGTGCTCGCCGTGCTCGCGTACCTGGACTGCGTCTGAAACCGCCCACCCCTATCCGTCGCAAGGCCACCCCGGAGGGTGGCCTTGCTGTCAAGATCGCCGGGGATCAGACTCGCTCGTAGGCCTGGGTGGGCCTGGAGGGTTCGCCGAGTTGCCGGACGGCGAGTTGCGCGGCGGCGATTCCGACCTCGGCCAGCAGTCCGGGCGCCGCGGACTGGTCTGTGGCCACTGTGAGGGTGCCGCCGCGGCTGATGGCCGGACGGTCGTGCCAGGTGGTCCCGGGCAGGTCGACGGCTCCGGTGCAGTGCGTGCGAAGGGCGCTGCGCTGCCACTGCACCGCGGCGGGCCAGCCGGGCCAGCACTGGTCGAGAAGACGGTGTACGCGGCGTTCGGCGTCGGCTTTCCGCTCGTCCGGGGCGCATGCGGCGGAGATCTGGAGGAGTTCGTGCCCGGCCGGGGCCAGGGTGGGGTCGGCGAGGCTGTAGCGGGCGGCGTAGATCCGGTCGTCGAGGTCCAGTACCCGGAACCAGTCGGGGCTGTCCTCAGCCCGCAGGCCCATGTCGACGGATACCGTGCGGGCGCTGGGCCAGGTGAGCGAGCTGTCGCCGGTCAGCTGGCGCGCTGAGGCCAGGCTGGTGGCCAGGATCGTCGGCCCCTCGGGCAGGGCGAGCACCCGGGTCTGGGTACGTATCCGCGCGCCGAGGCCGACGGCCCGTTCGGCGAGAAGATCGACCAGGGTGGACCACCCACCGACCACGTACCGGACGCCGCCGGCGAGCGCGCGGCGAAGGCGCTGGTGGGCGAACGCGGCCGAGAGCCGCCCGGGGTCGTGGTCGAAGGTGAAGATGAAGACCACCGCGATGATCGCCTCGGCCGTCTTGGCGTCGACGTGCCGCAGGAGCCAGGCGCGCAACGACTCCTCAGCCGGCGCCTCGGCGGGCAGCGCGGCGATGGCCTGGCTGAGCTCGGCCGGCCACGGGCCGAGCCGTCCTCCGGCCCGGACGAGTCCGGGCAGGCGCGGCGCCTCCACGATGGGCGGGGTCAGATCCCGGCGCTCCAGCCACTCCCACCATGAACCGTCCACGTAGATCGCGTGGGTCCCAAGGTTGGCCCGGAAGGGCTCCGCCAGCGTGCGTGCCCGCCCGCCTGGCGAAGAGTGTGCCTCGGCGACGGTCACCCGCCAGCCACGTTCGGCCGCCTCGATGGCGGCGGTGAGCCCGGTCAGCCCGGCGCCGACGATCTGCAGGTCTGGTTTCACAAGACAGGCCTCTCTGTGTGGTGTCCTCCTGAAGAAGGTGTCGGGGAACCCGTGGAAGGTTCCTGCTAATCTTCCCGGCGTGGACCCCGAGATCGTCGCCGCTGCTCAGCAGGGGGACGCGCTCGCGCTGGACCGGCTTCTGGACGAGCTGGCGCCGTACGTGCGCCGATTGTGCGTACGCATCGCTCCGGCCGCGGCCGACGACGCGACGCAGGAGGCGCTGCTGGCGATCTTCCAGGGCCTGCCTTCGCTGCGCGCCCCCGAGGCGATCATCACCTGGGTACGATCGGTCACCGTCCGGACGGCGACCCGGCTGGCCCACCGGCATGACGTGGAGGTCCCCGCGGAGGAAACGCTCACGGGCCACCCCGCCTCCTCCCCGGAAGGGCTGGTGGACATCGACGACGCGCTGGCGCGGCTGCCGGTCTCCCAGCGCGTCGTGCTGGTCCTGCGTACCCGGGAAGGCCTCAGCGAACAAGAGATCGCCACCACGTTGGGGATCCCGACAGGAACCGTGAAATCCCGGCTGCATCGAGCCAGGGCCGCGTTCCGGGAGGTGTGGGAATCGTGAACGAGCCCGCGGCACGCCCCGACATCGACCCGATCGACCGCCTGGCCATACTCGCGGCCGCCCTGCCCGGCGCCGTCGTCGGGCAGCGCCGTATCGCCGCCCCGTTCGACGCCGTGTGGCAGGTCATCGCGGACCTGGAGAACTCCACCCCCCGCTACGAACCCGGTGTGGCCCAGGTGCGGGTCATCGAGCGGCGCGGCGAGTTTCTGAGCCTGCTGGTGCGGGACACCGCCGGCCGCGAGGACACGATGGACGCCAGGCTCCGGCCGGGCTGGTGCCTGATGCAGTCCGCCACCATCGTCATCGCCTTCGCCGCCCGCCGCCTGGACGGCGAGACCCTGCTGGCGCATCTGGAACACCGCCGCGGGCCGGCCCCGGAGTCCGGCCCGAGCGGGTCGCGGTCCCGCCGTGCCGCCCTCGCGAAAATCGACCAGGAACTCCACACCATCGAAAAGCTCGCCACCCGCGACGAGCACTGAGGGGGCTAGGACGCCTGGCGGCGTGCTCGTTCCTCGGCGGCGTCGAGTGCGGGTGCGAGTGGTGCGAGCGCGCCGCGGAGCAGGTCCGGTAGCGAACCGGACAGCACGACGAGCCCACCGGCCGTGGCGGACGCGGCGGTCGTTTGCAGCCACTGTTCGAGCGCGACGCGAACGGCGGCGGCCACGCTCGCCGCGAGCACACGGGCGGTGTGCGGATCGGCGTCGCCCAGGCGTTCGGCGATCGCGTCGGTGAGGGGATGTTCGATCGCGCCGGTGGTTTCGACGAATGCGTCGCGCAGCATGGGACGGGTGGTGATCAGCAGTAGCGCGTCCCGGCCGGGTTCGCCCGGGGCGGTGTACTGATCCACGATCGCCTCGATGACGGCGTCGGCGAGGCCGACGCCGGCGGGCCGGCCGGCCACCGCCGCCGCGACCCGCGCCTCCCGTTCGCCGGTGACGGCGGCGACGATCGCCTGCTCCCGGCTGGAGAAGTAGTTGTTGTACGTCCTCGGTGAGACGCCGGCGGCCTCGGCGATGTCGTCGACGCGCACGTTGTCCGGTCCACGCTCAAGAGCCAGCCGCAGTGCCGCCGTACGCAATGCCTCTCGGGTGGCCTGCTTCTTCTGCTCGCGCAACCCCGCCCGTCGTGTCGTCACCGTCTCAGCATGCCAGCTTGGGTGCGCGCACGCAAACTTGCGCGCACGCAGTTTTTGTAATTAGCCTGGCGTCCTCACCCCGTAGGAAGGACCAGAGCAATGAGGGCCAAGGGCATCAGCTACGACACCGGCTTCGTGCGCGACGGAGACGTCTCCCGCAAGCGCTTCGACCCGGACGTGGTCAGGCGCGAGCTGAGCATCATCCGGGACGACCTGCACTGCACCGCGGTCCGCGTCATCGGCGGTGATCCCGAGCGGTTGGAGCTGGCTGCGACGTACGCCGCCGACCTCGGGCTGGAGGTCTGGTTCTCGCCCTACCCACTGGAGCTGACCGTCGAGGAGACGCTGTCGCTGTTCACCGACTGCGCCGAGCGGGCGGAGCGGCTCCGGGAGCGGGGCGCCGAGGTCGTGTTCGTCGCCGGCGCCGAGCTGAGCCTGATGAACAAGGGATTCCTGCCGGGCGACACCCAGGAGGCCCGGCTCGAACTGCTGCTGAACCAGCGGGATCGCCTGGCCGAGCGGGTCGGCGAGCTCAGCGCACGGGTGAACGACTTCCTCGGGCACGCCGTGGCGCTCATTCGCGAGCGGTTCGGCGGCAGGATCACCTACGCCTCCATACCGCTCGAGCGCGTCGACTGGACGCCCTTCGACCTCCTGGGCGTGGATCTCTACCGGTCGGCCGAGGTCGCCGACCAGTTCGCCGAGGGCCTGCGCACCCTCGTCGCGCAGGGAAAACCCGTCGCGATCACCGAGTTCGGCACCGCCGCCTACCGCGACGCGGGCGACAGGGGCGGCCGCGTTCTGGAGGTCGTCGAGTTCGGCGAGGACACCGGCGCGCCGCTCCGGTTGAACGGCGAGTACGTCCGCGACGAGCCCGGCCAGGCCACGTACCTGCGCGAGCTGCTGGAGAGCTACGACGCCGCGGGTGTCGACAGCGCCTTCGTCTTCCTCTTCGCGCTCGACAACTTTCCGCACCGCCCCGACGGCGATCCCCGCGACGACCTCGACCTGGCCAGCCCCGGCATCGTCAAAGTCCTCGACGACCGCCTCGGGGACACCTACCCCGACCTGCCCTGGGAACCCAAGGCCGCCTTCACCGCCCTCGCCGAGTACTACCGCGGCTGACCACAACCCGCGGCGCGCGAACAAAGGAGTACACGTGATCACAGATGTCGTCATCGCCGGCGGCGGTCCGAACGGGCTGATGCTGGCCGGCGAACTGAGCCTGGCAGGGGTCCGGCCGGTCGTGCTGGAGCGGCTGCCGCAGCCGAGCGAGGAACCGAAGGCGAACGGACTGCTCGGCCAGGTCGTGAGAATGCTCGACCGCCGGGGACTGTACGAACGTCTCAGCGACAGCCCAGAACCACCGCGGCCCAACTCCGCGTACTTCATGTTCGGCGCGATGGGCCTGGACCTGAGCCTGCTGGCGGACAGCCCCGTCTATGCCCTGCCGGCGTCGCAGCGCCGCGTCGAGCAGGTCCTGCAGGAGCGGGCCATCGAGCTGGGTGTGGAAATCCGGCGGGGACACGAGGTCATCGGCCTGTCGCAGGACGACGACGCGGTCACCGTCGCCGTCGAGGGTCCGGACGGGGCGTACGACCTCCGGGCCCGATACCTTGTCGGCGCGGATGGCGCCCACAGCACCACGCGCAAGCTCTCCGGCATCGCATTTCCCGGCATCACCTACGACCGGATGACCGTGCGCTCGGCGCACGCGACGGTCCCGGCGGGCTGGGTCGACTCCGCGACCGGTGCCCTGAACGTCCCCGGCCACGGCGCCGTCCTGCCGTTCCTGCCCCACCGCACCGAGCACGGAGGGTTCTCGTACGCGCCGATGCCCGGCCACCCGCCCCTGGTCAGCACCACAGAATGGGACCAGCCCGCGACCGACGCCCCGATGAGCCTCGACGAGTTGCGGGCGAGCATCCGCCGCGTGCTCGGCGTCGACGTGCCACTCGGTCCGCCCGACGGCGAAGGCCCGCACGCGCTGCGCCGGCTGACCGGCGGCAACACCCGGGTCGCCGAACGGTTCGCCGACGGCCGGGTGTTCCTGATCGGCGACGCCGCCCACGTGTACGCCGCCACGGGGGGCGGTCCGGGGCTCAACCTCGGCCTGCAGGACGCGATCAACCTCGGCTGGAAACTCGCCGCCGAGCTCCGCGGAAGCGCCCCGCCCGGACTGCTGAACAGTTACGAGACGGAGCGGCGATCGGCCGCCCACCGCATGGTGCTGAACGCGCAGGCGCAGTCGGCCCTGATCGCCCCCGGCAGCGACGTCACCGGGCTGCGCGAACTGTTCACCGAACTGCTCCGCGACCCGAACACCGTGCGGCGCCTGGCCGAACTCACCGCGGGCGCCGACGTCCGCTACGACCTGGGCGAACCCGAGGCACACCCGCTGACCGGCCGCTTCGCCCCGGACCTGGAACTGCACACCCCGGCCGGGCCGGTCCGGCTGGCCGAACTGACCAGAACCGCACGCCCCCTGCTGCTCGACCTGACCGAACAAGCATCGCTGGCGGAGACACTCGCCCTGCGGCCCGGCCAGGTCGACATCGTCACCGCGCGCCCCCGGACCGCCGGGCCCACCGCCCTGCTCCTTCGACCGGACTGCTACGTGGCCTGGGCCTCCGCATCACCCCGACCAGATCCCACGGAAATCGGCACACTCCGGGCAGCCCTGCAGCGCTGGTTCGGTGTCACCCACTCCGCCCGCAGCTGAAAGTAGGGATTACCCCCACCCCAACAGGCAGGCAGGCGTGACTGATCTTGAATGATCCTCCCGAGACATTGGAGACATGACGAAATTGCTCGCCGCCGCGGTCGCCGGCCTCCTGGTCCTCGCCCCCGTCGCCCCCGCTTTCGCCGCCATGACGCCCTCACCGCAGTCCCGCCTTGACCTGCTCACCGCCGAGGACGGCATGGCGGGCGCGTTGAGCCAGGTACAGAGCCCGGACGGCGCGAGCGTGACCTGGCGCTCCGGCACCGCGGAGCGGGGCACCGGGCAGGCCATGATCGGCCCCCAGGGCCGGTTCAGGATCGCCAGCGGGAGCAAGCCGATCATCGCCGCCACCGTGCTGCGGCTGGTCGATCAGAAGAAGATCGACCTGGACGCCAGGGTAGAGCGTTACCTGCCCGGGGTGCTGCGCGGCACCGGCGACGGCGCCGAGATCGACGGTCGGAGGATCACCGTCCGGATGCTGCTGCAGCAGACCAGCGGCCTGCCCGATTTCTACAACGCGATCGAGTGGAAGGAGCCCTTCCCGGACTTCTTGCAGGTGGCGCTGACGCTCAAGCCCACGCCCCGAGGCTCCTTCGCCTACGCCAACACCAACTACCTGGTCCTCGGCATGATCGTGACCGAGGTGACCGGCAAGGACTTCCGCCAGGCGAGCCGGGAGCTGATCCTCAAGCCGTACGGGATGCGGGACACGTACTGGCCGGCCAAGGGCGACTACGGCCTCCGCGGCCCGCACGCCCACACCTACGGGGTCCACCCCGGTCGTCCGCAGGACGGCGAGGTGGACCTGACCGACCAGCTGCCCACCTACGAGTTCGGTCCCAGCGGCGGCCTGGTCTCCACTCCCGAAGACCTCAACCGGTTCTGGAGCAAGGCCCCGCTGAGCACGATGATGACCCGGCCGGTGAAGGTCGAGCAGGAAGGCTGGCCCGCGGGCGCCCTCTACGGCTACGGCGTGGCCCGGATGAAGTCGAGCTGCGGCTACGCCTACTTCGCCGCCGGCGACATGCCGGGGGCCGCGGTGTTCAGCGGCCGGGACCGGGCCGGGCGCGCCGCCACCGTCTACGTCACCGGCGTGCCCCGCAATCGGCAGCACCTGATCGACGCCTTCGCCGCCACCCTGTGCGACCGCTGAGTCCGCGCGGACCGCTCCGTCTGGTTGAGTCGGTCAGGGTTTGAGCACGTAGCGACCGCGTACCCCGCCCTTGGCCATGGCCTGGTGGGCGTGGGCGGCCTGGTCCAGCGGCATGACCGCGTGCACTCGCGCGGGCAGCTCGCCGGACGCGGTGCGGGCGAGCAGGTCGCCCAGTCGAGCGCCGTCGGGACGCGTGACCACGACGTGTACGGCGATCCCGCGCTCCGCGGCCGGTTCGGCGCTCGGCTGGACGCCGACGAAGACCCCGCCGTCGCGGACCAAGGCGAGGCCCCGTTGCTGCAGCACCGCGCCGTCGGCGACCGCGTCCCAGCCCGGCTCCGCGCGGGTGGTGAACTCGGCGCCGAGGCCGCGGACGAACTCCTCGTCCTCGGCTCTGGCCAGACCGGTCACCTGCCAGCCCCGGTCGGGTGCGAGCACGGCGACGTACGCCCCGACCGCGCCGGCCGCCCCGGTCACCAGCAGCCGGTTGCCGTTGCCGGGTGCGTCACCGAGTAGGTCGACGATCTGGGCGGCGGCCAGCCCGTTGAGCGGTACCGTCGAGGCCGCGATCAGGTCCAGCCCGTCGGGCACGACGGCGAGGTCGGAGGCCCGCACGATGAGCTGTTCTGCGTAGGTGCCGAAGTCGCGGTCGAAGCCGTCTATCAGGCCGGCGACCCGGGTGCCGGCCGGCAGGTCCACGCCGGGGCCGGTGGCGACGACGGTCCCGGCGAAGTCCCAGCCCAGGCCGGTGTGTTCGGGCTGGTTGACCAGCCCCATGGAGTGGAAGAGGCCGCGGGCGACCCCGAGGTCGACGGGGTTGACCGGCGCGGCGGCGATCCCGACCCGGACCTCGCCGGGCCCGGGCTCGACGACGGGAACGTCGATGATCTCAATCGAGTCGGGCCCGCTCGGGGTGCGGACGGCGGCCGTGCGGAAAGTGGAGATGCTCATGGTGTCGCTTTCGTGGCTTGTGTTCGGCGGTTGGCCTGCTTCACTATGGGCGGGTAGCTCTCCAGCGGGAAGTACGCACTTCGAAGTGCGTATGTCACCGCCCGGTAGGAAGGAGCGGCCGATGCCGACGAAGACGGCGGCCCAGAGGCGGGCACAGGCGAAGGGGGACTACGACGCGTTCCTGGCGCAGTGCCCGAGCCGCCAGCTGCTCGACCGGATCTCCGACAAGTGGGTCGCGCTGATCCTGGCCGCGCTCGGCAACGACGGCCCGAACCAACCCGGAGGCGACTGTGCCGGCGAGCCACGGTCGATGCGCTACTCCGAGCTGTCCCGCAGGCTGGCCGGGGTCAGCCAGAAGATGCTCACCCAGACGCTGCGCTCCCTTGAGCGCGACGGGCTGATCACTCGCACCGTGACGCCGACGGTGCCGGTCACGGTCACGTACGAGCTGACCGACCTCGGTCTCTCACTCCAGCACATGATGCGCGGCATCAAGATGTGGGCCGAGACGCACATGGACGAGGTGCTCGCCAATCGCGAGGAGTACGACACCCACGTCGCCTGAACGTTTCGAGTTGGGGAAGGTCCCCGAATGACGCGTCACTGGTCCCGGTCGCTGCCGTTCTCCTCGCTGGCCGGGAAATGCCTGGCCGTCCTTTCGGGACGTGGGCCTGCTGACCCCTACCTGAGCGAGCTGGCCGAGCTCGCCTGGCAGGGAGCCGGCGAGGTGCTGGGCGCGGGCCGGCCGGCTGGAGCGCGGCTCTCCATCAGCGGCGACGGCACGGCGGGGAATCCGGTCTTATTGAGGTGGCGAAGGGTCCTGTTCGGACGGGCGGCTCTCAGGTTCCGGGGTGGGCGAGGGACGCATCATCGACGGGTCGGCGTAGGCGAGGTAGCCGTACCTGGAGTAGTGCTCGGCCCGCCGTAGATCCTCTTCCCGCCGCTCCAGGTCACGCAGCGCGCTGCGGGCGAGCGGCGCGGCCTCCGGGTGCCCGCCGGCGATCGCCTCCCGATACCAGCGCCGAGCCTCCTCCACATGTCCCTGCTGCTTTTCCAGCAGCCCGAGGTCGCGCCGACTTCACGGCGGGGCACCGGCGACGTGTGGCATCGCGATGAGGGGCCATGCTCGGTCCTCTCCAGAGCTGCAGGGTCCCACGATGGCTCAATAGTGCACCGGGAGTGGCCGCTCCGGTCACGGGGCCGGTCAGCCGCGCACTGCGGCCAGGCACTCGTCGTACAGGTCCATGATGTCGCCCTTACCGTCATTGTCGACCCACATCATCGATGCGGCATCCAGGCACGCGAACGCCGTCGCCATCACCGCGCGGGCCTTCACGCCCACGCTGCCGGCAGCGGCGTCCATACGCGCCTCGATGAGCGGCAGCAGGTCCTCCTGGAACCGCAGTCGCTTCTCGAGCCAACCGGCACGCAGAGAGGCGGTGTTGTGCAGGAGCCGGAACCGCTCCAGGGCCTGTTCGCGGCTGTCATGCAAGGCCAGTACGGCGGCGACCCCTGCGCGCAGAGCCTCCCAGACACCGACTTCGGCCGGCAGTTCGCTGATCGTGGCCGTCAGGACCTGCCCGAACCGGCCCTGGTCGCCGCCGAGCAGGTCCTCCTTCGTACCGAAGTAGCGGAAAAGGGTGCGCTGGGAGACACCGGCCTCTCGGGCGATCTGGGCGATGGTCGTCTCGTCGTAGCCCTGCTCGGTGAACAGGCGCAGAGCCGTCTCAAGGATCTCTCGGGAGGCCAGCTGCCGTGTCCGGTCCCACAACGTGGCCGGCGCCTCGGCTTCCTGCTTCATCCGCCCAGGCTAACGCAGCACTGCCAGAGTGACACACACATGCAACTTGGCAGTCACTGCCAACCAGGCGTACGCTGCCAAAAATGGCCGTCGCGAGCACGCAAAGGAACGCATCATGTCCGCACCTGCAGCTTTGATCACCGGTGGAACCAGCGGCATCGGCAAGGCGACCGCCGAACTGCTCCACTCCCGCGGCTACCGCGTCATGGTCACCGGCGTCAGCAACGTCGCCGACGCCGGCCTTCCCGAAGCCGTCGCGGCCGTCCGGGCCGACGCACGATCCCTGCCGGACCTCGACCATGCGATGGAGCAGGCACGCCGGCGATTCGGCTCCCTCGACCTGCTCTTCCTCAACGCGGGCATCTCCCGGCCCGGCCCGATCGAGTCAACCGACGAAGCCGCCTTCGACGCCCTGTTCGACGTCAACGTCAAGGGCGCCTTCTTCACTTTGCAGAAGGCGCTCCCGCTCCTCAACGAGGGCGCCTCGGTCGTGTTCACCGTGGGCGCCGGCGAAGGGGTCGGAGCCGCGATGACCGCCGCCAAGGGCGCTCTGGTGCCCCTCATGCGGTCCCTCGCGCTCGAACTCGCCCCCCGCCGCATCCGCGTCAACTCCGTCAGCCCAGGACTGATCAACACCCCCGCCTACAGCAAGATGGGCGTGTCCCAGGAAATGATCGACTCCTGGGCCCGGGACGTCCCGCTTGGCCGCGTCGGCGCTCCCGCCGAGGTCGCCGAAGCCGTGGCCTTCCTCGCTTCGGACGCCGCCGGCTACGTCACCGGCCACGACCTCGTCGTCTCCGGAGGCGTCGGCGTTCACGCCCGCCCCTGACGAGTGGCTCCGCGCTTGGGGGGGTCAATTCACCTTCTGGACGCGAGTCGTGCCGGAGGTGAGCGGGGCACCGGTGGTGTCGATGGCCCGCAGCTCGGGGACGGCCTCTCCGCGCTGGTCGACGAGTACGGAGTACTCCTCCCCGGAGGCGAAGGCGTTGCGCTCACCCCACTGGCGGAGGGCCAGCACCACGGTGAACAGGTCACGGCCCGCGTCCGTCAGCGCGTAGGTCTGCCGCTTGCCGGACGGTGCGGTGTCCCGGGCGAGGATGCCGTACTCGGTGAGGCGGCGCAGCCGGTCGGTGAGGATGTTGCGGGCGATCCCGAGCCGCTGGTGGAAGTCGGTGAAGGCGGATGCTCCATCCATCGCGTCCCGGACGATGAGCAGGCTCCAGCGGTCGCCGACCAGGTCGACCGTCCTGGCCACCGGGCAGCTCGGGTCGGTCCAGCGCTCGGCCGTCATGCACACCTCCATTCGGTTGCTTTTCGCTACCATTCTGCCCTAGCCTCCGATCGGTTGCAATTTGCTACTGATTGGAGAACGGTGTGTCGACGATCCTCGGTGGAGGGCGCAGGTTCCTGCTGGCCGTGGTGTGCGCGGTGGCCGTGGCGAACATCTACGCCGTGCAGCCCGTCCTGGACGCGGCGGGATCGGAGCTGGGGCTCACGTCCGGCGGCCTGGGATGGCTCGTCGCCGTCGGGCAGGCCGGCTATCTGGCCGGGCTGGTCACGCTCGTTCCGCTGGGAGACGTGCTCGACCGGCGGCGGCTCATCGCGGGCCATCTCGTGCTGACCGCGGTAGGCAGCGCCGTCGTCGCGGCCTCGACGACGGCGCCGCTCGCGCTGGCGGGTCTTGGCGTGGCGGGGATGTTCGCGGTCGTGGTGCAGACGACCGTCGCCTACACGGCCGCGGTGTCGCCGCCGCACGAGCGCGGCAGGAACATCGGTACGGTCACCTCCGGCGTGGTCGTCGGCATCCTCGGCGCCCGCGTGATCGCGGGCTTCCTGGCCGAGGCCGCGGGCTGGCGCAGCGTGTACGCCACACTGGCCGCCGCCTCGGTGATCCTGGCCGGGCTCGTCCTGATCTCGCTGCCCTCGGACGAGTCGCATGAGCGCCCGCGCGGCGGTTACCGGCAGGTGATCGGCTCCATGGGGCGGCTCGTCGCCGCGGACCGGATGTTCCGCAGCCGAGCGGTCATCGCGTTCTTCGTGTTCGCCTCGTTCGGGACGCTCTGGAGCGGTCTGGCGCTCCCGCTGGGCGCCGAACCCTGGCGCCTGACACCGGCGCAGATCGGCCTGTTCGCCTTCGCCGGACTCGCCGGCGCTCTGGGCGCCGCCCGCGCGGGACGGTGGGCTGACCGCGGATACGCGGGCCCGGTCACGGGCTGGGCGCTGGTCGTCCTGATCGTGTCGTGGGCGTTCACCGCCTGCACCGGGCAGTCCCTGTGGCTGCTGGGCGCGGGCGTGATCCTGCTGGACCTCGCGGTGCAGGCCGTCCACGTCAGCAGCCAGCACCTCATCACCACAGCCCGGCCCCGGCAGGCCGGCAGCGTGATCGGCGCGTACATGGCCTTCTACTCCCTCGGCTCCGCCCTCGGCGCGGTGACCACGGCGTGGACATACGCGACCGCCGGATGGCCCGCCGCCTGCCTGCTCGGCGCCGGCTACGCGACCGCGGCCCTCGCGGTCTGCGCCCTGTCCCCTCGACCTCATCCCGCCGGCGCGGCCCCCCACCGGCCACCCGAAAGCTCATTCACCCAACGGTGAAGGAGCGCCGGGGAAGTCGCCGATCAGTACTCTCGGGGTTTTCGTTCAGTGCCAGTCAAGTTCGCATCCGTACGGTGAGGCTGCCGGGGAACGAGGTCAAATCGAAACCCGCCCATGACCTGCCTCCCACACCAGCCCATGCGTAACCCGAGCCATAAGGAGCGTTGGATGCCAACTCGCGTGAACCGGCAGACCGTCGACCTGTCCGCCTATCCAGACCTCATCGTCTTATACCTCGGCATGCGGGTGAACCACCTGTACGGGATCCGGACCTTCTTCAGCTTCGGCCGGAAGATCAGTGAGTCGGTCGCGGGCAAGCCGGACGGGCTCCTGCTGCACGAGCCCGTGTACTACTCCTTCTTCCCGATGAACATGGGGATGCGCCAGTACTGGCGGGACCTGCCGTCGCTGCTCGCCTTCGCCCGGTCCGAGCCGCATCGGGAGTGGTGGTTGGACTTCCTGCGGGACTCGGGCGGCACCGGTTTCTGGCACGAGACGTACTCGGTCAAGGGTGGCATGGAGGCCATCTACGACGACGTGCCCAAGCCGCTCGGTTTCGGACGGTTCGCCGCGGTCCAGCGCGCTCGTGGACCCATGTTCGGCTCCGCGGCCCGCCTGGGACGCTCCGGCGGCAGCAGCCCGGTCCTGAGCGAGACGGACCTCTACGAGTAGTAGCCGCTCGGGCCATACGGCCCTGATCCGGCGTCAGCGCGCGGCGCGTTTGATGAGGTCGGCGGTCACGGCGGGCTGCGAGATCATCGCGACGTGTGAGGCGCGAACCTCCTGGACCCGTGACCCGGCCCGCCGCGCCATGAACCGCTGTGCCGCGGCGGGGAGCACCTGATCGTTCTGAGCGACGAGGTAGTAGGAGGGAATGGTCTTCCACGCCGGGGCGCCGGACGGCTCCCCGAGCGTGCGCGCGTCAGCGGGCCGCTGGCCGGCCTGCATCAGGTCGGCGGTCTCCCTCGGCACATCCCCGGCGAAGACGTCGTGGAAGAACTCCTTCTTGATGTATCCGTCGACGAGGCCATCACTGTACGGACGGAAGTCCAGCGCCGCCTCATTGAGCTTGCTTCCCGGATACTTCGTCTGCAGATCCAGCAGCGACTCCCCCTGGTCGGAGGCGAAAGCGGCCACGTAGACCAGCGCTTTCACGTTCGGGTTACCGGTCGCGGCGTTCGTGACGACGATCCCGCCATAGGAGTGCGCGGCGAGGACGATCGGGCCGCTGATCGTGGCGAGGATGGAGGCCAGGTAGGCGGAGTCGGCGGCCACGCTGCGCAGTGGGTTCGCCGGGGCGATCACCGGATAGTTCTCGCGGATGAGCCTGGCGCTGACGCCGTTCCAGCCGGAGGAATCGGCGAACGCGCCGTGCACGAGCACCACGGTGGGTTTGGAATCGGCTTCCGTCCGGGTCTGCGCCCACGCCTCGGACGTTCCCAGCAGGGCACCGGTCGCGACCGCGGCGGATCCGGCCAGCACCGCTCGGCGGCTCGTCGTCATAACATCGTCCCTTTCAACACATGCGGTTGGCACCTCGATTGCAGGTCAGAGTAGATCCCGAATACTTGACGATCGCTGAGCCCGGTGAGTCAGTCGTCAGGAAGTGCGTTTCAGTCTTGAACAAGTACGTCGATCTAGCCTGCGGGCATGAGAACAAAAAGGAGCGAGACCGCCAGGAAATGGGGTCTGCGGATTCACCTGCTTTTTTATGTCCTGTCCAATCTGGCCCAGGTCGCGGTGTGGTATCTCTACGACTCGGGAAACCACTTCTGGCCTATATGGTCGATAGTCTTCTGGGGCATCGGGCTGGCCTTCCACGCCTGGAGCGTCTATTCGCCGCCCCGATCGCATACCGCGCACTGAGCCGTCACGGTCGGCGTGGTCCACGCCGGTGCCGAGCAGTGTGATCAGAGCTCGGCAAGGAAATTCTCGGCGCGGCGGGCGAAGAGGTGAGACCCGCGTTCGCTGGACCGGTCGCGGGCCTTTTCGGCAGCGGCTCGTACGACTTCGGCGGGTTCGCTGCGGGCGTGGAGCAGGCGCGCCCGCAGCAGCAGGACCAGCCCTTCGGCGTAGCGTTGGCCGTAGGCCTCAAGAGCCTCGTCCGCTCGGTCGAGGGCGATGCCCGCCTTGTCCGGCATCCCGGCGGCCAGCCACATCTCGGCGCTCAGTGCGTGGTGGTACGCGACGCCCCACCGTGGCGGGTCGACCAGCGTCCCGGCCAGGATCTGGTCGGTCTCCGCCGCGATCCCGGCCGGGTCATCGCCCGCGAGGGCACGGGCCCAATACCAGATCAGCCGGATGTAGTGCTCCTGCTGGACGGCGGCGCGGCCGGTGCCCACGTTCATCCACCGATCGATCGTGCGCAGCACCCAGCCCGCGTCACCGGCCATCGAAGCAATGATCGCGGTGTAGTAGGCCCAGGTCGCGACCGCATACGAGTCGTCGGGGCCGTTCCACTTGTCGATTATGGTCCCCGCCGTGTCGACGTCACCGTGCAGTGCCGTCACGACGGCATGCCAGCCGGGCCACTCACCCGAGACGTCACGCCGGATCGGGGTCTCGCTGTGCGCGGAGACAACCCCGTCGAGCAGGGCGGGGTTGTTCTCGCTGAAGCACCGGAATGCCTCGCCGATGTTGCCGATGTCCCACTGGTGCAGGCCCCAGGCTTGCCGGCCGTACACCCGGACGACCGGATCGGAGGACGCCTCCCCTTGCTCGTACAACCGGCGGACCAGCCGAACCCGGTCCCACTCCAGGAAGGTGTAGGCCCCGAACAGGCGAGCGAAGAGGAGGCCGGCGGCCTCGACCTCCCGGCCGAGTTGGCGGGCCAGGTGTTCCGCCCGCTCCAGCAGGTCGAACGTCGTGCCGCCGAACCCGGCCTGCCGGCGCGGGGCGATGGCGAGCAGTGAGAGGGCGGAGAGCTCGAGTTCCGGCAGCCCGGCGTTCCGCGCGATCTGGGCGGCCGTTTCCAGGTGCCGATCAGCGGCAGCGAACGCGAGCTTGGTCGTCGCGCGACGACCGGCGCGCTTCAGCGCCTCCACGGTACGAACCGGGTCGGCGAGGGGACCGGCGGCACCCAGGTGGAAGGCGAGCCGTTCGGTGACGGACTCATCGTCCGCCTGGCTTTCTTCCAGCGCGTCCGCGACGCGCAGGTGCAGCCGGATGGCCCGCAGCTGCTCCGTGGTCTCCGAGACCGATTCGCGGACCAGGTCGTGAGAGAAGCGCCACGAGAACGGGTCCTCAGGCCCCGTTTCGAGCAGACCCAGCGCGCGCAGCGGTTCGAGGCGTTCGAGGCAGTCCGCGACGTCGACACCGGCGGCCCTGGCGAGCAGACCGAGATCGACCTCGCGACCGATCAGCGCGGCGACCCGCAGCAAGTCGCGAGCACCGTCATCAAGACCCCCCATCCGATCGCGAACAACGTCTCGCACGGACGACGGCACCCCCGCCGCGCCACCGCCGCCGAGCGCACCGCGATCACTGAGAAGCCGCGACAGCTCGCGAACGAAGAAAGGATTCCCGGCAGTGCGAACATGGATGTTACGAGCGACGTCCGCACCAGGCTCGTGGCCGGTCTCGCGACGGATGAGTTCAGCCACGTCGCTCAGGCTGAGCGGACCGAGCTGGATCCTGCGATGGCTGGGCAACCGACTGGCAGCGGCCAGCACCCGCGAAAGGTCAGGACCGGGCGTGGGCGCGCGATCACGAAGCGCACCGACGACCGCGGCACCGGCGGGCAGCCGGCCCACCAAGTGACCGAACAACTGAAGCGAAGTGGCATCAATCCACTGAAGATCATCCATGACCAGCAACAACGGCCGCTCCGCCGCAGCCTGACCGATAAAAGAGACCACCTGCTCAAACAGCCGGAACTGGGCCCGGCCACCGGAAACCGGCGGCCCGCCGTCATCATCCCGAGATTCGAGCAGGCGACCGAGCTCACCGGCCAGCCACTTCTCACGCGCCAACGCAGGCAGACTGTCCAGAACAACAGTGAGCGCCTGCTCCCACGGCCACATCGACGGCGTTCCATCACCTTCCAGACAAGAAGCCCACACCACGAGCGCACCACGCCGATCCGCCACAGCGGCGGCCTCTTCCAGCAAACGCGTCTTACCCGCACCCGGCTCGCCCTCCACGACGGCAAGCCCGGTACGGCCGGTGAACGCCCCCTCGATGGCCTGCCGCAACACACCGAGCTCCTCACCCCGCCCGACCAGCCCAGCCTCCCGCCTCGCCGGCGCCCGATCACCCTCACCCTCCGGGTCCATCACCACCGGCGACGTCGGAGCCTGCGTCAACACCCGCAAATGCGCCGCCTGCAGCGCCGGACCGGGATCGATGCCAAGCTCCTCGGCAAGACGATCACGAACCACGTGAAACGCCGACAGCGCCTCCGCCTGCCGCCCAGCAGCACCCAGAGCGGTGACGAGACCGGCATGGACAGGTTCATGGAACGGCGCCATCGACACGGCCAGCTGCAACGACGGGATCACCCGCTCCGGCCGGCGCAACAACACGGCCAGCTCGGCCGCCGCCGCACAGGCGGCGAAGAACTCGTCGTCAAGAGCAGCCAAGATCGGCATCGCGGTCGACCCGACAGACAACCCATCCCCCGCCGGACCACGCCAAAGACCCAGCGCCTCGACGTAGCGGTCGAGCGACACTTCGCGATCCTGCCGGGCGAGAGCGGCCTGGGCCGCGCCGAGAAGCTCCCGGAACGTGACAAGGTCCAACGTGCCAGGCCCGGCACTGAACACATACGCGTTACCGCGACGGTGCAGGTAGGCACCGGCCGACCGGGCCGGGACCGCGGGTTCGAGCACCCGCCGCAAAGCACCGATGTACTTCTGGATGAGATTGAGCGCACTGGCGGGAGCCTCCTCGGCCCAGATCAGGTCGATCAATCCTCTTGTACTGACCGAATGACCCACGCGTGCCAGGAGCAGAGCCAACAGCTGCGCCTGCTGCCGGGGGCCGACGTCCTGCTCGGCTCCATCGCGCCACAGCCGCAACGGACCGAGGATCTGCAGGCGCACGGAACCGGCACCGGGCGGCGGACCTTCGCCCTCGGGCCGAACGGGATGGGCTGGCCGAGTCACGTCGACTCCCGAATGGACATTACAGATTTGTCCGCTTCCGACCCGAGTCGGACCGCAGTGTGCACCGATTATATGGGCTCAAGTTTGGTCGTAGAAAGGTCGGACGATCGGGGTTGAGGCCGCGAATGCGTACGACGTCGCACGGCCGGCCCCATTCCCGAGCTGGTTTCAGGAGACCGACTTTCGAGCTCGCCGGCTGATCAACCAGCCGAACCCGGTCGCCGTGAAGAACATGACGATGCCGTACACCGCGCCCGGGATGGCGATCTCGGCACTGTTCAACAGCGTCGGGCTCAGCGCGACCGTGATGGCGAGCCCGGTGTTGTGGATGCCGATCTCAAACCCAACCGCGGTCGCCGTACGGTGATCGACACCGGCCAGTCGCGGCACGCCGTAGCCGACCAGCAGGCTCACGATGTTGAAAACCAACGCGGCCAGCCCGACCGAGACGAAATAGTCGACGAGGTGCTCCCGCTCCGAGTACAACACGGCATAGATGGCCCCGACCAGGACCACGATCGACAGCGCCCGGACGGGGAGGTTGAGCCGCCGGGCCACCTCCGGCACCCGCGCGCGTACGAGCATCCCGATCGCGACCGGCCCGAGCACCATCACGAAGACCTGCAGCATCTTGTCGAACTGCAGCCCGAGGGCGGCTTCATCGGGTAGGAAGTACCCGGCCGAGAGGTTCACCACGATCGGCAGGGTGACCACGGCCAGCACCGAGTTGATCGCGGTGAGCGTGACATTCAGCGCGACGTTCCCGCCGAACAGGTGGCTGAACAGGTTGGCCGTGGGGCCACCGGGCGACGCCGCGACCAGCAGCACCCCGACCGCCAGCTCCGGCGGAAGCCGGAAGGCGAGCACCAGGCCGAAGCAGATCGCCGGCAGCAGCACGATCTGGCACAGCAGCGCGACCACGGCCGCCTTCGGATACTGGCCGACCCGCCGGAAGTCGTCCAGGGTCAGACTGAGACCCAGGCCGAGCATGACGATGCCGATGGCGAAAGGCAGACTGGCCAAGATCAATGGGGAGCCCATGTCGGACATTCTCGGGCATACCGACCAGTCCTGGTAGGCACGTGTGCATCCCCCGTAGCGTGGGCGGCTCAGCCCGCCTGCGTCTGCCCCAGGATCGCCGACCCAGGGGCATCGGGGTCTTCGCTTGTGAGCAGCACCCAAACGCCTTCGGCGTACTCCTGGCGGGAGATCCGGCCGTCGCCGTCGGTGTCCAGCTGGGCGAAAGCACCCCCGGCCACCTCGTGGGGGATGCCCAACCCGCTGAAGAAGCGCTCGAACTCCGGCACTGAGATGAACCCGTCCTCGTCGGTGTCGGCGGCGTCGAAGGCGGCGCACGACAGCGTGCCGGTCATCTGCTGAAAGTGCGGATGGCTCGCGACCAGGTGGTCCACCGCCTGGACGAATTCCGTCGCGCTCACCGCGCCGTCGCCATCGGCGTCGGCGTCCTCGCGGACGTGATGCCACCAGTCCGCGCACAACCGCTGAATGGCCTGATGCTGAGGCGAGCCCGGGTCAGGGGCCACCGCGGCACATGCCCTGTCCGCGATGCGCCTGAAGTCATCGGCACCGATCTGCCCGTCTCCAGTGCTGTCAAGCAGAGCGAACAGGGCGGCGACGTTGGACTCGTGCAGAGAGCGGGCCACAGGAGTACCTCCCGGATCGAACGGTGTGAATCACGACCGATCCCTAAGTATCCGGATGACTCCGCTCAGTGACAGATGGTGTCTTGGTAGCGACGCGGCAACACTAATGTGCCTTGAGAGACCGCATGGAGCCGTCGAAGTTCGTGGCGAACCCACACACTCGCCTCTCGCGAGGCATGGGATGCCGCGCACGCCTGGCTGAGGCGTCCCCTGCGACGCCTGGCCGTGGTCATGGCGGCGGTTCTCGTCATCTCCATCGCAGGCGAGTTGACGTTCGGCCTGCCTGAGGGCCCCGCGCTAATGATCGCCGCGTCCCAGGCGGTGTTGTTCGTGGGTGGAATCCTGTTGATCGGCTGGCGTGCCAATAAGGTCGCGGCGCAGGTCAATCAGAGTCGCAACGCGCAGGTCAGTGCTCCTGACCCCAACGACTTGGCGACCCCTACGCTCTACCCCCAGGCTCCTCACCGGATTCACGTCTCGGCGGTGCGATGCGAAAGCAGGCAGCACCGCCTAAAAATGCCTCTTACCTGCGAAAATGCCGACAAGATCATCGCGCGGTGCTACGTGCACGTCCTGCCGGGTTGGGTTGCACCACCTCATCGACGATCGAACCCTCATTCTGTCGGTCCACTGGCCTATGGTGTGCTGCCTGACGGTATCCGTGATGATCGGAGAAGAAGACGTGGGCCTGACGACGCCCCCGGCGCCGTTCGACGTGACGAAGCTCTTTCCCGAACTGGCCGGCCAGAGCCAGATCGCTGTCAGGCTGCACCCGCGTCCCGGAACGCCTTCGCCTACGGACAGTTCCATGGGCGGCCCGCTGCTCTGGCCCATCGGCGACTCTTGGCCGTTCTGCACGTCTCCTGACCACGAAAACCTCACAGGAGCACAGCCGATCGCGATGGTGCCGATCCTCCAACTCCACGCCCGGGACGTACCCGAGCTGCCGTTCCTACCGGACACGGACTTGTGCCAGATTCTGTGGTGTCCCTTCGTGCACGAGTCCGACTTTCGGCCGGTGGTACGCGTCCTCTGGCGGAAGGCGAGCCTCATCGCGGAGCTCCTCACCGAGGTTCCGGAGCCCGTGACCAGCGAGGAAGGACTTATCCCCCGGCCGTGCGTGCTCTCACCAGAGCGGGTCGAGGAGTATCCGGCCTGGGAGACGTCGACAGAACTGGCCGAGAAGATCGAGGAATGGGAATCGTCGCTGGACGATGCGGAAGAGTGGAGTTACCAGTACCACTTGTCGGCCGCTCCGGGCACGAAGGTCGGCGGATGGATCGACTGGATCCAATCCCCCGAGACGGTCACATGCGGCCACGGCCATGAGATGGCGCACCTGCTGACCATCGCCAGTTGGGAGCACGATCCCGGATCCGCGACGAGGTGGGTACCGCTTGAGGAGCAGCACCTCCTCAGCTCGGACTTCGACCCAGAGCAGATGGGTCCCTCCGGACTCGTGATCGGCGATGCCGGCGCTGCATATCTCTTCATCTGTATGGAGTGCCCTGATAGGCCCATCGGCAGCGTCGCCCAGTGGTCGTGACCGTGAAGCGGGTCGGGAATCGAATGCCACGCTGTCAGCTTGGGAATCGCAGGAATCCCAGCTCGTAGGCGCCTCGCCCTGGGGCTGAGACCAGCCGCGAGTGACCGTGATCGACCCCTCGTCACTCCCCTTAATGGCACGACGATCACGACTCTGAGCTGGGCTTTGGCTGTTGACACAGCCCGTGAAACCGGAAGACAGCGTCACGTTGTTGCTCGATCGAAGCGATCTCATGGGGCTGGGCCGGTGCGAACAAGTCGACTTCCTTGAATGCCTCGCCTGGACGTCTGGCTGCCAAGACGTATCCGAAGCGGCCATTGGTGAACTGCCGGAGCTGGCCCGATGGCCAGACATCCGCTCATGCTCCTTGGCAGCAGAGGTTGAGGCCTTCGGCTTCCAACCGGCGACGGAGATCGATGAGGCAAACCAGCAGGTCCTCGCCCTCTACGTCCAGCAGGAGGCCACGGCACGCGAGCGCGAGCCGGGCCGGCACAGAGTCGTAGAGCATGAGGGTCTCCATTGTGACCCTGCCCTCGCGGTCGACAACGTCTAGTTGGAGTTCTTCATCGGGCGATGTCTGCATAGACGATCAACTTAAGGCTGGCGCTGTCGACTATCTGCTGGTGACCAGCAGTGGCAACGGCGATCGGCCGCCTAACGTGGCCGATCGCCCCAAGCACATATGGCGGCCGACCACTCCGTGGCGATCGTAAGGGTTGCATCCCGTCAAGCGGCGGTGCGGCGCGCCACCGTACCTCCGCTCGCCCGCCGTTCGGGCTGCGGCCTGGGGGCCGGTCCCCGCCCAGGTCACCTCCGACCCGGCCGCGTGCCCTCGCCGCGCGACGAGGCCCGGCCCTCAGCTCTCCCGGCTCCTGTAGGTGGCCCGCAGGTCGATCAGCTTCTCCCTGGCCACCTCGTCCAAGGCCCGGCGCTGATCCGGATCCTCCTCCCAGGTGGCCTCCGCGCACAGGACCCTGGCCGCCTCGTGCGGCTCGGCGTCGCGCACCACGTACCAGACGATGTCGCTGCAGCCGTGCCTGTCGTGGTCGCGGCGCAGGACCGTGACGATGCCGGAGACGAGGATCTGCCTGGTCCACGGGTTCCTGGCCAGAATCTGCCGATCCACTGTCAGCCCGTCGTCCATGAGCTCGCCGCCGAGCATGTCGTCCTCCCACCGCCACACGCGGCGGCTGACACCCGGTGGTACATACAGGGCGCCACGGCCTTCGACGGGCACGGAGAACGTCCGGGTGTCGCTGCGGCACAACTCCTTGGCGATGCGCTCGCCGTCGGCGTACTCGCGCAGCCGATCCTCGCCCAGGTCGCGCCCGGACGAGAAGCCCATACGCGCCTGCTCGGCGCAGTAGCGGTCGATCAGCGGATCCTTGAATCGGCCCGCACGCGCCCGCGGCGGGGTGCAGGAGGCCGGGGTGAGGTCCGCTCCGTCCTCGATGTCGACCCCGGCCGCGCGCAGCAACTCGTGAACGGTGACGCCCCTCTCCTCCGCCTTGCGGCGTAACATGCGCAGCCAGCCGTCGAAGGTGTCCAGGTCCGGGTCCGCGCGCAGCGACGCCCAGTCCGCCACTGCCGAGACCGGCACCGGCACCTCCCGCCGCGCCGGCGGTTGCACGAGCTGCTCGGGCTCGAGGTCGATCGAGTAGTAGAGAACCCCGCGCGCAATGTAGGAGAACGGCGCCGCGTGCGTGATTGGGTCGAAGACATCCCTGATCGGCCAGAACCTCAGCAGCCATGCCTCGTCGCACTCACCTGTGGCATGCCCGTCGCCTGGCTTGGGTTCACGCAGGTACATGTCCACGCCGTACTCGAAACGCGGCGGCCCGATCAGGAAGTCATGCCCCCTGTCGTCCATCATCGCGACGATCACGACCACACCGCTCTCCGCGACGAACGTCGTCGAACTGACCGGCGTCCACGAGGCGTCCGCGGGCCCCGGCTCGGCGTCCCAGGATTCCAGGCGCACGGCCGCGATGAAGTGGTAGATCTCGTCGGTGGGGGAACGCCACTCCGGCAGGTCGGTGCCGTCCAGCCCGAACGTGTTGTACTGAACGTAGACCTCGTCGTCGAGACTCCGCAGCAACTGTGCCATGTCAACGCCTTCGCCTTGTTGATGATCATCCCGGCTTGGCGGAGTATGGCCCACCGCACCGACATTCCGAGCCGCCCCGCCCCCCAGGTGGCCGAATGGGCAGGCCGCAGCGTTGACGTCCTGCTGCGCGTCCACGCCGAACGCACGGCGAGCCCATGCGCCGCATCTCTGACGCCACGCGATGAACCGGCATGGTCAGGAAAGCCGCCAACTCGGTGATGCCAGATCGCCCGCCTGCCGCGGACAGGTGGCACTCTTCGACTCGTGGCAAGCACGCATTGCCATTGCCCGGGATGCCGGGTGCTCGGATCGAGTTCCTCTCGCCGCCGCGTCGGTAAGAGACCGGCGATCACACGGGGCCGGTCAGGTGTGGAGGGAGCGGAGAAACCTCTCGATGAGTCGTTGGCTTTCCTGCGCGGGAGCGCCGGACCAGCGCAGTACGCCGTCGTTCGCCTTGAGCAGCAGCATGACGTCGTTCTCGTCAACGTCCTGGCGGAGGTCGCCGGCGGCCTTGGCCGCGTCGAGCAGTTGGCGAAGAGCTCTCCCGGCCTCGGCGCGGGAGTGGCTGACCGGGCTGTCCGGCGGGAAGTCGTAGAGGAACACCGCGGTGAAGGCCCGGTCCTCCAGTTGCAGGTGCATGAGGTGGTTGATGTGGTCGACCAGGCCCTGCCAGGGGTCGGAGTTGGTCAGCGCGGTGTGTACCGAGTCCTCGCATTCGGTCAGCCGGTCAGCGAAGACATAGGCCAGGAGGTCTTCTCGGGTCGGGAAGCGTCGGTAGAGCGTAGCGGTGCCCACACCCGCGCGCTTCGCGATCTCCTTCGTCGGCGCGTCGGCTCCGAGTTCGCGGAAGGCGGCGCGGGCTGCGCCGGCGATGCGGTCGCGGTTGCGTTCCGCGTCGGAGCGCAGGGTTCGGTGTGTTTCATCCTGATCGGTCATGCCACCAACTCGAACGGAAGTGGGCATGGGTGCCCACTTGTGCTACGGTCTCTAAGTGGGCACCCTAGCCCATTTCCGTCGTCGGTGCCTGTCCTGGCATTGAGGCGAAGGTTTCCGTTCGGATGAGAGGAAGACCGACGTGCGCGCGTTGATCACGACGAAGGACGGCTCAGTGGAGTTCGCCGAGGTGCCGGAGCCCAACCGCACGAGCAGCGAGCTCCTGGTGCAGGTGTCGGCATCGACCGTCAGCAGAGGGGATCTGAACAAGGTCCGGCTCTCCCCGCCCGGATCGCCCGTCGGGCTCGACGTCGTCGGCACCGTCATCGAGCCGGCCGCGGACGGCTCCGGCCCGAAGGCGGGGACGCGGGTGATGGGGTACACCGCCACGCGTTCCGGAGGGTGGGCCGAACGCGCCCTGGTCGACAGCTCCCTCGCCGTACCGATCCCCGATGCCCTCGCCGACGACATCGTCCGCCCCCTTCGCGACCACCCCGTCCAGGTCGATCGCGAAACCCTCACCCTCGGCTACGCCGGCGCGTACTCCAGCTTCCTCCGCCACGCCGAGACCGCCGCCGCCCACCACGACCTCGACGTCCGCACCATTCTCCTCGAGGTCGGCGCCCGCAACCTCGTAGGCGGCCAGGAAGACATGATCACCGACATCGCACTCGACCTCGCGGCACAACACTGAACCAGAACCGCACCGAACCAGCGAGCTGCGCCGAGCAGCGGGCAGCGGGTTCGGCGCGGCAGCTCGGTCATCTCGGCGAGCCGCCACAAGACGCCGACTGAGCTCCTTCCAACCTGGCGGCCCTGGTCACGGGGGAACACCGTCGGCCTGTCCGGCCGGGGGCACACCATTTCGGGAAACGCCGGTGACGGGCGCAGGCGTGTGCCTGCGCCCGTCGAGCGGCTAATTGACCGGGACCACGTGGCTGGCCTGCGACGACAGGAAGATGTCGTCGCCGGCCCACTTGACGGTGTAGGTGAATTGGCTGCCGCCTACGAGCGTGTCGGTGAAGCTGAACGATCCGTCATCGGCCAGAATCGCTGACTTCAGCCTGACTGGTGAACCGCCGTCCGTACGTTCGACCGTGAGCCGCGTGCCCGCCGGAGGCAGCTTGCCTCCGCCGTCCAGCGCACCGCGGAAGTTGAGCGTCTTGCCGAGAACGCCCTTCTTCGGTCCGGTCAGGGTCATCGACGTCTGCCGCTTGGCAACCGTGACGGTGGTGGAGGCGGAACTCCACCTGATCTCTGGGGTGCCGTCCCACACGGCCGTGTACGTGATGTCGCCGCCCCGCGGCGGGGTGTCCGTGATGGTGAACGTGCCGTCCGCCGTGGTGGTGTCTCCGACGGTCGTACTGGTGCCGTCGGGCAGTCGGCGGGTCACCACGACTGGTTGCGCGTCCGCGCGCACTCCGTCGGGCAGGGTGAGCCGGCCGGTGAGGGCGAGCGGTTCGAGGGCGGTTGCCGGACCGGAAGCGGTCAGCGTCAGGGAGGAGACCGGAAGAAGGGCGCCCTGCATGCGCCACAGGTGGAGGCTTCCGGTGCCCTGCCTCACCACACCCACGACATCAGTACCGGAGAACGCCAGGCTTCCAGGGATGATGAGTCCTGCGCTGTTGGCGTTCGAGTAGACCTTCTCCGCGGTGGCCGCGTCGTACAGGGCTGCCCGGGTGTCGCTGGCACCCGCCACGTGAACGCCGTCAGGACTGATCGCGACGGCATCCGGGTACCCGGGCGCGTCATAGGCGCGCACCCGTGTCAAGCTCGTGGTGTCCCAGCTCTCGAACTGGTCGTCGCCGTCATC
This sequence comes from Nonomuraea sp. NPDC005650, assembly GCF_040605375.1. Lineage (NCBI taxonomy): Bacteria > Bacillati > Actinomycetota > Actinomycetes > Streptosporangiales > Streptosporangiaceae > Nonomuraea > Nonomuraea sp. NPDC005650. The sequence goes on from NZ_JBEXCR010000030.1 coordinate 68,313, forward strand.
CCACCTGCCGAACCCCGCGACGAGCGTCGAGCCGTCCGAGGTGATGGTGAGGTCGATGGGGCCGGCCAGATAGTGCGTTCTGCCGTCGACGGTCCCCCGTAGGGTCGCCGATGTGCCGTTCAGGTCGTACACGTACACGGTGGCCGGGGTCATGTTCCGCTCGGCGGTCACCAGCGTGTTGCTCGCCGCGGCGACCAGCGGGGCCTTGCCCAGCCCGTTGGCGCGGATCTGCACGGAGGCCGGCGCCTCGGCCGAGAGATCGAGGCTGAAGACGCCGCTGCCCGAACCGTCGCATCCGTACCCGACGAACAGCCGCGTTCCGGAGAGGGACACGTTCATCGGACAGGGATATGCCACGTCCAACCGGCGGGTGACAGCGAGGCTGTCGGTGTCGATCTCGGCCACCTGGTTCGAACCGCTCAGCGCCGCGTAGACGTGGTCGCCGTCGGCCGCCGCGGCCAGGCCCACCGGCGCTGACAGGCCTGTGATGGCGCCGGTGACCGTGCCCTCGGGGTTCGTGACCACGATCCGGTCCCGTCCAGACACGAAGATCTTGCCACCGGCCACGGCTATGTCACCGCCCGCTTCGTACACGCCGAGGCCCGTGGTGGCCAGGGCGATCCCGAGGGGTGTCGTACTGTCGGCGGCCGAGGCGGCGGACGCCTGCGCTACGGCCAGCCCGGCTGCCAGGACCAGGACTCCACCCGCGGCGGCCAGCCGGCGGATGGCGGGGGGCCGGCTCGATAACCTGGCGGACACACGCTGGAGGAACTGCATAGTTCTATCCACTTCGATCGATGATCTCGGGAGCCTGAAGATCAAGCCATAACGAAACAGGCATCGTCAACCTCAATTCCGAGCGGTCACGCCACTGACGGCCGGGGAGGCTCTGGACTCGCGGCGGCCTGAACGGTCGTCGGGACCGGTGGCGCGGAGGCGAATAGCTCAGTCTGGTGAGAGCGCAAGTTTCCCCGGCGACCCACTCGGCGAACCCTTTCACCCTCAGGCGGCTTGCGCAGCGCGGTGGTTCTGAAGGACGGCGATGGCCTTGCAGAGGTGGCCGGCTTTGGAAGGGCTACAGCGTAGTTTGCAGAGGATCTTCCAGCTCTCCAGCTGCGCGTTCGCCGGGGCCCGAAGCTCGCGCGGGCGCGGTTGGCCTGCTTCTGGGATTCGGGTTTGTGCTTGCCCTTGTACGGGATGAGGACCGGGGCTTTCGGCGCCCTGATATGCCTTGTCGGCGAGGGTGATGATGCCCGCGTTCTCCAGCGCGCGCAGGATGCCCCAGATACGGGCGGCACTCAGGTCATGTGCCTTGCCCGGCAGCGCGCCGGAGATCCACACAATCGTTCCGTCCGATGAGGCGATGACCTGCACGTTCATGCCGTGCACCCGATGCTTGCCGGAGAAGTAAGGCCGGTCGGCCTCAACCCGGTCGGTGCGGATCAGCGTGCCGTCCAGCACCAGGTAGTGCAGCCCGTCCCGCTTGGCCTTGCACAGCGCCTGTCCGAGCTTTGGCGAGCGCCGACAACAACGCCACCGTCTCCTCCACATACCGCCACGCGGTGGCCGTCGAGACGCCGAAACCGGCCCCGCGTTCGGCGTAGGTCTCACCTTTGCGCAGGTAGACGAGCACCAGCAGGGCCTGCTGGCCAGGGGTGAGCAGCCGCCGGACCGATCAGATCGCCTTACGGCGCCGCCGGATCACTCCTCAGGGTCTGACGCGACAAATCAACGACAGCACGATAGAACGACACCGGAAGCCCCTGTTTGCGACGGTGTGGGTTGAGGTGATCAACCCGTCTACCACCAGGACCTTCTTCACGTCATCGGCCGAACACCGGCATCGCGATCATGCTGTGACCAGAGCACCCGCCAGGGAGGCTGGAAAAGGGTTCACTGACGCCGACGCGCATACGACGCGAGCAGCCCGCGGTGGTCAGCTTGGGAACTGCAACAAGTCCCGGCCCACCGATCGCTCCCGGCCACTTACAGTCACCAGCCGCAGGCGGACGATCGTAAGTGCAGTATCAACTATCGACAGTTCTACAGCGCGTGACCGTTTCCGTTGAGAGGTGGCGTTCCACCTGCGGCAGGACTCTGTCGCGTCTCCAAGAGCACCATGATCATTGCACGAATATTGGACGGCGGCCGCTGCGGCTCGAACGCAGAAGCTGCGAGTGAAAGGGCCGGACCCTGCGGCCAGTCCTGATCGGTTCGGCATGTCCCGGTCAGGACGGGGCGGGCACATCGCGTTGTCAGCTGCTAATTTCCATGCGTAACCTTCGGGCCGGTAGACGGCGGTTGACAGGGGATCTTCGAGCCATGGCGGTTCCATCATCGGCGTCGAGGTTGGTGGCGCAGGCAGGACGTGAGCTGTTACGCCCGGCGGGACTGAAGCAACAGGGGCGGTCACGGCTATGGCTGGATGATCAGGATTGGTGGCTGGGCATGGTCGAGTTCGGCTCGCCCAGGTGGAGCCAAGGCAGCCGGCTCCGTGTCGGAGTGATGTGGCTGTGGGGTGCAACTCCCCATGCCAGATTCGATGTTCTGCATCCGGGCCGCGAGAGCACCGACCTTCTCAACGAGGCACAGTTCTCGCAGTCGATCAGGAGCCACTGTGGACTGGCGATAGATCGTGTCGAGGGCTATCGGCGAAAGTTTCGCGGTGTCGCCGCCGCGGCAGAGTTCCTTGCTTCCTCAATGCCGACCCGCCCGACTCCGTGGGATCAGTATCACGCTGGCGTCGCAGCTGCGCTGATCGGGGATGTTGTAGGCGCGCGAGCACATTTCGCAGATGTGCTCGACGAGAGTGCCGATGGCCTCCAATGGCTGGGCGACCTGCAGGACAAGATTCGTGCCCTCACGGAACTGATAGATGACCGCGAGGCATTCTGCGCTTGGGCCTCAGCGGTAGTAGCGGACACGCGGCGACAGCTCAAGCTCTGCCCCTTGACCAGGGGGGCTTTCGCACGAGAACAGAACGGTTCGCCTTCTGCCTGATCATCCCGGAGCCGGAGACCCCCGCAGGAGGCGTGGTTCTAGATATCCAAGTACGTGAGGCATGCAACACCAACGATGATCAGGCCGATCCCCAACAGAATGATTCCGAATACGTTGAGGGAGCCCCAGAACAGCCAGAGCCACGCGCCCGTGACTGCGAGCCCCGACAAGAGCCAGAGTCCAGCTCGGACTGAGCCGCCGTACTCACCTGAGACGATCAATGCCAAGGCCCCGAGAAGGATGTACAGGCCGATCCCCCAGAGCAGCAGCCGCCCGAAGTCCTGGTTGGAGCCGAATAGCTGTAGCCGTTCCACAAGGGTTGGAACGGCGACCGGGAGTTGCGCTTGCTCGGGGTTTGAAGGATCAGAAAGGTTCCCTTCGCCCCACGGGGCTCTCTCGTCCCAATTCAGGAAGGTCATCACGGCGACCATGAGAGCTGCGACGGTGGCTACTTCCGCGAGGATCGTTAACCGGCTGCGCATCCTGCCATCGTCTGTTGTTCGGAGCTGTCGTGTCCAGACGGTGAGTCGGATGCGCTGCGGTGGCGGGGCGCGAGGGTCGGCGGCTTCGATTGGTACGGCGGGAGCTGACGCGGGCCGGCCCGAGGCGCCGCCGTCCGGGCCCGGCCCCCAGGTCGCACGCCCGGACGGCGGGCGCAGGCGGGCCGGTACGGCGGCGCGCCGCGCCGCCGCTCGACCGCTTACACCGAGGTCTGGCAGGAAGCCCGCACCCTGGCTCTCAGCCCCGCCCAGGTCGCCTCACCGCTCGCCCGGCGACCGTACGACCTTCCGGCATGCGGCCGTCTCACTCTGGCTCAACGGCGGCGTACCGGCTCCGGAGGTGGCAACCCGTGCTGGCCACGGGGTGGACGTCCTGCTCCGCGTCTACGCCAAGTGCATCGACGGTCAGGAGAAGATCGTCAACCAGCGGGTAGCGGACGTACTGACCGCATGAGATCACGAACAGCACTCCTCGAAGGGCTCCGGCTTCCCCCGGGGCCTTTCGGCGTTACAGGGCCACATCATCCCGCGCACATCCCGGATCATGGGCGCCCACCTGGGGAAACGCCCCGTGATCCATCCCGCGTATATCCCGCGACCACCGACAAACAGCCGCTCACAGCGGCATCCGGCTGCATACCCCTGAAATGCAGAAGAGGCCCCGAAGGGCCTCTGAGCTGCGCTTACTGCGTGTGGCAGGTGCAAGGTTCGAACTTGCGTAGGCTGAGCCGACGGTTTTACAGTCCCGTCGCGACAACGCACCGACCTGGGCTTTTTCCCCATCCTTATGGAGCTTGGCCGGGGCCAAGCCGTTGAGCCCTTCTCTGGCCGAGATCATGCCGCCCCCAGCAACCGAGTGACCCACAACGAAGTCCGCGTCCGGTCCTCTTGTGCGCATCAGACCCAATCGAGGGTTCCACCACATGCCTTACCTTCGTGTTGCACAATGCTCTGGCATACCGCGATGGGGAAGGGTTCCCCGCACCCAATCAATGCCAGAAGCGCAGAGGGCTATATGCACCAGATCGGCCTGTACTATCCCTACTTCCATGTTCGCAACGACACATGGCTCAAAGCTGCGGCACTGTACCTGCCACAGGTTGCTCGGGTACGGCCGCCAAGATATCCGGTCACCGACTCACCGACCGCCGCAGCCCTGCGCGACGAACTCGACTTCCTCCGCGATGTCGACCCAGGCCCGCAGGCCACAGCTGCCGCGAGAGAGTTCGAAACGCTGGTAGCTCAAGAGGCTCAGATCCTTCAGGTGCAATACAGACTTTCCTCTATCCCAGAGGGAAGCGAGGATTCCTGGCTCCTGGATAAGACCCGTTTCGCGTGGATCCATACCTCGCAATTGGGACTTCTCGAGTCTGCCGGTACCTCTCCGTTCGTTGACCGTCTTTGCGGGCTGGGACTCGCGACAAGCAGACGATTCGACCCTCTGACCGGACTCCGCGACGACTGGCAGTGGATCGGCATGCATCCGGACCTGGTCGCCATCTACTCCTGCGCGCTTGCCAGCCGGATCGCACGGGCCAACGCTCTAACTCCCGTAACCGACGATCCTCGAATGTTTGCTCTGCCCAGCGATGGCACGGTGGACGATCTAAGTACCGCGCTCTTGCACCCGACCAGTCCCTCGCCTCCGCCGCCTGCGAGCGACCGGCCAGCGGTGCTTTACGCGTGCGCAGCCGTAAATAGCGTTGTGCCTGCGGGCATCGAGCATGTCCCTGTCGAAAAGATTGTCCGAGCACGGCGAACCCTTTCCGACGAGTTCGATGCATTCCGGACACACATCGAAGCGTTGAACGAAGAGTTCACTCTCCTCGCGGGCATCGAGGATCGAGGCATCCTCAATGACAGGATGGCGTCCATGGTCGAGCGCAATTTGACGAAATCTGTTCGGGAACTCGAACGCGGGTTGCGGTCGCTCGGTATGGAGCCCATCCGCGCCGTGTTCGGTCTAAAGACGCTAGAACTGCCCCCGATCGCGGCGCTCGCGGCCCCCTCCCTAGAAGTCTCTCCAGTCGTCGGGGCTGGTGGTGCAATCGTCATCCAACTGCTGGCCTCCGTGCGAGCGGCACGGCGTGCAGCGGCCGAACAACGCAGTAGCGCGGCCGGCTACTTGCTCGGTCTCCAGCGCGAGTTGGATCCGGTTGGTGCCATTACACGCGTGCGACGCACGCTGCTCGGCAAGCCGTGACGACCTACCATTCGCCCAGATGAGGTGGTCGCACGGACCGACGCGCGCGACCCCGAACCGCGTCCGGCGGAAACAGCCCCGGAATCGCCCCCTCCGACGCGGACGCCATCACGGTCGCTCAAAAGAGCCCTGCCTGGCCACCGCGCTGCAAACCGGGCTGGCCGCGAGGCGTACGCGCTGGCCCTTGTCGGTGACCTGGCCCGCGACCGATCGTGCACCTCGGCGACACCCGTGACGACGCCGCGGGTGAGGCGTTCGACAAGGTCGCGCGTGCTTCAACTCCGCCAGCAAGGACCTGTTCTATGGCAAGGCCGGCGACCTGACCGGCGACGACCGAGAACACGCCGAGGTCTCCGCGCTGGCGTTGCACCTGGCCGCCACGGCGATCGTCTACCTGAACACGGTGATGATCCAGATCGTGCTGCGCGATCCAGCCTGGCACAAGCGGCTCAGTCTGGCCGACCGGCGGGGCCTGTCGGCCCAGTACTGGACGCACCTGAACCTCTCAGGCTAATAGGCCAGAACGCGAGACGATGCGCGCGCGGAGCGGCAGGCCCGCGGCGAGCCCAACGACCACGACTTGTGGGACGACGCCTGAGGGGCGCAGACCGAGTAACGCCGAAGGGGTCAGCCTCTTGGTCACGGCGGGTGTGCGCCCGAGGATTACGGCTCGAACATCAGTGGGCGCAGTGCTGCCAGTACCTCGGTCAGGGCTCGGCCGACGGACCGCCGTCCGAGCCCTGAGCTGCGCACCGCGCCGTGAGGCCGTCAGGCCGTCCTGGTGGCGGGCACAGTGCCGGGCTCGCCGTCAGACCACTCAACTATGCTGTAGGCGAAGTGGCGGCCGTAGTGGCCGGGATATCCCACGCACTGCCACCACGACCCGAGATACTTCCTCTCCTCTGACCGCGTGGCGTCCCATGCCAGTCTCAGCGCGTTGCAGTTCTCGTCGTTGCTTTCCGCGAGAATCGACTGCGTCGCGAAGAGGCCTATAGCGCCCAGGGCAGCGTAGGCGACTGCGATGACCACCGTCTCATCCACCTCCCAATTTTGGGTTTGTTCGGAGGCAGTCTTCTTGACGTGGTTATTCTCGTCTTCAGTCAGGTAGCGCAGGGGCGGGGGAAGCGGGACCGGCGTGGGGGCCTGGTTCTCGGTCATGTGATCACCATGGCATAGGGGTGTTGCCACGTCACCATGGCCGCTTCGCGGACGGCGCCCTTCCCCCGGTCTCCTGCGTCGTACCTCGCTGGTCTGCCGCAGCGGGGTTCAGAACCACGGCTCGATGCACGCGCGGAACGGTTGCCTCTACAGGTCCTCGGACTGCCTGCCCGACGGAAAACCCTAGGCCACAGCCGAACCCCAAGGTTCCGGTGAACGCGAGTGACAGCCACAGACCTCGTCATCTCCGCCTGGGCGCGGATGGCGTTCCACGGAGGAAGGCGGACGGTGGAAGGCTGTTCATCGATCCCCCTGCGAGCAGGCACTGACAGTCAGTTGACGATCACGATCGGCCACTAGTTCGCTCAGATGCTCCGCAGGAGCGCCCCGTCCGCAAGCGCTGATCCAAACCAGACCAGCAATCCGCAGAATCCTTCCTTGAAGGAGAGAACACAGGCCCGCCACCCAGTCAGGCCGCACCTCTACATGCGCCAGCCTGATCCGCAGATTGCTGCAGTATTCCGCAGAACCAGCCGGCGCTACTCGCCGTCCTCAGGACCACGGACAACCAACTCGATACGGTCGCCGCGGAGCACTCGCCGATGCTTGCGAGGGCCGGGAACGATCTCGAAGACCGCCACTCCATCAGGCATCCCACCGAACTCGCGCAACTCCCCCGACGTGGCCAGATCCCGCCGTTCGTCCGGAGTCGGCATGCGGCCGATCACACGAGCTCCGACCGGCACGTCATACGGCTCCCGCGCCGGCTCAACAGCCACCATGGAGCCTCGCTTGCGACCCGTCGTGATCCGCCCCTCGGCCTGCAGATAGGCCAGCGTTCCCGCACATCCAACCGCCTCGACCACCACCCCGCCGAACGGCGGACTACTTCTGGTGCAGGCTCTCGATTTCGGCGGCCAGCACGGCCATGTCGCGCACGTGCGTGTAGTACTTGGTCGCGTACTCATCGTCGATCGCCGGGAGGACCCTCTCGAACACCGACGTCAGCCGCGTCAGGCCTGCATGATGCTGATCGCTGAGCGGACCCTTGAGGACGCCTGCGGCGTAGCCGTAGACGTCTGCGTCGAGCATCACCATGCCCTGGTCCTCGATGTCCAGGCCGTGGAAGCCTGGTGGGAACGGCATGGCCATGTGCTCGGCCATCATCTGCGAGAGCCCGTCGAGCTTCTCTTCGAACATGCGCATGCGGGAGATCTTGCCAGGGCACGCGGGCGTCCCCAAGTGCGGTTCGGGTCAGTGGATCGGACGTCCTGGCACCCAAACGCGATGCCCCAACCCGGTGAACCTACATAGTCAGAGCACTAGCTACCGACCGCCACAGGATAAGAGCCTTGCCGCCCGTCCCACCGTCCTGAGTGACGTCCCTCGGGTGGTGTCGCCCCAAGGTTGTGCAGTGAGCCCGAGACACGGACGAGCCAGCAGGTGACGATCAGTGAGTACCCGCTCTCCGGCTCCAGGATGCGGGCAGGGGAACCTGCTGAAGATCCGTTGGTGGCACTTGAGCGCGACCTGGTCTTCTCAGTCGTCATCCTCAGTGAGTGATCGTGTCTCCCAACTCAGCGAGACGCCAGGTAGATCACCGCGCTGCGGTCTTGGGACGGCTCATGCACCGAAACCTGGCCGCGTATTGGCCGTGAGAGGCCGTAGAACACCGATGATCGCCGTAGATGGCCGGACACAACGCGAGAGGCCCGTCACCGCGTTTCCGCTGGTGACGGGCCTCTTCCCGCTGGTGTGGCAGGTGCAAGGTTCGAACTTGCGTAGGCTGAGCCGACGGTTTTACAGACCGCTCCCTTTGGCCACTCGGGCAACCTGCCTTGTCATCCGCTCTCGCGGCGACAGATAGAAGGATAGCGGACTTCCGAGGTGTGCGTGACCACGGTTGGACGCGCGCCGGATCTCCGTTTGGTACCGCGCCGAAACGGGTGGAGGGGAGGGCTGGGATCTGGACGGTTCTCCGTACGGGGAGCGGTGTCCTGCGCGGCGGGCCGATGCTGGCTAGGCTCGTGCGCTGGGTCCACGCGTTTCGCGTACGCCGGGGAAGCAGGATCCGGGTAGTGCTTTCGCCGCTGAGAGGATGGGTGTTTTGGCCGATTCGTCTTTCGACATCGTGAGCAAGATCGACCGTCAGGAGGTCGACAACGCTCTGAACCAGACGGTCAAGGAGATCGGGCACCGCTTCGACTTCAAGGGTACGGGGGCCGCGATCAGCTGGTCAGGGCAGGACAACATCGAAATCAAGGCGAACAGCGAGGAGCGGGCGAATGCCGCTCTCGACGTGTTCAAGGAGAAGGTGGTCAAGCGGGGCCTCTCGCTGAAGATCCTCGACGCGGGTGAGCCCAAGCTGTCAGGCAAGGAGTACCGCATGCTGGTCACCCTGAAGGAGGGCATCGACCAGGAGAACGCGAAGAAGATCTCCAAGCTGATCCGCGACGAAGGGCCGAAGGGGATCAAGGCGCAGATTCAGGGCGAGGAGCTTCGGGTCAGTTCGAAGAAGAAGGATGACCTTCAGGAGGTCATTTCCCTTCTGAAGGGCAAGGATCTGGACATTGCCCTCCAGTTCGTGAACTACCGCTAGCAGGGGTCCACTTCAGACCTCTGACCTGGCGTTTCAGCGTTACGCAGAGCTCGGAGGGCACATCCGGGGCACACGGTCGAGCGCGCTGTCCATGAGGGCGCGTGTCTTCTCCTGTGCCTCGGGCCGTCCCCACATGTATGTGTTGAGCGTGATCCTGGGTGTGGGTGACTGAGCGCGAGTTGCGCAGCCTTTGCCGAGGTGCCCTTGTGGATCAGCTGCACTGTGGGCGGTGCAGGTCAGCCCGAGGCAGGATGCCCGCCGTGCGGCTGCTGGCGCCCATGTGCGTTCTCATCTGTCGATCATCGGGGTGCCACCCGTCTTTCAGGGGCGGTATGTCATGGCTTGATCGTAAGCTGGGTAAACGTGACGAAGATCCCCCTGCGCCGATTTACCGCGCGTGCCCTGCCCATTGATGATCAAGATCGAGTCCTCCTGCTCTACGGCTTCGATCCGGCCAGACCGGATGAGCCGTTCTGGTTCACGATCGGTGGGGCGACGGAGGACGGCGAGACATTGCAGGAGGCGGCGGCGCGGGAGTTGTTCGAGGAGGTCGGGATCCGGGCGGACGCGGACGAGCTCAGCGGCCCGCACGGGAGCAGTGTGATCGAGTTCAATTACGCCGAGTACGCCGTCACGCAGGATCAGACGTTCTTCGCGCTCCGGGTGGGCGCCGATGCGGTCGTGTCGTTCGAACACATGGAGCAGCTCGAGAAGGACACGACGATGGATTACCGGTGGTGGAGCGCGGAGGAGCTCGAGAGCACCGAGGAGGCCGTCTTTCCCAAGAATCTCGCGTCCATCCTGCGCGAGATCACCGCGGGCGATGGATCGGCCGGGGTCACTGAGGGCGGAGGATCCGTGTAGCGCCGGCGATCAGCGCCGTCGCCAGGATCCAGCCGGAGACGATCAGTCCGTACGCCAGCCACTGCGTCCACCCCGCCGGGTCGAACAGCTCTCGTTGCCCGAATGCGGGGATCGGGAGCAGGAGGTCGAAGGTGTAGGCGAAGGGGTGGAAATCGGGGCTCTCGGAGGGTTTGAGAGCTCTCGGGGGGTTGATGGTGAAGACGACCGTCCCGAGGGCCAGCAGGAGGGCGAACCACATGCCCGCCAGCCAGGGGCGGTAGCCGTACCCGACCGCGACGTCGAGCAGCCGCCCCCACGCCCGGCTTCCGAGCCCCTGCGTCTGGCGGCGGGCGCGGAGTTTGGCGAGTTGGGTGCGCCGGGCGAGCGCGTCGTTGCCGTCGCTGAGGAACCAGGCCGCGAGCTGCTCGTACGGCTGCGGCCTGAACCCCTCCGGATCCCGGATCACCCAGTCGATTCGCCGGGTTACGCCGGAGCCGCGCAGGCGGTCGTAGGTCAGGCCGTTCAGGCGGAGTTTTTCGGGCCAGGTGTCCGGATCGTCATGCAGTGTGCTGACAGTGGTGTGTGCGAGGGTGACGATGCCTTCGATGGGCTTCGCGGGCTTCAGGTACAGCTCGCGGAGCTCCATGTGGCTTGCCTGGAGGGCGTAGCGGGTGTCGGGGCTCCGGATGATCCCGTCGAGCAAGAGTGTCCCGTTGATACGCGCTCCGCGTAAGCGTACGCAGCCCAATGCCAGGAATCCGCGGGTGCAGCGCATGACGTCCTCGACGACCATGTTGTCGGCGGTGAGGGCTTGTTTGCCGGGATTGCGGAGGGTTGCGCCGTCCAGGAAGAGTCCGCCGTTCAGGCGGGCGCCGACCAGGCCGATTCCGCCGGAAAAGTCGGCGTTGCTCATGTACGTGCCGGAGTCCACGACGACGGCGTTCGCGTAGAGCGCCCATCCCTCGTCGTCGTCGGCCGTCAGCTTGGTGCCGCCCAGCCACAGCCCGCTCTCGAACTGGGCCCGGTTCAGGCGTACGGTGCCGGTGATGTTCGAGCCGGACAGGCTGAGGTGCCCGGCCACCCGCATGCCGCCGCCGCTGAGGCCCGGGAGGCGGCAGTCCGTCAGGCGTACGGTGCGGGTGGTGGAGTCGGTAAGGCGGATGGGTTCATCCAGATGGCAGCCGATCAGGCCGAGTTCGTACGGGATCGTGCCGCCGATGATCGTGAGCCGGCCGGTGATCCGCGCGCCGCGCAGACGTACGGCCGGGACCGAACCGGTGCCCGTGTCGCGGGCGCCGAGGAGCAACTGGGCGATCACTTCGGCTCTGATCGAGCGTTCGGGCCCCCAGGTGTGGCCGTCCGTGGGGGCGTTCGCGCCGGCCGTGCGGGGCGGACCGATCTCGAACGACCCCAGTTCGACCGTTTGTCCGGTGGGGAACGCGTTCCAGAGCCTCCGCTCCGCCTTGGTTAATCGGCGCATGGGTCAGCGGCGGTAGCCGGCCATGCGCTCGAGGCGGGCGACCCGCTCGGACGTGGGCGGATGCGTGGAGAACAGGCGGCCGAAGCCCGAGCCGCTGAACGGGTTCGCGATCATCATGTGGGAGGCCGAGGTGAGGCGGCTGTTCTCGGGGAGCGGAAGCCTGCGGGCACCCATCTCGATCTTGCGGAGCGCCGAGGCCAGGGCGAGCGGGTCACCCGTGAGCCTGGCGCCCGATTCGTCGGCCTGGAACTCTCTCGTGCGGGAGATCGCCATCTGCACCATCCCGGCCGCCACCGGTCCGAGCACCATCATCAGCAGCGCGCCCACGAAGCCCGGCCCCTCGTCATCGTCCGAACCACCGAAGAACACCGCCACGTAGCTGATCCACGTGATCATCGTGGCCAGCGCGCCGGCGACGGAGGAGATGAGGATGTCCCGGTTGTACACGTGTGACAGCTCGTGCCCGATCACTCCGCGCAGTTCGGCCTCGTCGAGCAGCTTGGTCAGGCCGTACGTCACGCACACCGCTGCCTGGCGCGGGCTCCTGCCGGTCGCGAACGCGTTCGGCTGCACTGTCGGCGAGATGTACAGGCGCGGCATCGGCTGGCGAGCCTCGGTGGAGAGCTCCCGCACGATCCGGTAGAGGGTGGGCTGCTCCACCTCGCTGACCGGCCTGGCGCGCATGGCTGACAGGGCGATGCGGTCGGAGAAGAAATAGGCGACTCCGTTGCTCACCAGGGCGAGCACGAACGCGAACTGCGCACCGGCGCCGCCGCCCAACCACGCGCCCACCGCGACGATCAGCGCCGACATGCCACCCAGCAGGATGGCCGTGCGCAGGCCGTTGTGGTGCAAGGTTCCCCCCTTCGTGGTCTGGGTTCACCACGTCCAACGACCACGACCCGGTCCTTCGTTCCCCAGCCGCTGCCCGCCGTACTCAACTATGGGCGGAGCGCGACCTTCTCGTTCGCTTCATGGCCGCGTGTCTCAGCCGAAGGCGGAAAGTGAGGTCATGTCCAGGACCAGTTGAGGGGCGATCGAGAACAGCACGGCCACCCCCAGGGCGAGGCCGATGGCCAGCCACGTCGTGGGCGTCGGGCGGCGCTGGGCGAGGACCGGACCCGTGGCGGGGGTGAAGAGGCGGGCGGTCCAGACGGCGTAGTAGTAGAGGCCGATCACGGTGTTGACGGCCATGATCAGGGCCAGCCAGCCCGAGCCGCCCTCCACGATCTCGCGGAACACGAACACCTTGGCGAAGAGCCCAGCCAGACCCGGGGGGAGGCCGGCGAGGCAGACCAGGCAGAACGCCAGCGCGAGCCCCGCGGCAGGGCGGCGGAACACCAGGCCCCGGTAGTCGTCGAGCTCGTTGCGGGCGGCGGTCCTGGAGACGAGCAGGACCACCGCGAACGCGCCGAGGTTCATGGCGGCGTAGATGATCAGGTACGCCATGGAGGTGCCGACCGCGCCGGTCATCGGGAGGCCGGCCGAGGTGGGCCCGGTTCCGGCCGGAGCTTGGAGTGCGGTGGTCGCCCCGGCGAGCCGGGGCGACGGGCTCTGCGCCGCCGCCACCGCCAGCGGTGCCAGGATGTAGCCGGACTGGGCGACGGAGGACCAGGCCAGCAGGCGTACGGCGGAGCGTTGGCGCATGGCCAGCAGATTTCCCACGGTCATGGTCAGCGCGGCGATGACAGCGACGATGGGCGCCCAGGTGGCGACCTGGCCGGACAGCCCGGCGACCAGTACGAGGATCAACCCGGCGAACCCGGCCGCCTTGGAGATCACCGACAGCAGCGCGGCCACGGGGACGGGGGCGCCCTGGTAAACGTCGGCCGCCCAGGAGTGGAACGGCACCGCGGCGATCTTGAAGGCGAACCCCGCCACCACGAGCACGACCCCGACCGAGACGACGGCAGGCAGGCTCTGGGCGGTCGCCTGGGCCGCGGTCTCCGCCAGACCCGGCGCTGGGGCCTGACTGCTGAAGACGGCCCCCAGACGGGACAGGTAAACCGTGCCCGCGATGCCGTACAAGAGCGAGACACCGAACAGCATGACGGCGGTCGACACGACCGAAACCACGAAGAGCTTCACGGCGGCCTCGGAGGCCCGGCCGTCGTAGCGCTTCAGGGCGGTGAGGGCGAAGACCGGGAGCGAGACCAGCTCAAGCGCCACCACGAGCATGATCAGGTCTCGGGAGGCGGGCAGGGTCACCGCGCCGACGAGGGTGCAAAGGAGGAGGAAGTACCACTCGCCCACCGGGATGCCGCCGGCCGCCAGCTCGGTCATCGACATCAGTACGACCACCACGGCCGCGACCAGCACCATGCCGGCGAACACCAGCGTGAACCCGTCCGCCACGAAGGAGCACAGCCTGGTTGGGCCGGCCAGGTCGGCCGGGACGCAGAACGTCGACTGCGGCGGGCCGCCCCTGATCGCCTGGGCGACGACGAAGGCCAGCGCAACCAGGACGCCTGCCAGGGTGACCAGCCCCAGCACGGTCTGCGTACGGGGGCGGGGTGGGAGGAACGCGTCCAGCAGCAGCACCAGAGCGGCCACCAGGGCGAGCACCAGCGGGGGTGCGATCACGAAGTAGTCGATCTGCTGGATCATGAGACGGCTCCCAGCAGGGTCTGCACGGCCGGTGTGGTGAGCGACAGGAGGAGGCCGGGCCAGAGCCCGAAGAGCAGGATCAAGGCCACCAGAGGCGTCCAGGCCAGCAGCTCGTAGCTCCTGATGTCGTCCGTCGCCGGCCGTGGTGCGCCCCCACGGCCGGGATCATGCGGGATCGCCGCGTCGCCGCTGGACGGATCGGGGTGGTGTGAAGACGTGCGGCCTTGCACAGGACCGGCATCGCCCAGGCGCACGTGGTCGCCGCCGGACGGTTCGATGCGGTCCGATGGCGTTCCTGGGGCAAGAGGCTCGCTGTAGGGCTCCAGAGTGGCCGTCGCCGAGCGGCTCGCCGGTGCGCCGAGGGGTACGACGGCACGCTCGTCCAGTGTCGCGCTCTCCTGTTCGCCCAAGAAGGCGTTGCTCGTCCCGGGGCGGCCGTGGGTCACGCGGGACAACATGACCAGGAAGTACGCGGCCGTCAGGACCGCCCCCAGACCCCCGATCGCCATGTACGTCAGGAACAGCCCGCGGGGCAGCCCGTTCGCCGGCTGGAACGCCCCGAACAGCGCCAGCATCTCCCCCCAGAACCCGGCCAGCCCGGGCAGCCCCAGCGAGGCGATCGCCGCGAACGTGAGCACCGAGCCCAGCCTCGGCAGCGTCGTCAGCATGCCGCCGCCCAGGGACGGTATGTCGGCGGTGTGGTACCGGTCCTTGATCGCCCCGGCCAGGAAGAACAGCAGGCCGGTGATGAGGCCGTGGGCGACGTTCGCGAAGAGGGCGCCGTTGATGCCGACCGGGGTCAGCGTGGCGAACCCCAGCAGGACGAAGCCCATGTGACCGACGGACGAGTAGGCGATCATGCGTTTGAGGTCACGCTGAGCAAGGCAAGCCAGAGCGCCATAGATGATGCCCACCACGGCGAACGCGCCGAGCCACGGCGCCACCGCCATCGCGCCCTCGGGAAGGATGGGGATGGCGATTCTGGCGAAGCCGTACGTGCCCATCTTCAGCAGCACCCCGGCGAGCAGCACCGAGCCGACGGTGGGGGCTTCGGTGTGGGCGTCGGGCAGCCAGGTGTGCAGAGGCCACATGGGGGTCTTCACCGCCAGGCCGATGCCGATCGCCACGAACGCCAGAATCTGCACGGACCTGGCCATACCGGCGCCGTGGGCCGCGCTCAGCGCCTCGATGTCGAGCGTGCCGGTCTGGGCCCACACGAGCAGCAGGCCGAGCAGCATCACGACCGAGCCGAGCAGCGTGTACAGGATGAACTTGACCGACGCCGCCCGACGCCCCTCGCCGCCCCAGATGCCGATCACGAAGTACATCGGGACGAGGACGATCTCGAAGAACACGAAGAAGAGCAGCAGGTCGAGGGCCAGAAACGTACCGATCATGCCTACTTCGAGCACCAGCAGCGTGAACACCAGCGCCCTCGGCCGCGCCCGCACGAACCCCTTCCGCGCGGCGCCCCAGCACAAATAGACGAAGCACAGGAACGTCAGCAGCGCGGTCAGCACGATCAGCGGCAGCGAGATCCCGTCGACGCCGAGGTGGAAGCGGAGCCCCAAGCCGGGGATCCACTCCTGGTCGACCTCGAACTGGGGCCGCGCGGCCCGCGAGTAGTCGAAGGTCGCCGCCATCAGCACGGCCAGCGCCAGCGTCAGGCCGGACAGGCTCAGTCCGTACGTGTGCAGCAGCGGCCGGAGGCGGTGCGGCGCGAAGAGGAGCAGGAGGGCACCGAGGAGCGGCACGGCCAGCAGCGCGACGGAGAGCCAGGCCATCATGCGAGCACCCCCACCTCTGCCCCGAGGCAAGACCGGGCTGTCATGCGAACACCACCGCCCCCACCGCGATCAGCAGGACACCGGCCAGCACGCCGGTCACGTAGAGCTGGACATTGCCGTTCTGGGCGAGCCGCAGCACTCCGGACAATCCGCGCGCCGACCTGCCGGACGCGCGCACCGCCCCGTCCACGACCACGTCGTCCGTCCGCACCGTGAGCCTGGCCAGGGCCAGGACCGGGCGTGCGAACAGCGCGGCGTAGAGGCCGTCCACGTAGAACGCCCGCTCGCACGGCCCCCGCAACGGGCCCAGCAGGCGGGCCGGGTCGGCGACGGGGTCGATGCGCCAGAACGCGTACACCACCCCGGCGCCGAGCGCGGCGAGCAGGACGCTGACGGCGGCCATGCCGAGGTCCAGGTGCAACTCCCCCGCGAAGCCCAGCAGCAGGGCGGGGACGGCGAGGACGACGACGGGCACGAGCATCGTGCGGGGGGCTTCGGTGACGTCCACGACGTGGGCCGTACCGGGCTCCGGCTCCGGGAGGGCCACGACCCGCGCCGCGCCGAAGAACGTGCGCAGCCAGGCTCTGGTGGCGTACGCGCCGGTGACGGCCACGGTCGCGAGCGCGCAGCCGTACAGGAGGAGCGCGGCCGCGTCCGTCAGGCTGCCGGTGGACAGCGCGCGGTCCATGGCCAGCAGGATGCCGTCCTTGCTGAAGAAGCCGCTGGCCGGAGGGATGCCCATCAGAGCGGCGAAACCTATCGTCATCGTCACGAACGTCACCGGCAGCTCGCGGCGCAGGCCGCCCATCTGGGTCATCAGGTTGGAGCCGACGTGGTGGATCACCGCGCCCGCGCACAGGAACAGCAGGGCCTTGAACGCGCCGTGCGTCAGCAGGTGGAAGATGGCCGCCGTGTCCGAGCCCGCGGCCAGGCCGCCCGCCATGTACGCGAGCTGGCTGATCGTGGAGTAGGCGAGCACCCGTTTCAGGTCGTCCTGGGCCAACGCGGCCAGCGCGGCGCCCAGCATCCCCAGGGCCGCGACGACGGCCAGCACGTCGAGCGTGGGCCGGGCCGCGACGAACGCGGGGAACAGCCTGGCCACGATGAAGATCCCGGCGGCGACCATGGTCGCGGCGTGGATCAGCGCGCTGATCGGCGTGGGGCCCGCCATGGCGTCGGGGAGCCAGGTGTGCAGCGGGACCTGCGCGCTCTTGCCCGCCACGCCGGCCAGCAGGAGCATCGTGGCGGTCACGAGCGTGGCCGCGGACATCTCCGGCACTTTCCCCAGCACATCGCTGATCCGGAAACTGCCTGCCGCGAGGCCGAGCACGAAGATGCCGAAGAGGAAGCCGACGTCGCCCAGGCGGGTGACGAGGAACGCCTTGACCGCCGCGCGCGAATTGCCCCGGTCTTCCCACCAGTGGCCGATGAGGAGGTACGAGCAGAGGCCCATGATCTCCCAGCCCACGTAGAGGACCAGGAGGTCGCCCGCGTAGACCACCAGGAGCATGGCGCTGGTGAACAGGCTGATGAACGCGCTGTAGGAGGGGTAGCGCGGGTCGTCTCCGAGGTAGCCGACGGAGTAGATCTGCACGGCCAGGGCGACGATGGTGACCAGGACGCCGAGGACGCTCGACAGGTTGTCGGCCTGGAGGGTGAGCGTGATCGGGACGCCGCCGGTGACGATGGTGCCGTACGTCTGGCCTGTGGGTGGGGAGGTGGTCGCGCCGTGCAGGTAGGCGAGGCCCGGGCCCCAGGCGAGCCAACCCGCCAGGATCGCCGAGAGGGTGGTCGGGAGGATCGCGATCCAGGCTGCCCGGGTGTTGGCCCGGCGGTCTGCTGCCGCCTTGGCTGTTTCGGCTGCTCTGGGTGATCCGGGCGTGCTGGAGGTCGGCGTGGTGGGGGGCTTGGGTTCGGGGGGTGCGGATCCGGGGGTGGGTGTGGCGTGGCTCTCGGACCCGGCGGGTTCACTCGCGGTGGCCTTGGGCGGGGGTTTTGCGAGTTCGGAGGCGGGCGCCGTTGGGTGGAGGGCCTCGGGGGCGGGTGTCTTGGGGGGCGATGTCGGGATGCGCCCTCCCCCGCCGCCGTCCTCGTCGGAGGGGCGGGCCTGGTGGGGCCAGCGGGAGAGCAGCAGGCCGGCCGCGGCAGCGACGAAAGGTAGGAGCACGGCGATGAGCGGGAATGTCGTCACAGCGTGCCACCTCGTTTGACGGGCTGGTCGCCCCCACGGCCGCCTTCGGTCTGCGCGCGCCCTGTCCGATCCGTCTCGCTTGACCCGTCCTGTTGGGTTGAGCCTTGGAGGGACGTCTGGGTGTGATGATGCTCGTTGGGTTCTGGGGTGCCGTCCACGCGGCGCTTGGTGGAGTCAGCCTTGTTGGCGAGGACTGTGGCGGGCTCGGGGGTGCGCTCCGGGGCGATGGAGTTGCCTCGTACGGGTGCCGTTGTCGAGTGCGCGTCGCCGTCGGGAGCGTCGCCGTCGGGAGCGTCGGCGGAGGACTCGCCGGTGGAGGGCTCGTCGGTGGGTTCGGCCAGGTCGCGGAGGTGGTCGATGTCGACGGTGCGGCGGTTGCGGTACAGCGCCAGCACGATCGCGAGCCCCAGGCCCACCTCGGCGGCCGCAATGACGATGACGAACAGCGTTAGGACCTGGCCGCTGTGCAGGCGGTCGGCCAGCCACACGTCGAAGGCCACCAGGTTGAGGTTGACGGCGTTGAGCATCAGCTCGACCGACATCAGCACGAGGATCGTGTTGCGCCGGGCGAGCACGCCGTACACGCCGATGGAGAACAGGAGCGCGGAGACGACAGCCGGGTAGACGATGTGCACTAATGACCCCCGGTCCGGTCGGGCACCGGGTTGTCCCGGGTGCTGAGGGGCGACGGGCTGGCCTCCGTCCGGGCCGGCGAGCTTTCCCCGACCTCAGTGGATGGTGACCTACCCCCCGTACGCGTGCCTCCCCCAGCCGATGACTGCTGAGGCGCCGGGTCGCTCCCGGTCTCGGGGGCCGGTGAATCAGTGGCGCCCGGCCGGTCGGGCGCCGGGTCGCTCCCGGTCTCGGGGGCCGGTGAATCAGTGGTGTCCGGCTGGTCGGGTGGCGTGCTGCTCCCGGTCGGGGCGGGTGATGAGCCGCCGGGGATGTCCGTACGGGACAGCACGATGGCGCCGATCAGGGCGGCGAGCAGGAGCACGGACAGCGCCTCGAACGGCAGCACCCAGGTGGCGAACACACTGGCGCCCAATTCCTTGGCCGCACCATGGCCGGGAGTCAGCGGTGTGTAGGCGGCGTGGAATCCGTCGATCACCACCGTGACGAGGATGGCTGCCGTCGCCACCGCCACCAGGGCTGCGACCAGGCGATTGCCGCTGTCCAGGTCTGGGGAGCGACCGATGGGGGCCCGGGTGAGCATGATGCCGAACAGCAGCAGCACAACCACCGCGCCCACGTAGATCAACACCTGGACCCAGGCCACGAACTCGGCGGTCAGGACGAGATAGCCGCCCGCCAGGGCGCCGAAGGACACCACGAGCCAGAGGGCGGCGTGGACGAGTTGTCTGGTCGTGACGACAAGCAGCGCCGATCCAACCGCTACCGCGCCCAGCAGCAAGAAGACGATCTCTTGCCCGGTGGGTGACAGGTAGGAGGGCACCGCTTCGGTCACGACTCCTCCTCGGACTCCCTTGTGTCGTCAGGGCCGAGCCGCCCGGGCGGTCGGATGGACCGTGGATCGGCCATCCTGCGCCTGCGGGGGCTCGCGGCAGAAGTCTGCTCCTCCGGCCCGGGCTCCGGTTGCGGGGCGCCCGAGGCTGTGGACAACTTTTCTGGGGGCGGCTGTCCTGTGGATGAAGCCTGCCCCGGGGGTGGCTCCACCGCGGCGGGATCGGTGGTGGTCGCCTCGCCGGTGGCGGGTGTCTCGCCCATGGTGGACGTCTCGCCGATGGTGGACGTCTCACCGGTGGCAGGTGTCTCGCCCGTGGCGGGTGTCTCGCCCGTGGTGGATGCCTCGCCGGAGGTGGGCGTCTCGCCGACTTCTACGGAGGGCGTCTCGCCGGTTTCCGGGGAAGACAGAGCGGTCGTCGGCTCGCTGTCCGCTGTGTTGTCTTCCTTTGTGGTGCGAGGTGCGGCCGTCTTGCCCTCTTCTGTTGGGCGCGATGTGGTCGGCCGGCCGCCTGCCGTCGAGGCGGTGGAGCCCGGCGCGCCGGCGTTCGTCTCACCTGGTGTGGGCGGGCGGTCGTCCTGAGCGCGGGATGGGAGTGCGCCTGGGGGACGGATTCCCCGTACGTTCTGGATCGTGCGGCGTGGGCGTCCACCTGGCGTGTGTGACGTAGCAGCGGCGGGGCCTGATCCGGGCGTGCTCGCGGTGGGCTCGCCGTCCTGGGCGCCGGTTCCAGGTGCCGTCGCCGAGGTGCCGGGGGCGCCGGATTCGGGCGTCGTCCCAGGGGCGGCAGTTTCCGGCGGTGTTGCGGGGACGCCTGCTGGGCGCTCTGTTTGCGTTGCTCCTGTTGTGGACTCCGGGCCCTTTGCTCCCTCTTGCCCGGCATCCGGGGCGGGCCTTGTGTCGCTTGTTCCGGCTGCCGGTGCTGCTGCCGCGGGCCGGGTGGATGGTTCTGCGCCTGCCGTACCTCTGGGCGGTGGTGCCGTACGAGGTGTGCGCGCGGCCGCTGGGCGGCGCGGGGCGGCGGTGAGCTCCTTCGGGGGCTCGGCGCCCGGGTCGTGGGCCGGCGGCAGGGGGACCGTCTGGGTCCAGGCGGCCAGCTTGTCCTTCTCATGAATGAGGTTGCGGATGTCGCCTTCCGCGTACTCGAACTCCGGAGACCAGAAGAGGGCGTCGAAGGGGCATACCTCGATGCATATGCCGCAGTACATGCACAGGCTGAAGTCGATGGCGAAGCGGTCGAGGACGTTCCGCTGGCGGGGGCGGCCACCCTCGGGGGCCGGGATCGTCTCCTTGTGCGAGTCGATGTAGATGCACCAGTCGGGGCACTCTCGGGCACAGAGCATGCAAGAGGTGCAGTTTTCCTCAACCAGGGCGATAACGCCGCGGCTGCGGGGCGGGAGGGCAGGCTTGACCTCGGGATACTGCTGTGTCACCGATTTGCGCAGCATGTGGCGCAGGGTGATGGACAGCCCCTTCGCTAGCCCGACTCCTGGTATCCGCCCCATGCTTCAATATCATGACGCAATTGGCCCCGCAGGCAAATGAGTGGGGACACTGTCCCCAGTTTTCCACAGCCGTCCACAGGTTGACGGGGAGTTATCCACAAGCTGTGTGCATGCCCGGTATGAACCGTGGCGGGGCGATAGTCTCTCGGCCATGCAGCAGAGCCATCAGGTCCGTCCCGGTGGCGGGGCGTGGGCGGCCGCCATCGTGTGGGCCTGCCTGCCCTTGTTCACGTGCGGGCTGGCGACCCCGTTCACCATCGGGTTCGCCGCGTTCTGGCTACGGAGCATCTTGCAGGTCTTCGCGGCGTCCGTCTATCTGGTCTCCATCGGGTCGTTCGTGATCGCGGCGCTGGCGTACGAAACCTACGAGGACATTCCCCAGCCACTGTCCTTGCTGGTCTCGCTGGGGCTGATCGTCAGTTGGCTCGGTGGAGTTGTTCACTCGGGGATTCTGGTGCCGAAGATGGCACGGACGACTCGGCTTCGCCTGCACGGGCCGGTGCATCCGCTGCACACGGATCTGCACCAGAGGACGACCTCGCCCTCCTACCCGCGTGGGCACCGGGAGCCTGGCCCCTATCAGCAGCGTCCCGGCCCCGCCGAGACGCACCGGCCGCGTCCTTCCTCCGCCGAGACGCACCGGCCGCGCTCTTCCTCCGCCGAGACGTACCAGCGGCGTCCTTCCTCCGCCGAGACCCGGCAATCGCGTCCCGGTCCTGCTGAGAGCTATCGGAGTCGTCCGGGCGAGCCCGATTCGCGCCGGCGGCGTCCTGGAGAGCCCGAGTGGATCGGGCAGTATCGGGTGCTCCAGTCGCTCGGGCGCGGTGGGCAGGGGGCGGTTTATCTGGCCGTGGGGCCCACCGGGGCGCGGGTGGCCGTGAAGGTGCTGCACGATCTTGTCGACGAGATGGCGCGGGCCAGGTTCGCGCGGGAGGTGGACACGGCTCGGCGGGTGGCGACGTTTTCCACAGCCCGCGTGCTCGACGTGAACATCTCCGGGCAGCATGCCTACATTGTCAGCGAATACGTGGATGGGCCGTCGCTGGAGCAGCTCGTCAAGAAGCACGGGCCGCGGGATGAGGACAGTCTGACCCGGCTGGCGTTATCCACAGCCGGGGCGCTGGCGGCTATCCACAAGGCGGGGATCGTGCATCGTGATTTCAAGCCGAGCAATGTGCTGATCGGGAGCGACGGGCCGCGGGTGATCGACTTCGGGATCGCCCGGGCGCTGGATCAGGTGACGATGACGTCGGGGAAGATGGTCGGGACGCCGCCGTACATGTCGCCTGAGCAGCTGACGGGGGAGACTGTGGGGCCGGCTTCCGATGTGTTCAGCTGGGCTGTGACGATGATGTTCGCGGCTACGGGGCGGCCTGCGTTCGGGGAGGACACTGTGCCTGCTGTGTTCAACCGGGTGCTGACGTTACATCCGGACCTGTCGCCGTTGCCGCCTGCTTTGCGGGTGATTGTGGGGTCGTGTCTTAACAAGAGCCCGGAGGATCGGCCTTCGGCGTCTGATGTGATGCTGGCGATCGTGCACTGAGGTGTGCTGCCCAGGGGTCGACGGTGGCTTTCTGAATGAGGACAGGTCGGTTGGCTTCACCCCGTGAACACGCCGAGCGCACGGGCGGGTGCCGTTGCGATGTGTTCTCCGGCTGGTTGGGCGCGCCTGGAGTGGGCCTGTCCGGCAGCTGATCTTGGGGGCTCAGCGTGCACTGGGCTGGGCGCGGGCGAGTGCTGTGGTTCTTGGCGCGTCATGCGCATGGACTGGTAGTTGGTGATCTCGGGGAACGCAGCGTGCGCCGGGCTGGGCGCGGGCGAATGCTGTGGTTCTTGGCCCGCCGACCAAGTACGCCTGAAGGGGGCAGCGGGGCACGTCAGGCAAGGGCCGAAGGCCGCGAGGAAACCTCGGACAAGACCCGGGCCGTGGCCAAGACGGCCCTGCACCGGCTGCTGGGCCCGGCTCGGCTACGACCGCGCCCGGGTGCTGCTCGACAAGTACGCAGGACTCCACCTCCGCCGACTCCGGCACAGCGCCGCCACCCACCTCGGCGACGCCGAAGTTCCGCTCCAGCTCATCAGGGACAAGACCCGGCACAAGAGCCATGCGCTACGTCGAACCCGGCGCCGAAGCCCCCGCTGCCCCCTTCTTGGGTCAGGGGGTGGCTTGCTTGGTGGTTCGCGTGAGGTTGAGGTATTCCTCGCGGGAGATGCGGTGTACGGCGAGGGCGAGGTTGTGGCGGTTGGTGAAGGACTGGGCGTGTCCGGGGAGCCAGGGGCCCGGGAGGTGGTGGAGGGGGCGGCCGGTTCGGTCGAGGATGAAGAGGCCGGTGAGGGTGTCGTACTGGTAGAGGAGCAGGCTGAAGGCCTCGCCTGGGGCTTCGCCTATTCGCAGGGTGGCGGTGGTCTCCGCGCCGTGGCGGATCTGGAGTTTGCCGGAGGAGTTCGCCTTGAGGTACGGCCCGCGGCCTGAGGAGGCCAGGATGGCACCTCTTCGTATTTGCCAGCGGCTGATGCGTCCGAACGCGGGGCGCAGGATCAGCAGGGCGGGGCTGAAGGCGACCATCAGCCATTTGGCTTCGAGCATTTCCAGGACGAACCGGCCTATTGAGGAGACAGCGCGCCAGGCGGCCCACATTCCCAGAGATGCCAGGTACGCCATGAGCACCACGCCTGCGATTCCCGCGCAAATGGCCACCGGTTTGTGCCATTTGCGCGGGAATGACGGTCGGAGACCCCGGAGGCGTTGCCAGCCGGGAGCGCGGCTTGCCAGGACCGTGCGTACGTGACCCTCAGGGTGGGAGCGGGCGTCCAGCAACGGGACGCCCGCTCTCTGCAAGAAAAGGTCCAGGTCGGGCTGGTGCCATTCGCCCGGCAGGTCGAGCAGGACCAGGCCGTCCGCGTCCAGGGCCGCCACGCCTTGCACGGGTTGGTGCCTGCCGGTTTTGGCGGTGGCCTGCCGGCAGTTGTAGTGGTACAGGCTCGCGGGTGTCACGTGTACGGAATGGCCTGAAACATTGTCGGTGACGACCAAGGTTCGGCCGTGGAACGTCAGGACGGTATCCGGGCGGAGTTCGCCCTCCGTCGCGCCTGAGATCGGCACAAGATGGTTCACAGTCATACCCCCAAGGCCCCCTGCCCGGTACGACGAATAAAGCGAACCTAAAGTTTCGGCTCTAGACGAGAACCTTGATGATGCCGGTCAGGGCCAGTTGGCCCAGGGCCAGGGGGACCAGGATCGCCCAGGCGAGCTTTTGGAGCTGGTCCTCGCGCAGCCGGGGGAACGTCACGCGAAACCAGATCACCACGAACGACAGCGCGAAGACCTTGATCAGCGTCCACAGCCAGCCGGGGAGGAACGGGCCGTGCCAGCCACCCAGGAACAGGACGGTGGTCAGGAACGACAGGACCACGATCCCGACGTACTCGGAGAGCATGAACAGCGCGAAGCGCATGCCCGTGTACTCGGTCATCGGGCCCATGATGATCTCGGACTCGGCGATCGGCATGTCGAACGGGGGTCGGCGCAGCTCGGCGAGCCCGGCCAGGAAGAAGACGACGCCGCCGACGGCCTGCCACGGCAGCCACCACCACTGCCACGCCTCGACGATGCCCGGGATCGACAGCGTGCCCGCGGCCATCGCGACGGAGGAGGCCGCCAGGACCAGCGGCAGTTCGTACGACATGAGCTGGGCGGCCGAGCGCATGCCGCCGAGCACCGAGTATTTGTTGGCCGAGGCCCACCCGGCCATGATCGAACCGAGGACGCCGACGCCCATGACGGCGAGGACGAAGAAGAGGCCGAGGTCGAGGTTCACGGCCACGAGGCCCCGGTCGATGGGGATGGCGATCAGCACGACGAGGTACGGGACGAGCGCCACGCCCGGGGCGATCATGAAGATGCGGCGGTCGGCCGCGGCCGGGATGACGTCCTCCTTCTGCGCGAACTTCACCCCGTCGGCGATGAGCTGCGCCCAGCCGTGGAAGCGGCCCGCGTACATGGGGCCCAGCCGCGACTGCATGTGAGCCATGACCTTGTGCTCGGTCTGCCCGACGATCAGCGGCAGAACCAGGAACACGATGAGGATGACGGCGAAGCTCAGCACCACTTCAAGCATCGGGCGGCCCCCAGTCGGCTGGAACTCCTGGCGGAAGCGTCTTACGGCGGCTCGGAGCGCCGTGCCCCGACTCGCCGGGCTCCTTGGCGCCGGGCCACGGCTTGGCCACGCGGGCGGCGAGGATGAAATCCTTGCGGAGCGGATGGCCCTCGAACCCGTCCGGCAGGAGGAGCGGCACGAGGTAGGGGTGGTCGTCGAAGATCACGCCGAACATCTCGTACGTCTCGCGCTCGTGCCAGTTCGCGCCCCGGTAGACGCCTACCGCGGTGGGGAGGTGGGGGTCTTCGCGGGGTACGCGGGTGCGGAGGAGCAGGCGGGCGTTGGTGGTCAGGTTGTAGACGTGGGCCACGACGAGGAAGGCGTCCGGCGGGTCGTCGACGCCGGTCAGCCAGTCGAAGAACGCATAGCCGAGGTCGTCTCGGACGAACGTCAGGAGCTCGATCCAGTCGGTGGAGGCCACGTCGATCGTGATGTCACCGTAGGACTCGGAGATTTCGGCTCGGGCTCCGAATCGGGTGTCCAGGTGGGTGAGGGGGCCAGGGGGGTGAGTGCCGTCGGATGGCTGACCCGGTGCGGCCTGGTAGGCCGTGTCCGGGCGGTCCGGGGTTCCCTCGGTCACACGTCCTCCCCGTGGGAGCGGGACCACACGTACCGGTCGCTGAGCTTCTCCTCGGCGATCTTCTCCTGGAGCTTCATGATCCCGTACAGGAGGGCCTCCGGGCGGGGCGGGCAACCGGGCACGTACACGTCGACGGGGATGATCTGGTCCACGCCGTTGGTCACGCAGTAGGAGTCCCAGTAGGGGCCGCCGGAGTTGGAGCAGGCGCCGAAGGAGATCACGTACTTCGGGTCGGGCATCTGCTCGTAGAGCCGCTTGACGGCCGGGGCCATCTTGTCGGTGACCGTGCCGGAGACGATCATCAGGTCGGCCTGGCGCGGACCGTTCGCGAACGGGATCACGCCGAACCGGATGAAGTCGTGCCTGCTCATCGAGGTCGCGATGAACTCGATGGCGCAGCAGGCCAGCCCGAAGTTGAACACCCACAGCGAGTAGCGCCGGCCCCAGTTGAGCACGAAGCGCATCGGCTTGGGCGCCAACCTGGAGATCGGGCCCACGGTGGGCATCGGGAGGTCTGTTGCTGCCATGTTGACCATTCTTGCGCGGATCGCAGGTCAGGCAAAGGAATCTTCTCTTGGGGGGTGTTTGGGGGTTTCTTGGCATGGTGACGGGCTGTCGGGGTCTCCCTGGGGTGCTGCACCGCACGCTGGCCGGACGGGGCGGGGCTCCAGCGGCGTGAGGGCGGGCGGTGGTGGGAGCAGTGGACGGCGGTGGTCGGGCAGGGGGTGCGGGTCGAGAGGGTACGAAGGGCGGGCAGTGCCAGGTTGAGCACGGTGCGCGGAATGGGCAGAGCGGGGCGCGGAGCTGGGGCAGGGGCTAGGTGCGGGGGCGGGGCTAGGTCCAGGTGAGTACGCGTTTGCGCCAGGCGTACAGGATGCCGAGGGCGATGAAGCCCAGGAAGACGAACATCTCCACGAGCGTCGTCAGCCCGTAGCCGGGCGCGTCGAAGACCGTGGCCCAGGGGAAGAGGAAGACGGCGTCCACCGCGAACACCACGTACAGGTACGTGAAGACGTAATAGCGGACCTGTGACTGCGCCCACCCCTCCCCGACCGGGTCGACCCCGCACTCGTACGTGGTCAGCTTCTCCGGGGTCGGGCGGGTCGGGCGGAGGAGGCGGTTGGCCAGCAGGGCGCCGGCCACGATGGCGACGCCTATGGCGAGCAGCGCGGCGACAAGTACGTAGGACCCGAAATAGCCCTCCATGGGGGAGATCGTAACCCGGGATGCCCATCTACGAATCGGGTCAAAGCCCACGAATCATCCCCGATCACGGGGCAACGTACCCGCCCCAGTCAAAGGCTCGGGAGTGATCACGTCAAAACAGGGTAAACCGCAAGATCAGCCCCATACCCTGACATCCATGCGCAAAACGCGATTCTTCTCCGGAATCGCTCTGCTGGCCCTCTCAGCGACCGCCTGCGGTCTGGCGTCCGCCTCCCCCGAGAGGGACGTCGTGGTCCCGGCAGAGCCGACGATGATCGACTTTGTCGACCCGGCGGCCGTTGCCGGCCTGTCCACCAGGACGCTCACCGACGACCACTACGCCGGCACCCGATTTGTGCATATCGACTACCCCGAGTTCCAGTCCGCCCCCGCCCTCAACCGCGCCCTGCGCGCCCAGGCCGAGCGGCAGCTGCGGGACTTCCGCGGGCGGACCAGAGGTCGCGCCGCCTACCCGCGGCCCGAGCTGAACGTGGACTGGCAGCTCGCCGCCGCCTCTCCCCAGGCGATCGCGGTGCGGCTGCGTACCGGCGAGTTCCAGGGCGCGGGCTGGAGCTACTCCACGCGTACGTACTGGTTCGACCGGCGCGCGGGCAAGGTCACGGAGTCGGCCGGGCTGCTCGACGGCGAGCACGCCCTGCGGCAGCTCGCCCACCTGGTACGCGAGCGGCTCAAAGGACGCGGGGCGCAGGTGGCGCGGGAAGAGGTCAGCGCCCGCGGCGACCGCTTCGACTCGATGGCGTTCAACCGGAGCGGGGACCTGGTGGTCGAGTTCGACGACTGCCAGATCGGGCCGTGCTCGCTGGGGCGGCTGGCCGTGGCCATCCCGGCGGAGCGGGTACGTCCGCTGCTGTCCGAGTTCGGGCAGCGGGCGCAGGACGGCGTACGGGAGGCGGCCAGGCAGGCGCAGGACACTGTGCACGAGGCGGCCGCGAGGGCGCCGATCCGGCAGCCCGAAACGGCGGAGAGCCCGCAGGCCGCCAGCAACCAGGCGGGCACCGTCGACTGCGCCAAGGCCAAGTGCGTGGCGCTGACGTTCGACGACGGCCCCGGGCCCTTCACCGCCAAACTGCTGGACATCCTGCGGAAAGACCGGGCCAGGGCGACGTTCTTCGTGGTCGGCTCGAACGCCGCCGCCCAGCCCGAGCTGATCAAGAGGATGAGCGCGGAAGGGCACCTCGTCGGGAACCACACCTGGGACCACAAGGACCTGTCCAAGCAGGTCACCAGCAGGATCACCGACTCGCTCGCGCGTACCGTCGACGTCGTCGAGGCCGCGATCGGGCAGCGGCCGACGCTCGCGCGGGCGCCGTACGGGGCCATGAGCCAGACCGTGCGCGACGTCGCGGCCGGGCTGGGGCTCGTTCTGGTCGACTACGACGTCGACGCCGAGGACCTGCTCACACATAAAGCGGGCGACATCACGGACCTTGCCGTGCGCAAGGCGCATCCAGGTGCGATCATTCTCATGCACGACATCCACCGGGAAGCCGTTGACGCGGTTCCGGACATCCTCAAAAGGCTGCGGGGGAAGGGTTACAGCTTCGTCACCGTTCCTGAGTTGTACGGCTCGGCAGGGATGCAGGCCGGACGCCTGTACCGGTCGGGGGACGAGCTGCCGGGTAAGCGACCCCTGACGTAAGACACGTATTGGGGGGACGTATAGTTGGCGCTCGTGACCCGCACCGTTCTCTATGCCCGCCTGCATGTGGACCTCTGCAGGCTGGCGTCCGGGCTGTGTCGTCGTTCTCCCACCTCACCCTGATTCGACCGCGTTTACCCGCTCTCCGCGGGAAGCAAACGCGCGACCTTCCGAGGATCTAGCATGGATACAGAGAACGCGCCCGCGGCGAACGCGCCTCGGGCGTCGAGGAGGACTGAGCCGTGACCCAGCGCAGCGAGGGCACCAATGAGCACAGTCGAGTTTCGTTCACAGCACTGAAGAGGGAGGCGCTGTGAACAAGCAGGTCCAGCAGCTCGACCGCGTGATCATCAGATTCGCCGGCGACTCCGGCGACGGCATGCAGCTCACCGGCGACCGCTTCACCGCCGGCACGGCGGAGTTCGGCAACGACCTGTCGACGCTCCCCAACTTCCCCGCCGAGATCCGCGCGCCCGCAGGCACCTTGCCGGGTGTGTCGAGCTTCCAGCTCCACTTCGCCGACCACGACATCCTCACGCCCGGCGACGCGCCGAACGTGCTCGTGGCCATGAACCCGGCGGCACTCAAGGCCAACCTGGGCGACCTGCCCAGGGGCGCGGACATCATCGCGAACATCGACGAGTTCACCAAGCGCAACCTGCAGAAGGTCGGCTACGACGCCAACCCGCTGGAGGACGACTCGCTCAGCGAGTGGCGCGTGCACGCGGTGCCGCTGACCTCGCTCACCGTCAAGGCCCTCGAAGGTTTCGACCTGTCCAAGAAGGACGCCGAGCGGTCGAAGAACATGTTCGCGCTGGGCCTGCTGAGCTGGCTCTACCACCGGCCGACCGAGCACACCGTCAAGTTCCTCGAGCAGAAGTTCGCGAAGAAGCCTGACATCGCCAAGGCCAACATCGCCGCCTTCCAGGCCGGCTGGAACTACGGCGAGACCACCGAGTCCTTCTCCGTCTCGTACGAGGTCAAGCCCGCCCAGCTCGCCCCCGGCGTCTATCGCAACATCTCGGGCAACCAGGCCCTGGCCTACGGTCTGATCGCCGCCAGCGTGCAGTCCAAGCTGCCGCTGTTCCTGGGCTCCTACCCGATCACCCCGGCCAGCGACATCCTGCACGAGCTGAGCAAGCACAAGCGGTTCGGCATCCGCACCTTCCAGGCGGAGGACGAGATCGCGGGCGTCGGCGCGGCGCTCGGGGCCGCGTTCGGCGGAGCGCTCGGCGTGACCACCACGTCCGGCCCGGGTGTGGCGCTGAAGGCCGAGACCGTCGGCCTGGCGGTCACCACGGAGCTGCCGCTGCTCATCGTGGACGTGCAGCGCGCGGGCCCGAGCACCGGCATGCCGACCAAGACCGAGCAGACCGACCTGCTGATGGCCATGTTCGGCCGCAACGGCGAGTCGCCGGTGCCGATCGTGGCGCCGATGTCGCCGAGCGACTGCTTCGACGCCGCCATCGAGGCCGCCCGGATCGCGGTCAAGTACCGCACCCCGGTCATGCTGCTCTCGGACGGCTACCTGGCCAACGGCTCGGAGCCCTGGCGCCTGCCCGAAGTATCCGACCTGCCGGACATCTCGCAGCCGTTCACCGACGCCCCGAACGGCGCCGACGGCGAGTTCCTGCCGTACAAGCGCGACACCGAGACGCTGGCCCGCCCGTGGGCCATCCCCGGCACGGCCGGGCTGGAGCACCGCATCGGCGGCATCGAGAAGGCCGACGGCACCGGCAACATCTCCTACGACCCGAACAACCACGACCTGATGGTCCGCACGCGCGCCGCGAAGATCGCCGGCATCGACGTGCCGGAGCTGGCGGTCGACGACCCCGACGGCGACGCGAAGGTGCTGGTCATCGGCTGGGGCTCGACGTACGGCCCGATCGCCGCGGCCGTCCGCCGGATCAGGCGCAACGGCGGCAAGGTCGCCCAGGCCCACCTGCGCCACCTCAACCCGCTGCCCGCCAACACCGGCGAGGTGCTCAAGAGCTACGACAAGGTGCTGCTGCCCGAGATCAACCTCGGCCAGCTCGCGCTGCTGCTGCGGGCCCGCTACCTCGTCGACGTGATCAGCTACAACCGTGTGCGCGGGCTCCCGTTCAAGGCCGAGGAGCTGGCCGGAGTCATCCAGGACGTGATCGACAGTGACTGAGCTCGTTAACGGGAAGGGCCTGTCGCTCATCCCCAAGACCGACGCCAAGCAGACCCTGAAGGACTTCAAGTCCGACCAGGAGGTCCGCTGGTGCCCCGGCTGTGGCGACTACGCCATCCTGGCCGCGGTGCAGAGCTTCCTGCCGGAGCTGGGGCTCAAGCGCGAGAACATCGTGTTCGTGTCGGGCATCGGCTGCTCGTCGAGGTTCCCGTACTACCTCAACACGTACGGTTTCCACTCGATCCACGGCCGCGCGCCCGCCATCGCGACGGGGCTGGCCGCCTCCCGGCCCGACCTGTCGGTGTGGGTGATCACCGGTGACGGCGACGCGCTGTCGATCGGCGGCAACCACCTGATCCACGCCCTGCGCCGCAACGTCAACCTGAACATCCTGCTGTTCAACAACCGGATCTACGGGCTGACCAAGGGCCAGTACTCGCCCACCTCCGAAGTCGGCAAGATCACCAAGTCGACGCCGATGGGCTCGCTGGACAAGCCGTTCAACCCGATCTCGCTGGCCCTCGGCGCCGAGGCGTCGTTCGTGGCCCGCACCATCGACTCCGACCGCAAGCACCTGCAGTCGGTGCTGCGCGAGGCCACCGCGCACCGCGGCACGTCGCTGGTGGAGATCTACCAGAACTGCAACATCTTCAACGACAACGCCTTCGAGCAGCTCAAGGACCCCAGTGTCCGCGACGACATCACGCTGCGCCTGGAGCACGGGCAGCCGATCGTGAGCGCCTCCAAGGCCGTCGTGCGGGCGGCCAACGGGGGCATCGAGGTGGTGGCGCGCGACGGCGTGAGCGAGGACCAGATCCTCGTGCACGACGCGCACGCCCCCGACCCGTCGGTGGCCTTCGCGCTCAGCAGGCTGGACGAGCCGGCGTTCGAGCACGTGCCGATCGGCATCTTCCGGCAGATCGACCGGCCGGCATACGACGTGCTGATGGCCGAGCAGCTTGAGGAGGCCGTGGCGCAGAAGGGCCCCGGCGACCTGAGCGACCTGCTCATGGGTGGAGACACCTGGCGCATCGGCTGATTAGATGGAGCCGTCGGCCCGAACGGCTCCATCTTCCCCGCGGAGTGGCGAACGTTCAGGCCCGAGAGCGGTAGCTTGCGTGGCCGGCGAGGGCCAAGTGAGCGCGACCATTCAACGCGGAGGTCAATCCACGATGTCGTATTGGCCGGAAACCGTGGTGCTGGTGACCGGGGCGGCCGGATTCATCGGCGCGCATCTGGTGACGCGCTTACGAGCGCTCGGCGCCCAGGTGCACGCCGTCAGCCGCCGCCCCCAGCAGGCTCGCCACGGCGAGACCTGGCACGTGGCGAGCCTGAGCGACGCCGACGCGACGACGCGCCTCTTCCGGTCGGTACGGCCGACCCACCTGTTCCACCTCGCCGGCGAGGTCACCGGTTCGAGAGGTGACGAGGTCGTCCGCGCGACCCTGGAGAACAACGTCATCGGCGGGGTCAACGTGCTGGCCGCCGCGCACGAAGGCGGCGTCAAGACCGTCTTCACCGGCTCCATCGAGGAGCCGCGCCCCGGCAACGACCACGCGTCGCCATCGTCGGCGTACGCGATGTCCAAATGGGCCGCCACCGGCTACGCGCAGCTCTACCACCGGCTCTGGGGGCTGCCCGTCACCGTCCTGCGCCCCAGCATGGTCTACGGGCCGGCCCAGCCCGACACCACCAAGCTCGTCCCCTACGTGACGCTCTGCCTCCTGCGCGGCCAGCACCCCCGGCTCACCAGGGCCGCCAAGCTCGCCGACTGGATCTACGTCGACGACGTCGTCGACGCCTACGTTCTGGCGGGCGAATCGGACAAGGCCGTCGGGCACTCGCTGGATATCGGGACCGGCGTCAGGACCCCGGCCCATGAGGTCGTCGAGCGGCTTTATCGGATCACCGGCGCGAGCACGAAGCCCGAATTCGGCGCGGCCCCTGATCGTCCGCACGATATTACGCAGGTCGGCGACATCGCGCCCGCCGCCGATCGGCTGGGCTGGCGTCCTGTCACGGAATTGGACGAAGGGTTGCGCCGGACTGTCGATTGGTACGCGTCGCAAGAATGTCACAAAGAATCACAGGCTTAGCCGCGCCGGCATAATTCTGGGAGCATGGAGGGGACTTATCCTGGCCGGAGGAGCGCCTTTATGAGCCGTCTGAATGCCCTGCGCAGCCGTTTCGTGGACGCTCCGGATTCGCTGGGGGCCAAGGCACGGGCGCGGCGGTGGCAGTGGTTCGCCGACCGGTTCCCCGACCTCGACCAGATGAACGTGCTCGACCTCGGCGGCACCGCCGGGGCCTGGATGCGAGCGCCGGTCAAGCCGGCGCACGTACACATCGTCAACCTGGAGCAGCCGCCCGCCGACCTGCCGTCATGGCTGCGCGCCGACATCGCCGACGCCTGCGACCTGCCGGCCGCGATCCGTGGCACGCGGTACGACCTGGTGTTCTCCAACGCGGTGATCGAGCACGTCGGCGGGCACCAGCGTCGGCAGCGGTTCGCCGACACCGTGCACGAGATGGCCGAGCGGCACTGGGTGCAGACGCCCTACCGCTATTTCCCGGTCGAGCCGCACTTCCTGTTCCCCGGGTTCCAGTTCCTGCCGCTCGCCGCGCGGACGACGATCCTGCGCCGCTGGCCGCTGGTCCACACCCCGACCTCCGACCGCGACGCCGCCCGGATGATCGCCATGGAGGTCGAGCTGCTCAGCGTGACCGAGATGCGGCACTACTTCCCCAAGTCCCAGATCCGCTTCGAACGGCTGGCCGGGCTGGTGAAGTCGGTCATCGCGATCCGCAGCTAGTCCGCGGCCAGCACGCTCGCTCCGCCGCTCTCCCAGGTGTTGCCCTTCCAGACGTTGCCCGGCCCGTTGGAGTCCCAGTACGACACCGGGCCGGCAGATCCGCCCTTGGGCCACACCTTGCGGCTGAAGACGTTGTCGATCACCTTGATGTTCGAGGACAGGCCCTTCCTGCCGGCGCCCGCGTACAGTGACCAGCCGCCCCCGGCCAGCAGGTTGCCCTGCACGGTGACGTTGCGGGTCACCCCGAAGTCCTGGAAGAGCGCGATCGCGCCGGTCTGGTCGAGCGTGTTGATCACCGTGTTGCGCCGGATGATCAGCTCGGTGCCCGCGGCGGCGGTGCCGGTCGACATGATCATGTCGGTGTGGTCGCCGGAGTAGTACTTCGGGTCGTGCACGTACGAGTCCTCGACCAGCCCCTGGTCGGTGAGGATGCCGTTGGAGATCGTGTGGATGTCCACGCGGCGGATCGTGACCATCTTGCCCTGGTTGAGGATGCCGAACTGGGTGCGGTTCTTGCCGTTGCCGAAGATCTCGCTGTCCTCGACCTTGAGGCCCGAGAAGCCCTCGCGCTGGAGGATGCCCCAGTAGTCGTCCTGCCCGCGCACCCGGGTGTTGCGGATGGTCACGTTGTCGGCCTCGACCGTGATGTCGCCGGTGATGTCCCAGCCGTCGATGACCTTGCCGTCTTCCTTGATGACGATCGAGCCGGTCTTGCGGACCAGGTCGGTGCCGGCGGGAACGCCGGTGTTCCCGGGTCCGGGCCAGCCGCCGCTCGGCGGCGGGGCGGTGGTCGTCGGCGTCTTCGTGGGAGTCGCCGTGGGGGTCCCGGGCAGCGTCCTCGTGGGGGTCGCCGTGGGGGTCGCGGTCGGAGTGGTGGGCGTCCTCGTCGGCGTCACCGTGGGAGTCGGGGTCCGCGTCGGGGTCGGCGTGGGACTCTCGGGCGTCCTGGTGGGAGTCGGTGTAGGAGTCTCGGGCGTCCTGGTGGGCGTCGGCGTCTCACGCGTGGGTGTCGGAGTCGCACCGGACGTCCTGGTCTGCGTCGGTGTCGGTGTCGGCGAGGAGATCAGGGTCGGCGTCTTGACGGGTGTCCCGGTCGGCTTGGGCGTCGGCCGCGAGGTCGGCTTCTTGGTGGGCCGCTTGGGCCACCACCACGGTCCTCTGGTCCGCTCCTTCCGCGGCCGCGGGCTCTCGGTGGTGGGCCGCGGCCGGGACTTCTGCCCGGCGGCGGCGTGCGGCGAGACCGAAGCCTTCGCCCCGCCCGCGTCCGTCAGGGCCGCCTGAGGCTTCAGCGCGTCAGAGGCGACGATGCCGTACCCGCCGGCCAGCACCGCGATGGCGGAGGCACCTGCCAGGGGTAACCACGCGTTCCGCCTTTTACTTCGTTTACTGCCCCGATGTCGCGACACAGGCGACTCCTTCCGATCACGGCCACGTCGAGTCCCCAAGGGGAGAGAGTAGCCACGCCGGAAGCACAAAGAGGGGTTTTTGCCGAAAAGGACTCGCTTACCCCTCAATTCCCAGAAATCTCACCTTTCTCAATGATCACAAAAAGCCCGTTATCCCGGACTTACCGTCCCGCCGTTTTCCCAGGTGTTGCCGT
This sequence comes from Nonomuraea sp. NPDC005650, assembly GCF_040605375.1. Classification (NCBI taxonomy): domain Bacteria; kingdom Bacillati; phylum Actinomycetota; class Actinomycetes; order Streptosporangiales; family Streptosporangiaceae; genus Nonomuraea; species Nonomuraea sp. NPDC005650. The sequence continues at coordinate 103,825 of NZ_JBEXCR010000030.1, forward strand.
GCCACGTATTTCCGGGCCCGTCCTTATCCCAATATGAAACCGGCCCGGCAGATCCGCCCTTGGGCCATACCTTGCGGCTGAAGACGTTGCCGATCACCTTGATGTTCGACGACTTGCCCTTGGCCCCGGCGCCCGCGTACAGGGACCAGCCGCCCCCGGCCAGCAGGTTGCCCTCCACCGTCACGTTCTTGACCACGCCGAAGTCCTGGAAGAGCGCGATCGCGCCGGTCTGGTCGAGCGTGTTGATCACCGTGTTGCGCCGGATGATCAGCTCGGTGCCGTCGGCGGGCGGCCCGGTCGACATGATCATGTCGGTGTGGTCGCCGGAGTAGTACTTCGGGTCGTGCACGTACGAGTCCTCGACCACGCCCTGCTGGGTCAGGATCCCGTTGGAGATCGTGTGGATGTCGACCCGGCGCACCGTGAGCAGCTTGCCCTGGTTGAGGATGCCGAACTGGGTGCGTTCCTTGCCGTTGCCGAAGATCTCGCTGTCCTCGACCGTCAGCCCGGTGCGCCCCTCGCGCTGGAGGATCCCCCACCAGCCCTTCGTGCCGCGGACCCGCGTGTTGCGGATGGTCACGTTGTCGGCCTCGACCGTGATGTAGCCGGTCACCTCGACGCCGTCGATGACCGTGCCGCTCTTGGTCACCCGGATGGATCCGGATTCGCGTAGGGGCACGCCCTTGGGCACACCCGTGTTGTCCGGCCCCGGCCAGCTCCGCTCCTGCGGCTTCAGCGGCGGGGCCGAAGCGGACTCGGACGCGCTCGGGGTGGGCGGCCGGGTGGCGATCGGCTCCCGGGCGCCGGAGCTCTGGCACCCGCTCAGCAGCACGATCAGGCCCAGACCGACGACGTACGACCTCACTAGGCCTTGGTCCTCCGGCCGCCGACGAGATCGGCCAGCGCGGGTGGCGTCCAGCGCTTGGCGACCTGGCGCAGGTTGCTCTTCCACGCCTCGCCGGGCCGCTGCTTGAACAGCGTGGTGTGGTCGTCGGTGACCTCGTCCTCGGGTCTGCCGTTGGAGTAGTAGTAGAGCGCCATCGAGCGCCGCGCCCGGTCCTGCGGGCAGGTGAGCGGGTCCGGATGCCCGTGGTTGGCGTCGTCGGTCGTGGCGAACAGCACGAACCGGTTGAAGAGCGGGAGGATCTTGCCCTCGCACTCGGTCATGTCCCGGTTCCACAGCTGCAGGTGCCCGCCGTAGCTCTCCTCCCAGTCCTTGTTGAGGTAGAGCAGGCCGTTGAGCCGGCGGTCGAGGTTGAGCTTCCGGCTCTTGTTGAAGTCGGCGTGCACCTTGAGGAAGCCGCCCGGCCGGATCTGGTGCAGGCCGCCGCCCTCGAAGTGCGGGTCGGAGACGAGCTGCGTGATGCCGGTCATCCGCTCCAGGAACTCGACGAACACCCCGCTGTTGAACTCCGCCAGCAGATGCCTGGTGGCCGGCCCCATGCGCTCGGTGTCGGCCAGCGCCAGCTTCACCTCGCGAGCGGTGTCGAACCGCTCCCAGGTCGCGTCACGCGGCTCGGGGAACTCCCCGAGGACGGGCTCCAGCACCTCGGGCGGCAGGAAGTCGTCGATGACCACATGGCGGAACGGCGAGGCCGTACGGAACTGCTCGGAATACTTGTCCGCCAACGGGAAGAGGTCATCCCGGCGGAAGGTGAACGCCTGCAGATCCTGCATGAAATGTGTCTCCGTCTCTACGACACCCGGCCCCTACCTCCTCATCGCCTCAGCCGTGTCAGCTGTTACCTGTAACGCTCCATTGCTGGGGCGCGATGGCGACATGTGACGCCCGGCCCTCCCCGAGTCGCGATCGTGATCGTGACCTACAACAGCGCTCCGGTCCTCGGCGGTTGCCTGGCCTCCCTGCCCGAGGGCAGCGCCGGGGTACGGCTCACCGCCGTCGTCGTGGCCGACAACGCCTCCAAGGACGGCTCGCTCGGCATCGCGGAACAGGCCACCGGCCTGCCCGTCCGTCCCGTTCCAGTGGGCCGGAACGCCGGGTACGCGGCGGCGATCAACGCCGGGATCGCGGCGCTCGACCTCGACGAGCTCGACGCGATCTTCGTGATGAACCCCGACTGCCGCCTGCGCCCCGGCTCGCTGGCCGTGCTGAGCGAGGCCCTCGGCCGTCCGGGCACCGGCATCGCCGTCCCGCGGCTGCTCAGCACCGAGGGCGTGCTCCACCACTCGCTGCGCCGCACGCCGGCCGTACGCCGTGCGCTGGCCGAGGCGGTGCTCGGCGGGCACCTCGCGGGCCGCGTCGGCGCGCTGGGCGAGATGATCGTCGACCCCGGCCGCTACGAACGACCCGGCCCCGCGGACTGGGCCACCGGGGCCGCCATGCTCATCTCGGTCGCGGCTCTCACCGAGGTCGGCCCGTGGGACGAGTCCTTCCTGCTCTACAGCGAGGAGACCGAGTTCGCGCTGCGGGCCGCGGACGGGGGCTGGACCCTCTGGTACGAGCCCGCCGCGGTGGTCGAGCACATCGGCGGCGAGGCGAAGACCAGCCCGATGCTCGCCGCGCTGCTCACGGTCAACCGCGTGCGGCTGTTCCGGCGGCGCAGGGGCAGGATCGCGACCGTGGGCTTCTATCTCGCCGTCCTGCTCGGCGAGGCCATGCGGGCCGCCGCGGGCCGCCGTACGGCCAGAGCGTCGGTCGTGGCCCTCCTCAGGCCCTCCCGGCGGCTGCGCACCCTACCCGGATGAAAGGGACACCATGAGAGTCGAGCATCTGGAGCTCGAAGGCGTGCTGCTGTTCGTGCCGACGCCCTTCCACGACGATCGGGGCTTCTTCACCAGGACCTTCGACGCCGCGATCGCCGCGGAGCACGGGCTGGACCACGCGACGTTCATCCAGGACAGCCAGTCGCGCTCGCGCCTGGGCACGATCAGGGGGATGCACGGCCGCTCGGGCCGCGGCGAGGCCAAGCTCGTACGGGCGGCGCACGGCGCCGTGCTCGACATCCTGGTGGACGCGCGCCCGGCCTCGCCGACGTTCGGCTCGCACGTCACCGTCCGGCTCGACGACGTGTCGTTCGCGCACCTCTACGTGCCGCCGGGGATCCTGCACGGCTACCAGGCGCTGACCGAGCACGCCGACGTCTGCTACCGCATCGACAGGGAGCACGACCCCGCCGAGGACCTGGCCGTCCGCTACGACGACCCCGACCTCGCGCTGCCCTGGCCGTTGCCGGTCACCGCGATCAGCGAGCGCGACAGGTCGGCGGGCTCCTGGAAGGAGCTCAGGACCAGCCTGTCCGCCTGATCCCGGCGCTCGAACCGCAGCAGCGCCCCCGCCGCGCCGACCAGCAGGAACATCACGCTGGTGATGCCGGGGAAGGAGAGCAGGTCGAAGGTGGCCGCCCCCAGCAGCGGGATCACCAGGCAGGCGGCGATGGTGAGCCCCAGGTTGCGGACGTTCGGGTCGGGGCTCAGCCGGCGGACCCAGAGGGCGACCACGATCCCGCACCCGATCACGCCGACGAACCCCAGCACGCCGACGAGCCCGGTCTCGACCAGTGACAGCAGGTACTGGTTGTCGAACACCTGATGCTTGAAGGGATACCAGGTGCCGAGCCCACGGCCGAAGATCGGGCTCTTGCCGAACTCCCGCATCGCGAAGGGGTAGTCGTGGGTGCGGTAGATGATGCTGCTGTCCTCGCCGGCGCCGGCGAACAGGTTGTAGAACGTGCCGATCAGGCCGGGCGCCAGGACCTTCATGAAGCCCAGGAACACCACGAACGCGCCGATGGTGACGATCCGCCGCCGGTTGGACCAGCCGAGCAGCAGGATCAGCCCCGCCCCGGCCAGGCCGAGCACGGCGGTCCTGGAGACCGAGAACATCAGGCCGGCCGCGATGATGACGGCGCACATCCACCAGCGGGTCGCGGCCTCGCCGCGGCTGCGCGCCTGGAAGCCGAGGTGCGCGGCCAGCGGCAGCAGCATCGCCGACACCGCCCCGAACTCGATCGGATGCCCGAGCGTGCCGGCGACGCGGCGCAGGTCCGAGCGGGAGATCACGGTGGGCACCTCCTCGACGGAGGAGTGGCGCAGCCCCGGGATCTGCATGTACTGGGTGACGTCGAAGTCGAGCCGGAACTGCAGCAGGGCGACGATCGCCGCGAACGTGCCGCCGATCACGACCGCCTTGAGCACGAAGTCGAGGCGCTCGCGGCTGCCGATGCCGTCGCACATCACCAGGAGCACGCTCACGTAGCCCGCGTAGAGCACGAACGTGTGGTCGGAGAGGTTGAGCTCGTCGGACGGCAGGTACCGGTAGGTCGTGTACCCGTAGATCGCCAGCAGGAGCATGCCGTACACGAAGATCGCGGTGCGGACCGGGTTGCCGCCCTTGGCCACGCCCGTCGTGGTGACCATCTGCGCGCACACCCACACCACGCCCAGCGCCAGTGCCATGATCTCGGCGGGCGTGAGCGACAGCGGGAGCCCGGCCACCGCCAGGCGGGCCGGCAGCATGAGCAGGACCACGACGAAGACGCAGACCAGCGTGGCGCCGTCGGCGCGGCGGAGCGGCCGCCGCGGCAGGGTGGCCGTGGTCATTCGCGTCCAGCCAGCGACCGGGTTCCGTTGCTCGCGACAGGCTCGTACAGTCCGAGCTCGGGCGGGCTCGGACGGCGGGCCCGGCGATGGCGGACGAAGCTCTCGAACGCGAAGGCGGCGAACAGGCTCATGAAGAACGCCAGCGCCCCGGTGACCACCGCACTGCGCATCCGGCTGCCCTTCTTCTCGTCGGGCTGGGTGGGCGGCACCACGACGGTGGCGCTCACGTACGTGGTGGGCGGCGCGTTGACCTGCTGCTGGCGGGCGCGCAGCTCCTGCTGGGCCAGCTCGGTGACCTTCACGACGATGCCGTGGGCCAGCTCAGCGCTCGGCGCCTCGCAGGTGATCACGATGAACGGGGTCGCCGGCATCATCTCGGGGTTCGTTCCCCCGCTGGTGATCTTGAGTGTGACGTCGCCGCCGATCGGCGCGCCGACCTTGGCGACCGCCTGAGGGGTGTTCAGCGCCTGGATGAGGATCGACGAGGTCATGCTCAGCCCCTGGTCGAAGGAGACCAGGGGGTTGGTGCGCGGGTTGGGGAACCTGGGGTCGCTGGGCACGCTGCCGCCGGTGACCGGCAGGGTCAGGACCAGCGCCGAGCTGGAGATGAAGGTCTTGGGCGCCACGGCGAAGACGCCGAACGCTCCCACGATCGTGAGCAGGAAGGCCGGGATTGTCACGTACCAGCGCTTGAACAGGATGCTCGCCGTCGCCCAGAAGTCCATGCGCGGGCCTCATCCCTCGCCGTTGTCCTGGCTCGCCTTCCCGGGCCAGGGCACAGGCGAGAGGGGCTCCCCCCGGTAGATGGGGAACTCCATGGTGGCGGAGCTGTCGTCGTCGAGATCCATGGACACCGGCTCCGGCACTTCCACCGGCTGCGCCACGGGCACCGGCTCCGGAGCGGGGGCCGGGGTGGCGAGCGGGCTGAGGACCGGGCTGGGGCTCGGCGCCGGGCTGGGGGTCGGGGCCGGGGTCGGGGCCGGGGCCGGGGTCGCCAGGGGAGCGGCCAGCGGGACCGCCATGGGCGCCGGGGGATCAGGCCGCTTCTGCTGCTTGGGCGCGCGCCTGGTCACCACGCCGTAGGCGATGCCGAGACCCAGGACCAGGGTGAGCACGGCGCCGCCGATCGCCCCCTGCCAGTTCACGCTGTGGTCGGACTCGGGCGTGGACGGCGGCACGATGTCGGTGGAGGTGATGAAGGTGTTGGCCGGAGCGCCGAGCGCCTTCTGCCACTTGAACAGCTCGGTCGCCACTCGCTCACGTGCCGCCATCAGCACGGCCGTGGCCTTCTGCGGGGACTCGCTGTCGACCCTGATGTAGATGTAGGGCCCGTTGATGTCCAGGACGTTCGGGTTGGAGCGCCCGTCGTCGATCGTGATCTCCGTCGGGCCGTCCTTGGGCGCGCCGAGCTGCGTCCAGACGTCCTGCGTGTTCATGGACAGGATGACGATGCTGGCCCCGGTCTTCAGTGCGTCGTTGAAGGAGAGGAACGGATTGGTGAGCCCCTGCTTGGTCCTGTCGGAGGGAACGGTGCCGCCGTTCACCGGCGTGGCCAGGACGAGGGAGACATCGGCCGTGTAGTGCGCCGGAAGGACCGTGTACACCACAGCGCCCACCAGGATCGACAGAAGGACCAGTGGCGGGCCTATTCGAAGTCGGCGGAGAAGACCAAGGATCGCCTTCCAGAACTCCATTTTGGTACGTTCCCCCGCATCAGCAATGCTTGCTCTATAGCGGACCATCGCCCATCCACGGCCAGACGTTACATCTCCGAAGAACGGTTACACCGCGCGTAGTCGAACCGATAGACCTACGACTACGGCGACGGGGGCTTCGGTGGGGCTGACAGTAGAGCGTCCGGCGACGCGGGGCAGGCTGGCCGGACTCGACGGCTTACGGGGCCTGGCCGCGTTGTTCGTCGTCCTGCACCATTGCTGGCTCCTGTCCTTCCCCGGGTTCCCGGTCAACGACGCGCCCTGGTGGACGGGATGGCTGCTGTACGGCCATTTCGCGGTCGTGGTGTTCATCGTCCTGTCGGGCTTCTCGCTGGCGATCTCGCCCGCCCGGTCCGGCTGGCGGCTGGGCGGCATCCCCACGTTCCTCAACCGCCGCGCCTGGCGCATCCTGCCGCCCTACTGGGCGGCGCTGGCGTTCAGCCTGGTGATCGCGTGGACGGTCATCCCGCAGCCCGGCCAGCAGCCACCCACCGGGCAGTCGGCCCTCATCTACGGGCTCCTCCTGCAGGACGTCTTCGGCTCCCCCAGCCCCAACGGGGCCCTGTGGTCGATCGCCGTCGAGGCGCAGCTCTACCTGGTGTTCCCGCTGATGCTGCTGGTCCTGCGGAAAATGGGCGCGGCGGTGATGCTCGGCGCGGTGACCGCGATCGTCGTGGCGGTGGGGGCGCTGGCGCCTTCCGTGCCGGCCGTGGACCTGCTGATGCGGCTGACCCCGCAGTTCGCCGTGCTCTTCGCCGTGGGCGCGGTCTGCGCCGGCGTCGTGCGCGCGCAGGATCGTACGGAGCGGCTGCCCTGGCACTGGTTCGCGGCGGCCGCCGCGCTCCCGGCGCTCCTGCTCATCGTGTTCGCCGGGCCGGTCTGGGTGGTCGCGAACTTCTTCTGGGTGGACCTGGCGGTCGGCCCGGCCGCCGGGCTGCTGCTGACGGGTGTGGCGACGGGCCGTCCGGTCTGGCTCGTACGGCTGCTCGACACGCGTCCGCTCCGGCGGCTGGGCTCCTTCTCCTACAGCCTCTACCTGATCCACTCACCGCTCGTCGTCATGGTGAACCGGCTCGTCGTCGCCCCGCACGTGCCGCCCGGCATGCCGACCTTCCTGCTCACGCTCGCCCTGGCCGTGCCGGTGAGCGTGGGGACGGCGTGGTTGTTCGCCTCGGTCTTCGAGCTGCCCTTCCAGCGGCACCGGAGCTGGAAGGGGCTGCGCGACGCCGTACGCGCGCGGTTCGTCAGGTGACCTTGGCCAGCGCCTCGGCCTCGTACTCCGCCGCGAGCCGCTCCGGGATGCGCGTGAAGTCGTCGGCCCGGTAGAAGTCCCGCAGGGTGGTGCCGCGGCAGGTGGCGTCCACGTTGGGCGCCGCCGCGCGGGAGCGGACGTCGTCGATGTGGACGGTGCGGAAGTCGATGCTGAAGCGGGTCCTGCCGGAGGTGTTGGTGACGGTGGAGTGCAGGTGCGCCCCCGAGAAGAGGAGCATGCCGCCCGGCTCCGGCACCAGCCGGAGCTCGGTCTCGAGGTCGAGCGCCTCCTCCGGCTTGGGCTGCTCGCGGGTGTCGCTGTGGACGTGCTGGGCGGCCGTGGGCCGGCTCACCGCGGTCCATTCCGCGTAGTCGTAGCGGCCGCTGCCGTTGCGTACGGGGCGGTCGAAGTACTGCGGGTGCAGGGCGAAGACGTTCTCCGGGACCACCTCGTAGATCGGGATCCACCAGTTGACCTGGCAGAACGGCGCGGCGTACCAGCAGTCGCGATGGGCGTGGTAGGCGTAGGAGATGCCGGAGTCGAGGTAGTGGTCGGCGGTGGAGGTGCGCAGTCTCGGCACGTCGAAGTAGGTCTTGTCCAGCGCCATACCCAGCTCGTCCAGCAGGGTGACGAGGAGCCTCTTGCTGGTGGGGTGGTGGATGAAGCGCGGCTTGAGGTCCGCGAGCAGCGCCGCGAACTCCTCGACCGGCATCTCGTACTGGGCGGTCTGGGGGTCGCGGCCCTCGAACGCCTCCTCGACCAACTCGCGGGCGAACTCGATCAGCTTGACCGAGGCGGGCGTCGCGGAGTAGAGGAAGAGGTCTCCCTGGAAGAGCATTTTGCGCCGAACGTCATCGCCGATTCGGCTATTTGCCAATAAAACGGACATAGCGAGATTTTCCCCCTCGCGTGGTTCTTTTCCCTTCTCTCGCCTTTGCCCGCTTCTTCGTTACAGGGGGTTAGAGGGGTTAAAGAGGCAACTGTGTCTGTGTGTCCGGCCTGCCCACATAGACCGAATAGTCCGGGTGGTCGAAGCGGTGCAGCGCCTGGATGTTGTCGTTCCAGGGTGCGGGAACCGCGCGCTTGTGCCGCAGGCCGTTGATCGGCGCCAGCTTCATCAGCTCGTTGTCCTCGTTGAACTCCCGGATCGCGCTGAGCTCGCCGACATAGTCGTTGTGGATGATCTGGTCGTCGTCACCGACGGTGTCGTCGAGATAGCAGAACACGCGCGGCAGGAAGTATTTGTGGTCGCCCTTGAACAGCCGGAGCGCCGCCGCGGTCGAGGAGTAGAAGTCCACGTCGATGGAGACGAACCCGATCGGCGCCGGACGCTCGCCGTCGAGGAACTCGCCGACCGTGTCCTCGATGTTGCCCAGGATCAGCGAGGCCGTCCCCAGCCGGGCCCGGAGGGCGTCGACGTCCATGACGAAGTCGCCCTCGCGCCAGATGTAGGGCAGGTCCCGGTAGTCGGTGGGCTTGGGCAGCCCGGCGCCGGTGTCGAAGCCGTAGACGTCGATCTTCACCCCCGACGCGGCCGTCGCCAGCGCCGCCATGCGGTTGAGCTCCACCATGCCCGAGCCGCCCGCGACACCGAACTCGACCACGCTGATCCGGCCGACGCCGAGGCGTCTGGCCAGCTCCGCCGCCTGCTGCACGCCGTAGGCGTAGTGCGGCCTCGGGTGGAGGTCGAGCGCGCAGCGCAGCTCGTACGAGCCGAACGGCAGGCGCCGCAGGACGGCCAGCAGGATCCGGCCCGGCTGCATGAGCAGGCGCACGATGCGAATCAACAAGAGGAGATCACCCTTTCGAGGAGACGAGTCGGGCGGCCAACCCGGCGAGTTTGCGGCTGCGGTGCGTCACCATCTGCTGCTGCCGGCGCCAGTACGTACGCAGCAGCACGGCATGGGCACGGTTACGTTGCTCCGGGGAGAGCTCCATGAGCCGCACGGCCCGGTACATCGCCCGGAACTGCAGCGTCGTGGCGAAATGCGCGGTCCAGGCCGGGACCCCGAGCGCCGAGGCGATCCCGGACAGGCGCCGCTCGCGCAGGTTGCGATGGGCGAGGGCTTCCGGCACGTGGCCCCAGGGCGCGGTCAGCGCCAGCATGGTGGCGTAGACCTCGTCCTCACGGATCATCAGCGGCCGGGGCACGGCGGCCACCCGCGCCCGCCGCATCAGCCCGTAGAGGGGGTCCAGTCCGTGGTGCTGGGTGGTGACCACGTCCCACAGCTCGTCCAGGCGGTCGATGGGATCGTCGGAGAGCATCTGGGTGCCGCGGTAGCTGGGCTGGTGGACCGTGCCGTCCGCCCCGGTGTAGCTGATGTCCGAGGTGACCAGGATGAGCCGCTCGTCGGCCAGGAACGGCTCCAGCGTCCGGGAGACGTAGTCCGGTTCGAGCAGGTCGTCGTCGCCCATCCAGCGGAAGAACTCGCCCCGCGCCCGCCGGAGCACCTCCACGAAGTTGCCGATCACGTGCAGGTCACGCGGCTGCCGGTAGTAGGAGATCCGGCTGTCCTGCCTGACGAACTCGCGGCAGAGCTCCTCCGTGCCGTCGGTGGAGGCGTTGTCCGAGATCACCACCTCGATCTCGGCGTGATCCTGGGCCAGCGCCGATCGCACGGCCGCCTCCAGGCGGTCCGCACCGTTGCGGACCGGGATTCCGATGGACACCAGCATCGCTTCTCCTCGAGGTCATCGCGCGCGGGCGGGAAGCAGCCGCACCAGGCGATCGCTCACAATGTGGAACTGGTCGCGGGTCACCACGACCAGCACGTAGGCCAGCAGGCCGCCGCCGCCCGCCACGACGAGCTGGATCAGGGGGCTCCCCCGGGTCAGCAGCGCGAGGCCCAGCATGACGGCCGCGCAGATCAGCGCTCCCCCCGCCGGGCGGACGAGACCAGGCAGGGCCGGCGCGAGCCGTACCCCCGCCCGCTGCACGGCGAGCACAGCGAGCGGCAGGGCGACCAGCGCGGCCGCGGCCGCCTGCCCGATCGCGGCGCCGCGGATGCCGTCGAGATTCGTGCCGACGATGACCGCCGGGATCATCGCCGCCGCGTGCCCGAGGTTCATCCAGACCGTCGAGCGGGTGGCGCCCTGGCCGTTCAGGATGTCGAGGGCGAAGGAGGTGAGCATGCGCACCACCATCAGGACCGCCAGGAACCGCAGCACGCCGGCGGCCAGCTCCCACTTCGGGCCGTAGATGAAGATGATCAGCGGGTGCGCCAGCACCGCCATGAAGACGGCCAGCGGCAGCACTGTGGCGATGAGCAGCGGCACGCTCTTCTGCACGCCGAGCGACAGCGACTCCTCGTTCCGCTCGGCCAGCCGGGAGAAGCCGGCGATCGACACCATGCGGATGGCGCTGCCGATCATGCCGGGGACCCAGCTCGACACGTTGAACGCCATCAGGTAGAAGCCCAGCCAGTCCTTGCCCATGATGTTGCCGACGATGATGTAGCCCACGTTGAGCAGCGTGACCTCCAGCGCGATCCCCGCCGCCGAGGGGATGCCGAAGCGCAGCAGCTTGGCCGCGATCTGCCGGTCGAACCCGAACCGGAAGGGCAGCCGCGCGTAGAGCAGCATGAAGACGCCGGTGACCACGGCCCCCACGAACTGCCCCCAGGCGAAGCTGTAGGCCCCCGCCCCGTTGATCGCCAGGACGATGGCCACCGGCGCGTTGACCAGGAAGCCCGCCAGGACGGCCTTGGTGTTCTTGCCGGTTTGGAACCAGCGCAGCAGGGCCGCGCTGCGCACCGCGGTGACCGCCTCGACGAGGATGACCGCGGTGAGGATGCGCACCACGGACGTGGCCTCCTCGCTGCCGGCCAGCATCGAGAAGTACGGTGCGCCGACCCAGAAGATCCCGTACAGGCACAGCGCGGAGATCATGGTCAGGGTCGTGGCCGTCGGGGCGATGTCCTCCAGCTTCCCGCGCCACTGCACGACGGCCGACATGACGCCGACGTCCTTGACGACCATGACGAACTGGGTGGCCGCGAGCGCGACCGCGTAGATGCCGAAGTCCGCCGGCGCGAGGAGTCTGGCCAGAATCAGGCCGAGAATGAACGAGCCCGCGCGGGTGACCAGTGTGCCGAGAAAGCTCCACACGGCCCCTCGGCCCGCTTTACGCCCGATGTCGCTGATGTCCGGGCTCGTTTGCTCTGCCATGCCTGTCTTCCTAGCTAGGCTCGTTGACCCGCTCCAGCCAGATCTCCCGCCAGAACGGGACGAACGCGCGGGGGCAGTTGGACTTGTAGACGCCGTCGCAGATGATCCCCTCGAGCGCGATGCACGGGTTCTTCATCTCCAGCATCTCGCCGGTCTTCTCGTCGATGCAGCGCTCGACGCGGGCGCTCACGCGGGCGACGCGCCCGCACGAACGCGCCATGTCCTCCTCGAAGCCCAGGCCGCGGTTGAACCCCTTGGTGTTCAGCGTGGCGACGATCTCGTCCCTGGACTTGATCCGCACCAGCTCGCCCGGCTGGAGGTCGGTCGTGCCCGTCGGCGTGCGGCCGTCGTGCGGGCCCGGCCGTACGAAGCCCCACGCCAGGCCGCCCTTGACGCGCAGCCACTTCGGGAACTTCCTGGACAGGCGCTGGTAGCGGTTGAACACCCCGAAGAAGAGCGTGCGCAGGGTCGCTCCGACCCCGGCGTTGCCCACCTGGATGTCGGTGACGTACTGCCTCATGTCGCGGAGCGGGAGCTGTTCCGGGGCGGCGCGCAGCAGCTCCGTGGCCTGGCAGCGGAAGCGCTCCTCGCCCTCGGGCCCCGGCTCCCTGCGGGTGTTGACCTCCAGGATCGGCAGCAGCGGCCGCTCGGGGCGGACGGCCGGCTCCGGGGTGGGCGGCCCGTCCACCTGCTTGAGCCAGGCGGTCTTCCAGTAGAGCAGGCAGGCGGTCTGGCAGCCGCCGTGGGCCGCGCCGTCGCAGCGGGAGCCCGTCAGGTGGACGGCGTCCTCCATGCGCCGCATCCCGGTCCTGGTCATCGTGTCGCAGAGTTTGTTGGCCACCTTGTGCACGGTGAGCCGCTGCCCGCAGAAGCGCAGCATCTCGGGCATGAAGGGGAGGCTGTCCAGCTCCCCCTTCTCATCGAGCGTGGCGAGGATCTCCTCCGCGCTGAGGACCTCGACCACGTCGCCGACTTTCAGCGCCAGGTTCAACCCATCCACTCCTTCACCAGGCCCGCGTTCTGCAGGGCGTGTGCCGCGTCCGCTATTGCCTGGAACGGCAGGTTCGACCGTTCCGCGATGTCGAGGAGGCTGTTCAGCCCGTCGGAAAAGCTCAACACCCACAACATCGCCATCTGCGCTTGCTTCGTGTCACTGCGCCCGCCGAGTGACCCGTACAGTCCGCGGGTCCCCAGCTGGGGCTCGCCGTACGGGCTGAGGTTCTGGTAACGGCGGTTGTCCTCCAGGACCCGCACGGCCGTCCACAGCGTCTCCAGGGTGTCCTCCATGGCCTCGGGACGCACGAAGTCGGGATTGTCGGCCGAGGTGTGATACTCCGGATAGCCTCCGTAGGGTGTCCTGGTCAGCGAGCCGACGGCCAGGTTGAAGCCCGGCGAGCAGTACTGCCGCTCGTCGTAGCCGTACGGGGAGAAGTCCAGGACGGTGTGCCGCCGGTCCTTCAGCACGTGCGCGAAGACCCGGTCGATCTCCGCGTCGCCGCGCCTGCTGCGCTTGTAGGTGATCGCGCCGCCGTCTCCCGCGCAGGCCAGGGTCACGCCGTGCTTGACCCGGTCGGTACGCTCCCGGTTCAGGGCGAGCCAGGTGATCGCGCCGATGGTGCCGGGCGCGAAGATGAACCGGTAGGTGTACCAGGGATCGGTCAGCCGCCGCGCCAGGGCCGCGGCCACCGCCACGCCGGCCAGGTTGTCGTTGGCCAGCGAGGGATGGCAGATGTGGCAGGAGATCAGCACCTCCTGGGAGCTGCTGCCGCGGACCACGTGCTCGCCGTAGGTCAGGTGCCCGTCGGCCAGCGTGGAGTCGATCCTGACCTCGTACGGGCCGTCCGCCATGCCGTCCAGGGTGTTCTGGCTCAGGCAGAAGCCCCAGCTCTCGGCGTAGTAGCTGGTCCGGTACGGGACCAGGTCCGGCTGGTCGGGCAGCGTGTGCAGGTGCGGGCGCAGCTCCTCCAGGGACATGGTGGCCTCGACCGGCACGCTGTAACCCACGACGTGCAGGTTGGAGTCCCGGAAGTCGACCACCCTGTTTCCCGCGGCGTCCTTGATGTAGGCGTCGCGGATGTTCCATTCCCGGGGGATCGTCCAGTCCAGGACCTTGGTGCCCGTCGGCACCTGGGTGATCTCCAGCGGGATCGACTCGCCGATGATCTCCAGGGTCTGCCGCAGCCCGTCTCCGGTGATGCTCCGGCACAGCGGGTAGAGCCGCCGTACCAGGTCGTGCATGTCCTCCCCGGTCATGGACGCAGGGTGTCGTCGACGGTGCCGGCCGCGCGCCGGTCGGCGAGCCGGGCCAGCCGGGTGAAGCGGCGTTCGAAGTCCTGCTTCGTCAGGCCGTGCTCGCGGTAGGCGTCGATCAGCTCCACCGCACCCGCCTTGACCGTCCAGCGCGCCTCGTAGCCCAGCACGGCCCTGATCCGGGAGAAGTCGACGCGGTAGGAGCGCGGATCGGACCCGGTCTCGCCGGTGATGGTCAGCGTCGACCCGGGCACGGCGGCGACGACCTCGGCCGCGATCTCGGCGACGGTCACGTTGTTGACCTCGGTGCCCACGTTGAAGGCGGTCGCGTGCACGGCTTCGCGTGGCGCGGTGAGCGCTGCCGCGAACGCCTCGGCGATGTCGCGCGCGTGGACCAGCGGGCGCCAGGGGGTGCCGTCGGACAGCACCCGGACCTCGCCGGTCAGGTGCGCGTGGCCCACCAGGTTGTTCAGCACGATGTCGGCGCGCAGCCTCGGGGAGAACCCGAAGGCGGTGGCGTTGCGCAGGAACACCGGCGTGAAGTCGTCGTCGGCCAGCACGACCAGGTCGTCCTCGACCCGCACCTTGGACTCGGCGTACGGCGTCACCGGGCGCAGCGGCGCGTCCTCGCCCAGCAGGTCCTCGCCGCCGGACGCGCCGTAGACCGAGCAGGTGGAGGCGTACAGGAAGCGGCGCACGCCCGCCTCCTTGGCCAGCCTGGCCAGCCGGACGGAGGCGTGGTGGTTGATGTCGTAGGTCAGGTCGGGCGCGAGCGCGCCGAGCGGGTCGTTGGACAGCGCGGCCAGGTGGATCACCGCGTCGAATCCCGCCACGTGTTCGGGGCCCGCGTCGCGCAGGTCCACCGCGTGCGCCTCGACCGTCTCGGGCGCGGGGCCGAGCAGGCAGTCGGCGAACAGTCCTGAGTCCAGGCCGACCACCTGGTGCCCGGCCTCGGCCAGCATGGGAGCCATCACGCTGCCCAGGTAACCCTGGTGGCCGGTGAGAAGTACCCGCATCAGTTCTCCAGATCGACAGTCAGCTTGGAAACGTGGAAGGCCTCGGCATAGCGCGCGTGGCACTCGATGCCGCGGATGCGGGCCAGGCCCAGGAACGCCTCGCGGTCGTACCAGGGCCGGTGCCGCTGGGAGGCGTAGTGGCGCTGGAGCAGGTCCACCTTCAGCTGCGCCACCTCCTCCGCGAGCGGCTGGTAGACGGAGGGCGCGGCGAGGTCGCCGTCCCATTTGACGATCTCGTAGCCGAGCGCGAGGTGGTCGCGGAAGGCCGTGGGCACGAGCTCGGCCAGCCCCCGGTGGTCCTGGTGGGCGTCGCCCCGCCAGGGCGCGAAGATCAGGTCGGGGTCGGTACGGGCGCGCAGCTCCTCCACCGCGGCCTTGGCCTCCTCCCACCTGGCCGGCAGGTAGCCGTCGGGCAGCTTCAGCACGGTGACCCGGAGGTCCGCGCCCGGACAGAAGTCCGCCAGCGCCGCGCGCTCCTCGTCCTCGCGCTCGGTGCCGCCGCCGGACAGCACCAGCGCGTCCACGCGGAGGCCCGGGTGGGCGGCGCAGGCCGTCAGCAGGCTGCCGCCGGCCCCGATCGCCAGGTCGTCGCAGTGCGCGGCGAGCGCCACGATGCCCGTGAGCCGCCCTGGGCGCAGGCCGATCATTGGGACCGTTCCCAAAGCGCCCAAGGGCGCTCGCCCCGGGAGTAGGCCTCGTCCAGCTCCATCCGCTGGTTCACGGTGTCGGTCGGCCGCCAGTAGCCGCGGTGCGGGTAGGCCAGCAGGCGTCCGCGCTTGGCCAGCTCCGCGCAGCCGTCGGCGACCAGGTCCCCGTTCTCCGGGATGTGCTGGAAGACCTCCTGGGTCAGCACGAAGTAGCCGCCGTTGACCCAGACCGGCATCTCGCTGACCGGTGAGATGCCTCCGATCAGGCCGTTCTCGCCCACGTCCACGCAGTGGAAGGTCTGGGACGGCGGCACGACCATCATCGAGGCGGCCGCGCCCGATTCGGTGAAGCGGTCGATGATGTCGGGCAGGGGCGCGTCGGTGAGCACGTCCGCGTAGTTCGCGAGGAACATCTCGTCGCCGCCCAGGTGCGGGCGGACGCGGCGCAGCCGCTCGCCGATCGGGGAGTTGGTCCCGGTCTGCACGAACGAGATGGACCAGTCGGAGATGTCGCTCGACAGCAGCTCGACCTTGCCGCCCCGTAACACGAAATCGTTGGACGTGGCTTCCTGGTAGCCGAGGAAGAAGTCCTTGATGTGGTGGGCTCCGTAGCCCAGGCACAGGATGAACTCCTTGTGCCCGAAGTGCGCATAGTAACGCATGACGTGCCAGAGCAGCGGGCGCGGGCCGACGAGCGCCATCGGCTTGGGCACCTCGCCTGGCACACCCGTTCGCATGCGTGTGCCAAAGCCTCCACAGAACAGGACAACCTTCACACGACCTCCAGGTGTGGGATCGGGAAGACCAGACGGCCTCCCCATTCGTGCACATAGGAGAGCTGAGCGGTGAGCTCTTCGCGCAGGTTCCACGGCAGGACCAGCACATAGTCCGGGCGATCCTGGGCGATGCGCTCCGGGGGAGCGATCGGGATCCGGGTGCCCGGAGTGAACCTGCCGTGCTTGTAGGGGTTGCGGTCAACCGTGTAGGCCAGCAGGTCCTGGCGGATGCCGCAGTGGTTGAGGAGCGTGTTGCCCTTTCCCGGCGCGCCGTAGCCGGCGACCGTCTTGCCTGCTTCGGCGGCGTCGATCAGGAACCGGAGCAGGTCGCGGCGGACGCGGGCGACCCGGTCGGCGAAGCCGGCGTAGCCGGACAGATCGTGCAGCCCGGCGGCCTTCTCTTGCGCGAGCACGTCGAGCACCCGATCGGACGGGCTTCCCGACGGCCGGGCCCACAGGCGGATGGAGCCGCCGTGGGTGGGCAGCAGCTCGACGTCCACCAGCGTCAGCCCGCCGGAGGCCAGCGCCCGCTGCGCGGAGGCGACCGTGTAGTACTGGAAGTGCTCGTGGTAGATCGTGTCGTACTGGTTCAGCTCCATGAGCGTCAGCAGGTGCTGGACCTCGATCGACACCCATCCGTCGTCGGCCACCAGGGCGCGCAGCCCCTGGGTGAAGCCGATCACGTCGGGGATGTGCGCGTAGACGTTGTTGGCCACGACCAGGTCGGCCGGCCCGTTCTCGGCCCGCGCCGCGGCGCCCGTCTCCGGCGTCAGGAACGCGGTGAGCGTCGGCACGCCCTTGTCCTTGGCCGCCTGTCCCACGTTGGCCGACGGTTCGATGCCCAGGCACCTGACGCCGTGCCCGACGACGTGCTGCAACAGGTAGCCGTCGTTGCTGGCCACCTCGACCACGAACGCCGGCTTCAAACGTTCCACAGCGGAGTCGACGAACTGCCGTGCGTGTTCCACCCATGAGGCGGAATATGAGGCGAAGTACGCGTATTCAGTGAATGTTTCTTCAGGCGTAATCAACGGCGGTATCTGAGTCAGCCAGCAACTGGTGCAGACCCGCAGGTGAAGTGGATAAGTGAGCTCGGGCTCGTCGAGCTGTTCCGCGGTGAGGAACAGCTCACAGGGCGGAGTCGCCCCGAGATCCACCACACCGACCAGGTCGGCCGAGCCACACAGCCGGCACGATGTCCTCAACAATGGGCCCCACCCGAAAACGACAAGATTTACCCCCTATGGCAAACCCACAGCCGTACTTCGGGTGGGGCCCAAGGAGTGTTACAAGTATCTTCATGAAGCACCTGAGCATCAGTGGAGCATTCGTCTACACCCCTCGCATCCACAGCGATCCGCGGGGCGACTTCCTGGAAAGTTTCCGCGCCGCCGACCTGGAGGCGCGGGGACACTCGATGGAGCTCGCGCAGGTGAACTGCTCGGTCTCCAAGCGCGGCGTGCTGCGCGGCGTCCACTTCGCCGACGTCCCCCCAGGTCAGGCCAAGTACGTCATGTGCGTCTCAGGGGAGGTGCTCGACGTCGTCGTGGACATCCGCGTGGGCTCGCCCACCTTCGGCCAGTGGGAGGCGGTGCGGCTGAACGACGAGTCACGCAGCGCCGTCTTCATCGCCGAGGGCCTGGGGCACGCCTTCATGGCGCTCAGCGAGTCGGCCACGGTCCTCTATCTCTGCTCCACCACGTACGACCCGGCACACGAGCACGGCCTCCACCCGCTGGACCCGGATCTCGGCATCGAATGGCCGCTCGACGGGGAGCCGATCCTCTCGGCCAAGGACGCCGCGGCGCCCACGCTCAAGCAGGCGCGGGAAGCGGGGATACTTCCGTCGTGGTGAGCGTCGTGATACCGGCCCACAACGAGGCCAAGGTGCTCGGCCGCCTGCTCGACGGCCTGCTCCGCGAGGCCGCGCCGGGCGAGTTCGACGTCGTGGTGGTGGCCAACGGCTGCACCGACGGCACGGTCGACGCGGCAGAGCCGTACGACGTCCGCGTGCTGACGACGCCGGTCCCCTCCAAGCGCGAGGCGCTGCGGATGGGCGACGAGGCGGCCCGCGGATATCCCCGGCTGTACGTGGACGCCGACATCGAGCTGAGCACCGCCTCGGTCCGGGCGCTGGCGGACGTGCTGGCGGCACCGGACGGGCCGCTCGCCGCCGCGCCCGAGCGGGACCTGGCGCTGGCCGATCGCCCGTGGCCGGTCCGCGCCTACTACGCGATCTGGACGCGGCTGCCGCACGTGCGCGCCGGGCTGTTCGGCCGGGGCGTCATCGCGGTCAACGACGAGGGCAACGCACGGATCCGTGCCCTGCCTCCGGCGATGGCCGACGATCTGGCCGCCTCGCTGGCGTTCTCGCCGGACGAGCGCGTGATCGTGGCCGGCGCCCGCGCGGTGATCCAGACTCCGCGTACGGTCGCCGACCTGATGCGCCGCCGGGTGCGGGCCACGACCAGCGTGAGCGAGCTGGAGCAGACCTCGGCCACGGCCGGCGAGCGCACGGGCATGCGGGATCTGCTGGCCATCGTGACCGGAGAGCCGCGCCTGGTGGGCGCGGCGGTCGTCTTCGTCATGATGGCCGTGCTGGCCAGGCGGAGAGCCGCCCGCGCGATCCGCGCGGGCGACTACACCACCTGGCTGCGTGACGAGAGCAGCCGGGATTAACCGACCGGCGTGTTCGTGGGTGACCGCCTCAACACGGGAACCGTTCCTAGGAGCTGAGTATGAGTTGTTCATGTTCAGCCGTGCGCCCCGAACGGTGTTGGGCACACTGGTCGCCCGCGTTCACTCCGCATCCGGGCGGCACGCATCGGGTGCGTGGTCCGGGAATGCGGGGGCGGGTTCCCTCACACCCAGAAGTATGGGCTCTGGCCTGGACGGTCCGATGCCCCGCACGATCGCTCCGGTCGTGCGGGGGCGGTGCCGTCCGTCGCCGGATCGCATGCCCCTGGGCGCGTCTGCCGATCGCCACGGCTGCCGCGTCGTGGCGAGTCGTCTTCTGGTTCTTCTTGGTCGTCCTGGTCAGTGGGGCCTGCCAGTACTGGGCGCCCCACTTGCTGGTGTAGGCCGGGTCCACCGCGATGATCGCGATGCCGGTGGCGGCGGCCATCGAGAGCAGCCGGGCACGCAGCCTGCCAGTGGGCATGCCGGAGATGAGTTGCCGGAACCGCCTGCGGCGGCCGTGCTTCTCCCGGGTCTTCTCCGCTGCGAAATCCAGGTCCTCGATCGCGATCGCCGCCACCCCGCATGCTTTCGCCCAGGCCAGCAGCCGTGACAGGGCATGGCGCACCTGGGCGTCGCGGTGCTCGGCCGTGCCGGACAGGTCGTAGCCGAAGCGGCGCGGCCGGCCGATCGGATTGCCGTGGACATGTAGCCGCCAGGCGGCCAGATGGTCGGCGTTGGTGTCCACCCCGATCACCCCTCGGGCCAGGGCCACCGGCAAGGGGATGGCTGGGGCGGGCGGGATCTGCCAGGACGCGGTCAGGTACCAGCGGCCCCGGTCCACATCCAGGTGGATGCGGTAGGCCACCGCCCGGTTCGCCTCCACCCGCTCGCCCCACTCGACATGCCGGTAGGCGAACCGTATCCGGGCCGACAGCACATACCGGCCGTGCGGGGCGTTGGCCAGGTGCGCCAGCGGCGCGGGCAGCCTGATGCTCACCTCGCCGCTGGGGGTGACGCGGACCGTTTCGTTGCCGTACCGCTTGCCGGACTCGCCGTCAGCTTGCAGGAACCAGCGCGCGGCCTGCCACCGCGCCCGCCATTCCCGTTCATCAAACCCCGCCGCCTCCAAGTGGTGCCGCACCCCGGCCAGCCGTTTGCCACCCCGCACGATCCGCACCCGCCCACCCTGCCAATCGGCCCGCACCGCAGCCAGCCGATCGGCCAGCACCCGCAGCCGGCGGGACTTGGCGAACCACTCCCGCCGCGAACGGTAGCCACCTGGCCCGCCCTTGGTGCCCTTCTGGCCCAAAGGCAGCGCCAGCCGGCGCGCGATCGTGACGATCCCCGCCTCGAGCGTCTGAAGATGGGCCAGCTGGCCGCGCCGGGCCAGCGCCCACTGATCATGGCTGGCTTTGGTGATCGCCCCCGCCCACCGCGCCGACGAGTCCGGCGTCAGCTCCCGCTTACGAGCTGCCCACCGATCAGCGCCGTGCACGAGCCCGTCACGGCCCCGCGCCGCAAGGTCCTTCGAGGCTAGCGAGCCGAGATGTGTCCCGACCAGCCGCAGCACAGTCTCGTCCTGGGCGGTCAGCCCCTTGAGACGATCGCGGATCGCCACTCCGCGGACAGCGGCGGCAACGTACGGTGCTGCGATCGGCCGCAACTCAGCCATGCCCGCCACTCCGCAGCACCGGGCACCCGCTGCCAGGCTCCGGACGGCAGGCACCCGGCGAGGTCGCTACGCGCCGGACGGCGGCACACCGGTACGCCCGCATAACGCCCCACCCACCTCCCGGACTTCACTGAACGTGACCGAGAGACTACCCCATCTTGACCCTGCCGGATAGAACATTCGAGCGAAACGTAAGTCGTCGCCCCGTCCATACAGCTACCGACGCCACGTCGACCGGCTCCGCCCTGCACTCGCCCCCGCCCGGCGGAGCCCCACTACCCGACCCTGACACAAACCCTTAAGGCTCATACATCCCCACCCTCAAAGGTCGACTGTTGCGACCCTTGAGCCGATACTCCCCCGAGCCCTGAACTCGATCTATCGCACCGAATCAGGCGGAAGTCACGAGGGTTGTCCGCAAGTGGACAGCCACGCGTACAGCAACCACCCCAGCTCGTACGGCCGGCACTCCCGGTCGACGGCGACCGGCGGATAGACCCGGTCCAGCACGCCGAGGCGCAGCCCCGGGCGCACCCCGGTGGCCACCGCCCGCAGCCCGCGCACCAGCTTGCGCGGATCCGCCCTGGCTTCCTTACGCCACGTCAGGGCCAGTTCGTCGAGCACGAAGGAGGGCCGCTCGATCATCCAGTCGAGCCCCTTGGAGATCTCCGCCACGTAGGCGGTGCCCCCGGCGTCGGCCAGGTCGAGCAGCGCCATCGGCCCCATCGACAGCTGATGGACGCTGTAGACCGGATATCCCTCGACCACGGACCCGGTGCGGGCGTCGTAATGCCACCACCACTCCCCCTGCGGGCCCTGCGCGTGGCAGATGCCCTCCGCCACCTGCTCGGCCGCGCGCAACGCCGCGGCGTCGCCGGTGGCGGCGTGCAGCCTGGCCAGCGCCTGCAGCGGGTAGACCTGGTCGGCGAAGCAGCCCACGTGGGCGCGGTACCGGGGGACCAGCGGGCCCTGCCCGAGCGCGTGCGGGTAGAGCCGGTTGCCCGCCAGCCCGTTCAGCAGCCGCTCGCGGGCGCGCTCGGCGCGGCCGTCGGTCACGCCGGCCGCGACCAGGGCGGCCAGCGCCCACGCCGCTTCGACGGTGTAGATCTGGACGCCCGAGTCCAGCTCCGCGAGCCGGCTCAGCGCCAGGTCCAGATCGGCGTGCCCGGCCTCCGCGGCCGCCCAGGCGATCAGCGCGGCGTCGCCGGGGCCCGTCACCTCCGGCAGCCGTTTGACCAGGTTGCCCACCAGGTCGAGGAGGTTGTCACCGGCCAGGGCCGCCCGCTGCCGCTCCTCCGTCAGGCACCCCACGCCGAGCGCGACGATCGCCGAGTAGCGGACGCTGCGCCCTTCCGGCGCCGCCGTCCACGTCCCGTCGGCGTTCTGGCGGCCGCGGCGGGTGAACACGAACTCGCCGTCTGCGTAGCCCGGCGGCAGCCCGCGCACGGACAGGTCCACCATGCCCGTCACGAAGTCCTGATGTCCGGAGCTCAGCAGAGCGATCCGGTGATCCGTCACGTCGTCTCCTCGATCCTGCGTTTGACACCGGCCCGCTCCCGGACCACCAGGAGCAGGAATCTGCCGTTGGTCCGCACGTAGCGCGGGCCGAGCCGTAACGGCTCCTGCAGCATGCGGTAGAGCCACTCCAGGCCCAGGCGCTGCCAGCGCAGCGGCGCCCTGCGGGTGTGCCCGGCCAGCACGTCGAACGAGCCGCCCACGCCGTGGATGACGCGGGCCCGGGTGGTCTCGCCCCACTCGCGGATGAAGATCTCCTTCTTCGGCGAGGTGATGCCCAGGAACAGCAGGTCGGCCCGCGACTCGGCGATCTCGGCGGCGACCTCGGCGGAGTCCTCGATCGGGAAATATCCGTTACGCGAACCGGCGATGCCCAGCCCCGGGTAGCGCAGCCGTACCTCCGCCAGCACTCCGGCCAGCACCTCGTCGGTCGCGCCGAGGAAATAGGCGCGGTAGCCGCGCCGGCCGCCCTCGGCCATCAGCTCGGTGAACAGGTCGATGCCCGCCACCCGCTCGGGAAGCCGGTGGCCGAGCATCCGCGCGGCCCAGACCACGGACTGCCCGTCGGCCAGCACGAGATCGCTGTCGAGTACGGACTGCCGCAACGCGGCGTCCGTCCGCATGTTCACCACCTTGGCGGCGTTCACCACGCCGATGGTGAGCCTCCTCTTCTCCGAGACCGCCGCCACGCACCGCGCGATCACCTCGCGCATGGTGAGGGCGTCCAGTGTGGTGCCGAGTATCGATTTCCTGGAGACCTGCTCAGGCAACCTCGTCATCCATCCCCCTGGGTGTCCATGACATATCGGTTCCGGCTCAGGAAACGTGACATCACGGGAGGACCAGCTCGGTGAGCGTCGCGCGATGGTCGGTCCGGGGCATCCGCACGGTCTGGAAGCTCCGGATCGCGATCCGGCGGTCGGCCAGCACGTGGTCGATCGCCACCTTCGGGAAGAACCGCGGCTGCTCGTAATAGGGCCAGGTCATCGACAGCCCCTTGCCGGTGACGTCGGCGGCGTCCCGGTAGCCGGTGGCGATCAGCTCGCGCAGCACCGCGTGGTCCAGGGTGGAGTTGAAGTCACCGGCCAGCACCCGCGGCCGCCCTCCGGCGGGCGGCAACGCCCGGATGCTCGACGCCCAGCACGCCGTACGCCAGCCCTCGGAGGGCGCGCACGCGTGGACCGCGACGAGGTCCACCTCCCGCCCGCCCGGCAGGGTGACGACGGCGGGAAGGTGGCGCGGGCTCTCCTCGAAGGCCGGTGCCGCGATCGGCGCGTCCGCCGGCCGCAGCGGGTAACGCGAGTAGATCGCCGCACCCTGCGAGTCCTCCCCCGGCAGCACGATCTTGTACGGCAGCAGCCGCCCCAGCCCGAGCTCCTCCACCCGTTTTCGCATCAGGTCGGTGAACTCCAGCAGGTTCAGCACGTCCGGCCGATCGCGCTCGACCGCGTCCACCAGGTCGGACGGCAGCACGGAGGAGTGCAGGAGGTTCACGGCCAGCACCCGCAGCACCGGACCGCCGGCGGGCGGGTTGCCCTCCGGGATCGCGCGCGGCAGCACGGCGACCGCGAAGGCGCCGGTCACCACGAGCGCGGCCACCAGCAGCGCCCAGGAGCGCAGGAAGACCGCGAAGCCCAGCGGCACCAGCGCGAGGGCGGCCGCGTAGGGAGTGAACGACACCAGCTGCGACCAGACGAACTTCGGCTCCCACCCGCACAGGCGCAGGCCCGCCCACCCGGCGAGGCCCGCCACCATGAGCCACAGCACCGAGTCCCCTAGGCGACGCTGCACCGGCGTCCACGCGTCAGCACCGGCCACGCCGCGTGCAGCGCGGCGTGCCAGTGCCGGATCGGCTCCCCCCTGGTGTGCGCGAGCACGCTGTAGGCCGGCCGCTTGGCCGGGCTCGGGAAGGCGGCGCTGGTCACGGGGCGCACCCGGTCCGGGTCCGCGCCGAGCAGCCGGAAGATCTCCTTGGCGAACCCGCACCAGGTCGTCTCGCCCCCGCTGGTGCCGTGGTAGACGCCCGGCGGCAGGTCCGACCGCGCCAGCCGTACGAGGTAGTCCGCCAGGTCGGCCGCCCAGGTCGGCTGGCCGTGCTGGTCGTCCACCACGTCGACCGTGGGCCGCTCCTCCGCCAGCCGGATCATGGTCCGCAGGAAGTTCCCGCCGCCCGCGCCGTACAGCCAGGCACTGCGCACCACGTAGTGCCCGTGCTCCAGCGCGGCGTGCTCGCCTTCGAGCTTGGTCCGCCCGTACGCGTTGATCGGCCCCGCCGGCGCGTCCTCCCGGTACGGGACCACGCTGTCCCCGTCGAAGACGTAGTCGGTGGAGACGTGCACCAGCCGCGCCCCCGCCAGGTCGCACGCCTCGGCCAGCCAGCGCACGGCGTGCCCGTTGACCGCCAGCGCCTCCGCCTCGTGCGACTCGGCGGCGTCCACCGCGGTCCAGCCGGCGCAGTTGATCACGACCCGCGGCCTGTAGGCGGACACGAAGTCACGCACCGCGCGCTTGTCGCACAGGTCGAGCTCGCGCCGGCCGAGCGCGAGCACCGGCTCCCCGGTCAGCGCCGCCCGGTCGAGGACGTCGGCGGCGAGCATGCCGCCGGCCCCCGTGATGAGCCATCTCATGGCGCCTCCCCGCACAACCGATCGGTCACGAGGTCCACCGGTCCCGGTGCTCGGCGTACCAGCGGACGGTGTCCTTAAGCCCCTGGTCGAACGGGATCTCCGGCCGGTAGCCGAGCGCCCGCAGCTTCGAGTCGTCCATCGAGTACCTGCGGTCGTGGCCCTTGCGGTCCTCGACGTACTCGACCGCGTCCCAGTCCCGGCCGCACGCCTGGAGCAGGCGGCCGGTCAGCTCCTTGTTGGTCAGCTCGGCGGTGCCGGCGATGTTGTAGACCTCGCCCGGCCCGCCCTTCTCGGCGACCAGCCGGATGCCGGCGCAGTGGTCCTCGACGTGGATCCAGTCGCGGACGTTGCCGCCGTCGCCGTACAGGGGGACCTTCCGGCCGCGCATCAGGTTCGTGAGGAACAGCGGGATGAGCTTCTCCGGGTACTGTCTTGGGCCGTAGTTGTTGCCGCACCTGGTGATCGAGACGTTCAGGCCGTAGGTGATCGCGTAGGCGCGGGCGATCAGGTCGCCGCCGGCCTTCGACGCCGCGTACGGCGAGCGTGGCCGCAGCGGCGCGTCCTCGTCCCACGAGCCGATGTCGATCGACCCGTACACCTCGTCGGTCGACACCTGGACCACCTTCGGCACGCCCGCCTCCAGGCACGCCTGCAGGAGGGTCTGGGTGCCCAGCGCGTTGGTGCGCATGAACTCGGCCGCGCCCTCGATCGACCGGTCCACGTGCGACTCGGCCGCGAAGTTCACCACGAGGTCGTGGCCGGGGACGACGCTCTTGAGCAGCGTGGCGTCGCAGATGTCCCCTTCCACGAACTCGTGCCGCACTCCTTCGAGGTTGGCCCGGTTGCCGGCATACGTGAGCTTGTCCAGCACCGTGACGTACATATCGTGCAGATTGCGGACGAAGTGCGAGCCGATGAAGCCCGCACCGCCCGTCACCAGAATCCGGGTCATGAACTGATCTGTACCTTGCTGTGATCGCCCAGCACGAGACGATGGGCTTTGGGCGTGTTGGGCGCCGGGGTGACCTCGACGTCGTGGCCGATGAGCGACGACTCGATGCGGCCGACCCCGGCGATGGAAGCTCTGGGTAACACGATCGAATACTCGATCTCGCTGCCGGTGACGGCGCAGTCGGCGCCGATGGAGGTGAAGGGGCCGACATAGCTGTCGCGGATCCGCGCGCCCCTGCCGATGATCACCGGGCCGACGATCCTGGACCGCTCGACCACGGCCCCCTCCTCGACGACCACCCGGCCCACCAGCTCGCTGGCGCCGTCCACGTCGCCGCGTGCCAGGGGCTCGACCGACTCCAGGACCAGCCGGTTGACCTCCAGCATGTCGGTGACGTTGCCGGTGTCCTTCCAGTAGCCGGAGATCACCGAGGACTCGACCCGCAGGCCCGCCTCGATCAGCCACTGGATCGCGTCGGTGATCTCCAGCTCGCCCCGCCACGACGGCTTGAGCTCGGCCACCGCGTCGTGGACGGCCGGGCTGAACAGGTAGACGCCGACCAGCGCCAGGTCGCTCTTGGGGCGCGCGGGCTTCTCCTCCAGGCCGATCACCCGGCCCGTGGCGTCGAGCTCGGCCACCCCGAACTGGCGCGGGTCGCCGACCCTGGTGAGCATGATCTGGGCGGCGGGCCGCTCGCGGGCGAACCTGTCCACCAGGTCGTTGATGCCGCCCACGACGAAGTTGTCGCCCAGGTACATGACGAAGTCCTCGTCGCCCAGGAACTCCCTGGCGATCAGCACGCCGTGCGCGAGCCCGAGCGGCGCCTCCTGCCTCAGGTACGTGACCTGCAGCCCGAAGGCCGAGCCGTCCCCCACGGCCGACTCGATCTCCGCGTGGGTGTCGCCGACCACCAGGCCGAGCTCCCTGATCCCCGCCGCCGCGATCGCCTCCAGCCCGTAGAAGAGGACCGGTTTGTTCGCGACCGGCACCAGTTGCTTGGCCGAGGTGTGCGTGATGGGCCGGAGCCGGGTGCCCGACCCGCCGGCGAGCACGAGTGCTTTCACCGCTAGTAAGCCCCTTCTCCACGGGTGACGACGGACCAGGTCTTCCAGAGGATCTGCAGGTCGAGGATGAGCGACCAGTTCTCCACGTACCGCAGGTCGAGGCGTACGGACTCCTCCCACGTCAGGTTGGAGCGGCCGCTGACCTGCCAGAGCCCGGTCATGCCCGGCTTGACGACCAGGCGGCGGCGGACGTCGGCGCCATACTTGCCCACCTCCTCCGGCAGCGGCGGGCGGGGGCCGACCAGGGACATCTCGCCCCGGAGCACATTCAGCAGCTGGGGGAGCTCGTCGAGCGAGTATTTCCGCAGGAAAGCGCCTACCCTGGTGATCCTTGGATCGTTCCTAATCTTGAAGAGCACGCCGTCGAACTCGTTCGCGTCGAGGAGTGCGCTCTTGAGCCGCTCCGCATCAACCACCATCGTACGAAATTTCACGACACGGAACTCTTTGCCGCCTTTGCCGACCCTGGTCTGATGGAACAGCGCGGGCCCCTCGCTGGTGAGGCGGATCATCAGCGCGATCGCCAGCAGCGGCAGCGCCAGGATCAGCAGGGCGGCCGCCGCGACCAGCCGGTCGAAGACGGTCTTCGCGACCTGCTTGGTGCCGTCGAACTCGGGATGTTCCAGGTGCAGGAGCGGCATCCCCGCGACCGGCCTGATGCTGATGCGCGGCCCGGCCACGTCCATGAGCGCGGGGGCCACGAAGAGGTCGGTACGCGCGGTCTCCAGGCTCCAGGCCAGCCGGCGCAGCGCGGCCCCGTCCAGCTCCGGGCAGGCCAGCACGGCCACGGCGTCGGCCTGCTCGCGCTCGACCACCGCGGCGACGTCGCCGAAGGAGCCGAGCACGGGGATGCCGTCCAGGTCGACGTCCATCGCGCTGTCCGGAAGGCAGGCTCCCACCACCCGCATTCCGTGGTGCGGCTGCCGCCTGAACTGCATCACCAGGTCGAGGATCGACTCCCGGTGCCCGACCGCGATCACCTGGCGCGTGTAGTCGCCCACCGCTCTCCTTCGGTGGAGACGTTTGCGCATCCGGTAGCGGAAGTACAGCGTGGACAGCAACGCCAGCGGCAGCATCGCCATCACGAAACTACGCGCGACCGCGGTCTGCGTCGCGTAGGCCAGGATGGCGACCGTCGCCATCAGGCCGATGCCGCCGTTGAAGACGGCCTTGAACTCGTCCGTTCCCTCGCCGTTGGCGCGCTGGCGGTACGCGCCGCCCATCATGAGCGCGACGGGCCAGGCGACGATCAGGCCGAGTCCGAGCAAGAACTCGATCCACGGAATGAACACCCCGGCGATGAGCCGGATGCCCAGCACGCATACGCATGCCAGGAGCGCGCATGTCGTGTCCCCGCCTAACAAGAGCCGTAGGTACGCGCGCGTCCAGATGCTCGACGCGCGGCGTGGCACGGCCCCGAGGAGCACGACAGCGGACTCCCCAGTCCCCACCCTCATAGCACCACCCTGACTCACTCGGTGCACTGCGATAACAGGACGTTCCTTGAACCACATGGGTTGACATGTCCCACGCACAATCAAGGGCGGCGGCCCCCCACTAAAGATTAAAGATCGATTCCGGCAGGGGGAATAACGTCCAATGTCCACAATCGGACGAGGGCTCGGCAGTCCGGGGACTTGACGGAACGATCCATAAGTGCAGCGGACGCGCGGGGGAAATGTGCGGTTTACGGTTGCATTTCGGCAGGTTGCTGCCGAATGAAGCGGCTAGTCGTACTCCAGGTCCGGCAATGCGGACGGCGGGTCAGGACTGCGCCAGACGACCACAACCCCGTCATGCGCGGAGTCGGCGGCCAGGGCCAGCCGATCGAGGTCGAAGTCCGGCAGATAGCGCAGCCGCGCCAGGAAAGTGGCGTCCGTGGCCGAACGCGGCACGACGCAGCCCTCGCCGTCGCGATCGAGCAGGATGTAGAGGACGTCTTCCCCGGCTTCGGTGACCACACGGACCTCCACCACGTCCTCCCAGGCGAGGGCCTCGACGCTACCGTCCGCGTAGTGACGAGTGACGCCCTCTTCCGTGACATACACGTAGGAGTCCGGCATCGGATTGCCGTGCATGGGCGCGATTCTTGCGAGTTCAGGGGCTGTCCCGCAAGGGTTCGCACACAATGGTGCGGCTGACCCGCTCAGTGGCCGCCCCAGGAGTGGCTGAGATGCGCCGCCACGGCCGCCCTGGCCGCGTCCTGCGGGCCGTCGGCGATGGCGTCGAGCAGCTCGCGATGCTCGCGTACCAGGACGTCCCGGTCCGTGTAGACCTCCCGGAGCCGCACCAGCCCGAGCCGCGTCTCCGCCGCCAGGACCCCGTAGAGCCGTTCGAGCCGGGGGCTCCCCACGGCCTCGATCAGCGCCTGGTGCATCGCCATGTGCTCGGCCACGCTCTCCGACCAGGGCGCGTCGGCGGGCAGGGCCGCCATCCGGAGCAGGGCGGCCTCCGCCCCCGGCACCCGCTGACCGGCCACGGCCTGCGCCATCAGGTCTTCGAGCGGCCTGCGCACGTACATGAGGTCGTCGAGGTCCGAAAGCGTCACCTCGGGGACATAGGCACTGCGGTTGCGCTCGCGTCTCAGCAGCCCCTCGTGGACGAGGCTCGCCAGCGCCTCCCGCACGGTCGGGCGGGCGACGCCGTACGAGGCGGCGATCTCCTGCTCGGGCAGCGGGGTGCCGGCCGGGATCTCGCCGGAGAGCACCCTGTCGCGCAGGGCGTCGGCGAGCGCGCCGACGGTGGAGACGGGTCTGAGCGGCAACGTCACGGCTGCGACTCTAGCTCCCTTTCCGGCACGACCTCCCGATCGCGTACGGTCGCCTTCTCCGGGACGGCCACGGCCACCAGGCTCAGCGCGAGCAGGCCCAGGCCCGCGATCGAGACCGGGGCCAGCCGCTCGCCGAGCACCACCAGGCCGAGCAGCGCCGCGACGGCCGGCTCCGCCAGGGCCAGTGTGGCGGCCGTGGCCACCGGCGTGGTCCGCAGGCCCCGCCCGTACAGGAAGTAGGACAGGGCCGTGGTGCCGAAGCCCAGGTAGACGACGGCGAGCAGCCCGCGCGGCTCGCCCAGCCAGGCGACCCCTTGCACCAGCAGGACGGGCAGCATGATCAGCGCCGCGCCGCCGAACATCACCCCCATCACCGCGTTCGACTCGGCCCCGCGACCGATCGCCCGCGCGGCCATGACCGCGTAGAAGGCGTAGAGCAGGCCGCCGAGCAGCGCGAACAGCACCCCTGAGACCGTCTGCCCGCCTGCCTCGATGCCGCCGCCCACGATGAGCGCGGCGCACCCGCCGATGGCCGCCGCGGTCGCCATGACCCAGCGCCCGCTCGGCCGCTGGCCGTGGAGGGCCCAGGACAGCAACCCGGTGAAGACGGGCCCGCTCCCGATCGCCACCACGGTCCCGATGGCGACCCCCGTGCGGCCCACGGCGGCGAAGAAGCAGAGCTGGTACGCGGCCACCGCGACGGCGGCCAGCAGCAGGCTCGGCCTGATCGCCTTCCTGACGCCGGCTCCGGCCACGAGTGCGAGCGCCGTGCCCCCGATGACCAGCCGGGCGGCGGCCAGCGCGACGGAGTCGGCGGAGACGAGCAGTCCTGCCGTCCCGGCCGTGCCCCAGAGCACGGAGGCAGCGATGACGGCGAGCGGTCCATTCCTCATGCCCGCCATTGTCTGACAACTAAACAATTTCGTCCAGTTGCTGGTCGATCAGCCGCCCCGCCGGGGCCACCACCTCCCCCGCGTAGTCGTCCAGCACGGCCAGGGCGTCGTGGACGCTCGGCACGCTCTTACGCGGGAGCTCCAGCAGCGTCTCGTCCTCCGCGGTGATCGACCCCTCGACGTGGAAGGCGCCGGCGAAGGCGGCGATGGAGACCTCGAACCGGACCTCACGCCCGTCGGGCAGCGTGACGTTGACGCCGACGCGGGCGCCCGCGGGCGGGAGGAAATAGGAGAAAGGCTCGCTTCTGGCGAAGGGGTGACGTAATTCCGCGAGCATCCCTGACGCCCGGCTCAGGGCCTCAAGGAGACCGGCCGCGGCCAGACTCTCGCTGTCCACCAAGAAAGGGTAGATCAGCGAGTCATCAGGTGGCCACCTACCGCTCATCGGGGTCAGCTGTACGTGACGGTCAACGTGACGGCCACCGGGCCGGGGAGATCGGCGACCGGCGGGTCGGTGGCCAGGCGGGCGTGGCGCTCGACGTCGTATCGGACGCCCTCGTGGCGGAGCTTTCCCCGCTCGATGCCCTCCAGCCGGAACCCGGCCTTCGTGGCGACCCGGCACGACGCCGGATTGTTCGTGCGGTGCCCCAGCTCCAGCCGGTAGAGGCCCAGCTCGCCGAAGGCCCACCGCGCCAGCTCCCCGGTGGCCGCCGCGGCGATGCCCCGCCCTCTGGCCTCGGGCACGACCCAGTAGGACACCCAGCCGTTGTCGTGCTCGTCGAGGCGGGACACCGCGACGTTTCCGACCACCTGCTCGCCCGCGGGGCCCTCGATCGTGACGGCGAACGCGTGGCCGACCCCCTGCCAGGAGGCGATCCACCCGGAGGCGTCCTTGAGCGTGACGACGGGCCAGGGCGCCTGCGTCCGGAGGTCCGGCGCCCGGAAGGCCCTCAGCACGAGCGGAGCGTCGTCCGCACACCACTCCCGCAGCCGAACGTGCACAGCGCCCACAATGCCCGAGATTACCCGTAATGCACCTATAAGGCGCCCTGCCCGATTTGATGGGCGGCCTCGAACTCGGCCACCATCGCCTTCGGCGCGGTCAGGCACCAGGCCTCGGCCACCAGCTCGAACAGCTCGTCGGGGTCGATCTTGTCGAGGTGCACCACCACCCAGCCGAACCGCCCGGCCGTGAACTGCACCTCGAACACCTCGGGCCGCTCGGCCACCAGCGCGATCTGCTCCTCGATCGTGGCCTTGAGCCCGACGGTCTCGGTCGCCTCCCACAGGTAGCCGAAGCCCTTGTCACGGACCTTGAGGCCGATCCACTCGCCGCCGTGACCCATGCGGACCCCGGGCAGCTCGTCCAGCATCTTGAGGAACTCATCGACGGTCACACCCATGTCCGCCTGTGTACCAAACCCGACCGACACTTCCAACCGCGGCGCCGAAGCCCGCTAACGTGAGACCGGTGGCCGACACCCGTACCAAACTGCTCGAAGCCGCGCTGGAGACGCTCAAGGAGCACGGCATCGCCGGCGTCTCGGCCCGTACGATCGCCACGGCGGCGGGCGTCAACCAGGCCCTCGTCTTCTACCACTTCGGCAGCGTCGGCCGGCTCCTCGCGGCCGCCTGCGAGCACGGCTCCCGGCAGCGCATCGCCCTCTACCGCGCCCGCTTTGCCGCCGTCACCACCCTCCGCGAGCTCCTCGACCTCGGCCGCGCGCTGCACGCGGAGGAACGGGCGGAAGGCTCCGTCGCCGCCCTGGCCCAGGTCCTCGCGGGCGGCCAGACCGACCCCGAGCTCGCGCCGGCCACCACCACCGGCCTCAACCTGTGGATCGAGGAGGTCGAGCAGGCGCTGGGGAGGGTGCTGGCGAAGTCGCCGCTGGCGGAGTTCGTGGACGTGGCGGGGCTGGCAAAGGCCACGGCGGCGGCGTTCGTGGGCCTGGAGCTCTACGAAGGCGTGGACCCGGACGGCGCGAACCAGGCGTTCGACGCCCTGGAGAGCCTGGCGGGCCTGGTGACGGCCCTGGAGGACATGGGCCCTGTCGTACGCCGCGCCGCCCGGGCCAAACTGCGCCGTCACTCGTAGTAGCGGACCTCCAGCACGTTGCCGTCGGGGTCAGGGAAGAACATCGTCTCGGAGGCGATGCCCTGCGCGCCGAAGGAGTTGACGCCGGAGCCGGTGATCTCGACCCCGTGCTGCTTCAGCCGGACCTGCAGCTCGTCGAAATCCTCCTTTCCGACGGCCAGGCAGAAGTGGTTGATCGGATGCCCGGCGCTCCCTTTGACCCCGGTGCTTTCCTCCACGCCCATGGAGGCGTCGTACGTCATCAGGTCGAGGATGGTTTCGGCCGTGATCCGCACACTCGGAAAGGCCGCCTTTCCCTCGCGAAACGCCTCGGCCCGCACCCCTGGCAGGCCGATAACCTGCTCGTAGAAATGCAGGGAATGAAGCTGGTCGGAGACCCAGCAGACGAGATGGTCGAGCCGCACGTCCATGCATACCTCCGCTTTTCTGCCGCCCGAATCCCCCTGTCCACCTGCGGGTCCAAGGTTGGACGGTGATTCAGCGGCCGACACCGGCCGGCGCCGTACTCATTTCATAATGAAAGATCCGGATGACAGCAAAGTAAACTCCGAAGGTCGGGCGGAGACCTCGCCACGCTAATTGACCTGGGCCCCTCAATACGAATCCGGCACCTTTCCCCACAGGCCACGGGCGCTCCGCGCGGAAGTGGATGGCGCCTCCCTGCCGTAAGGCAGCCCGATCGTCACCCGGCCCCGAGGAACTCGTTGGTGAAGGTCCTTTTCAGGTCGATCTTCGCGCCGGCGACGTCCGGGCTGAACCGCCTGAGCACCCCGTAGACCGCCTCGGCGCCTTCCAGGTGAATGGTCCCGTCAGGGGAGAACGCGGCCTTGGCCCGCTCGATCGCGTGCACGTAGACCTCCGCGTCACCCGCCGCGTACTCCGCGGGCATCTTCGCGGCGATCTCCTGCGGCGAATGCCGCTGCACCCACTCCAGCGTGCGCTTGATCGCCCGAGCGAGCCTGGCGGCCGTCTCCTTGTTCTTCCCGACCCAGTCCGAGGCCGAGTACAGGACGGCGGCGGGGTAGGTGGACACCCCGAACTCCTGCTCCACACCCCGCACGGTGCGCGTGTCACTCAGCACGCGCACCTTGTCGGCCCCGGCGCGCTTCTGCAGGAACGAGAAGGCCGGGTCGATCATGACGGCGGCGTCGACCTTGCCGTTCTCCATCGCGGCGACCGCGGCGGCCTCGCCGCCAACCCCTTGCACGGCGGCGTCATCGGCCTTGAGACCGTGCTTGACCAGCAAATACTTCAGGAAGAAGTCCGTCGACGACCCTGGCGCGGTCACGCCCACGGTCGCGCCCTTCAGGTCGCCGATCGACCGGATGTCCCTGGTGGTCCTCGGCGAGACCGCGAGCACCAGGGACGGATAGCGCAGCATGTTGACGAAGGCCGTGAGTTCCCGCCGCTTGGCCTGCAGCTGAATGGTGTGGTCGTAGAACCCGCTGACCACGTCGACGCTGCCTCCCTGCAGGGCCTGCAGGGCCTTCGAGCCGCCCTGCAGGTCCTCGATCCGCACGTCGAGCCCCTCGGCCTGGTAGTAGCCCAGTTGCCGGGCCAGGGTCGTGGGCAGGTAGACGAGCAGGGACTGGCCGCCGACGCCGATGGTCACCCCGCCGGCGCTTCCTCCGCCACCGCCGCAGGCGCTCGGCGCGAGGGCCAGGACGCCCGCGACCGCCCCGACGAGCAGCCTGCGCCAAGAGTGCATGGTTCCTCCAAGGGTCAGGCTGCGACGTCGGGCTTCCAGCGGAGCAGGTGGCGTTCGAGGCGGTGCACGACCAGGTCCAGCAGGAGCACCACGGCGGACAGCACGGCCATGCCCGCGAACACGCCGGTGGTGTCGAAGACGCCCTCCGCCTGCGAGATCAGGTAGCCCATGCCGCGCGAGGAGCCGAGGTACTCGCCGACGACGGCGCCCACGATGGCGAACCCGGCACTCACGTGCAGGCTGGAGAAGATCCACGTCAGCGCACTCGGCAGGAAGACGTGCCGGATCAGCTGCCGCTCCTTCGCGCCGAGCATCCGCGCGTTGTCGACGAGGACGGGGCTCACGTCCCGTACGCCCTGGTAGGTGTTGAAGAAGACGATGAAGAAGACGAGCGTGACGCCGAAGGCGACTTTCGACCAGATGCCCAGGCCGAACCAGAGCAGGAAGATCGGTGCCAGCACGACGCGCGGGAGCGCGTTCAGCATCTTGATGTAGGGATCGAGGATGTCGGCGAGCAGCGTGACCCGGGCGAGCACGAATCCGCCGCCGAGCCCGAGTGCGGCGCCGATCAGCAACGCCAGCGACGCCTCGACGAGCGTGACCCGCAGATGCTCGAAGATCTCGCCGCCCGCGAACCAGTCACGGACCCGGAGCGCGATGTCCGACGGCCGGCTGAAGTAGAACGGGTCGATCACCCGCAGCCGGACCAGCAGCTCCCACAGGGCCACGACCACCACGCCCAGCAGGGTCTGGGCACCGCGCACGACGAGGGCACGCCGGCGCACCCACCTACGGAACCCGGGCGCGACCCGCGCGGCGGTCTCGCTGCCGCCCTCGTCGACCGCGGATTCAGCCGCGGACGGTGCGTTCATAGCCCTTCATCACCTCTTCCCTGAGGTCGGCCCAGACGCGGGCGTACGCCTCGGTGAATTCCGGTCGCGTGCGGATGTTCATGAGGTCGCGGGGGCGCGGCAGATCGATGGGGTAGCGGCCGATGATGCGGCTCTCCGGACCGGCCGAGAGCAGCACGACCTCGTCCGACAGCGACACCGCCTCGTCGAGGTCATGAGTGACGAAGACGACGGTCTTCCCCGACCCCGTCCACAGCGCGAGCAGCTCGTTCTCCATGATCTGGCGGGTCTGCACGTCGAGAGCGCCGAACGGCTCGTCCATCAGCAGGAGGTCGGGGTCGGTGATCCACGTCTGGGCGACGGCGGCGCGCTTGCGCATGCCGCCTGACAGCTGGTGCGGATAGGCGCGTTCGAAACCGGACAACCCGACCCGCCGCAGCCACTCCGCGGCTCTACGCGCGCGCTCGGCCGGGGCGACCCCGCGCAGTTGCAGCCCGAACGCGACGTTGTCCAGCACCGTCTTCCACGGAAGCAGCGCGTCCTGCTGGAACAGGTAGCCCGCGTCCGTGTTGAGACCGCTCAGCCGCCGGCCGGCCGTCCGGACCTCTCCCCTGCTCGCCCTCAAGAGTCCGGCGGCCACGTTGAGAATCGTCGACTTGCCACACCCCGTCGGCCCCACCACGGACACGAACCGGCCGGCGGGGACGGCCAGGTCGATGTCCCGTACCGCGGTGTATTCCGTGCCGTCGTTGGTCCGGTACGCCACGGACACTCCTGCCAGCTCCACGGCCGGGGAGCCACCTGCCATCCTCGCCGCCCCTCTCCTCACGGGGCCGGCCCCCGGCTCCGCCAGTTGACAAGCATGCCCGCCTACATTCCACAACAGCGGTCAAGAATCGCCAAGTAGCGCTTCCGGTCGCCCAGGAAGGATGATCAAGTCTCGACTATCCTGACAAATGCCCCTCCGTCCGGTTCGGCAGCTCAGCTGGAGGTCGCCGGTGCGTTCTGAAGGTCGTACGCGGGCCGGATTCCGCGTTCTCGGGCCGGTGGAGCTCCAGACCGACAGCGGGAACCTCGTACTGACCGGCAAACAGGGGGCGCTGCTGACGATCCTGCTGCTGAGCGCCAACCGCGTGGTGTCGGTCCAGCGGCTGGCGGAGGCGTTGTGGGGCGCGCCGTTGCCCAGCTCGCCCGCTTCCCGGGTCAGGATGCTGATCTCCGACCTCAGGAAGACGTGCGTCGCCGCGGGGGACAATCTGATCCGTACGCAGCGGCCCGGGTACGTCGTACGGCTGGCGCCCGACCAGCTCGACCTGGCCACGTTCCTCGACTGCGTGGCGCGGGCCCGGCAGGCGGCGGCCGGCGGCGACCAGGAGACCGCGGTGACCCGCTACGACGAGGCGCTGGGCCTCTGGCACGGCGCGCCGCTGGCGGGGATCGACGGCTCCTTCGTCCAGGCGGAGGTGGCCAGGCTCGAGGAGCTGCGGCTGGAAGCGGTGGAGGGCCGGGGCTCGGCCCTGCTCGCGATGGGCAGGCACGCCGAAGCCATCACCGAGTTCACCACCGTCGCCACGGATCATCCCCTGCGCGAGGCGGCGCACGGACAGCTCATGCTGGCCCTGCACAGGAGCGGCAGGCGTGCCGACGCGCTGGCGGTCTATCGCAGGCTGCGGCAGCGGCTCACCGAGGAGCTGGGGCTGGAGCCCGAACGCGAGCTGCAACGGCTCCACCAGCGGATCCTCACCTCGGACCCCATGCTCGAACAGGAAACCTCCGACGCCGCTCCGGGGGCGGCCCCGCCAGTCCCCCGGCAGTTACCCGCTCCGCCCCCGCACTTCGTCGGCCGCGAACGCGAGCGCGCCGAGCTGGACCGCCTCGCCCGCGACCGGACCGGCAAAGGCGTGACCATCGCCGCCATCAGCGGCACCGGCGGAATGGGGAAGACCTCGCTGGCCCTGCACTGGGCGCACAGCAACCTCGGCCTCTTCCCCGACGGTCAGCTCCATGTCAACCTCCACGGGTTCGACCCGACCAGCGAACCCCTGCCTGCGCAGGTGGCGCTGCGCCATTTCCTCGGCTCCCTCGGCGTCCCGGCGGCGGCCGTCCCCGCCGGGGAGCAGGCCCAGACCGGGCTCTACCGCTCGCTGGTCGCGGGCCGCCGCCTGCTCGTCGTCCTCGACAACGCCCGCGACACGGCGCAGGTCGAGCCGCTGCTCCCCGGCAGCCCCAGCTGCGTCGTCGTGATCACCAGCCGGAACCTCCTCCCTGGCCTGATCGCCACCCACGGTGTGAGCCTGATCGGGCTGGACGCGCTCACGCCCGCCGAGACCCGCCGCCTGCTCGGCCACCACCTGGGTGAAGCGAGGATCGACGCGGATCCCGACAGCGCGGCCGTCCTCGTGGAGCACAGCGGCGGCCTCCCCCTGGCCATCAGCGTGCTCACCGCGCGCGCCGCCATGCACCCCGGCTTCCCCCTGTCCGTCCTCGCCGGGGAGCTGAGCAGCCCCGCCACCCGCCTCGACGCCCTGCGGACCGGCGATCTGAACACAGACCTCCGGGCCGCGTTCACCTCCTCGTACGAGGCGCTCCACCCCACCACCGCCCGGCTGTTCACGCTCCTGGGACTGGCGCCGTGGCCGGACGTCAGCCTGCGCTCGGCCGCCGCGCTCGCCGGCCTGCCCGCCGCCCGCACCAGGGTGGCGCTGGAGCACCTCGAAGCCGCCAACCTGGTCCACCAGCACCGCCCGGGGCGCTACCGCACGCATGACCTGGTCCGGCTCTACGCCGCCGAACGCGCGCGGTCCGATCGGCCGGAGCACGAGCGGGTGGAGGCGCTGACCCGCCTGGTCGGCTCCTACGTGCACACCGCCCGCGCCGGCGAACGGCTGCTGAACCCCAATCGCCCGCTGGCCGAGCGGATCTCCGCCGAACCCGTGGAGGATGAGTTCGAGGACGCGGCGTCGGCCTGGGCCTGGTTCGAGGACGAGCAATCCAGCCTCATGGCCGTTCAGCGGCTGGCCGTGCGGCTGGGCATGGACGCGGCCGTCTGGCGGCTGGCGTGGGCCACGGACACGTACCACAAGCGGTGCCAGCACGAGCAGCGCATCCTGTCCTGGGAGACGGCCCTGGCCGCCGCCGAGCGGCTCGGAGACCCGGGGACGCGGGCCCTCGCCCATTGGTATCTGGGGTACGCCTACGCGCAGGACTCCCGGGCCGACGACGGCCTGGAACATCTGCTGCTCGCGTACAAGCTGTTCGAGCAGGAGGAAGACCTCGCCGGGCAGGCGCACACCAGCCACACCCTCGGGTTCGCCTGGCTCGCGCAGGGCGAGCCGGAGCGCGCGATCCCGCACGTGGAGACCGCCCTGCGCCTCCAGCGGGAGCTCCGAGACCCCCTCTGGGAGGCCAACGCGCTCAGCGCCGCCGGCTGGTGCCACGTCAAGCTCGGCCGGTACCCGGAGGCGCGGTCGTACTGCGAGCAGGCTCTGGAGCTGTTCCAGAAGCACGAGGACCTGAACGGCGAGTCCGCCACGCTCGACAGCCTCGGCTACATCGCCCACTGGGAGCGCCGGCACGACCAGGCGCTCGACTACTACGGCCGATGCCTCGAACTGCGCGACAGACTCGGCAACGCCTACCAGGGCGCCGACACCCTCGCCCGCATCGGCGACGTCCACCACGAGATGGGGCAACTCGCCGCCGCCCGCGACGCCTGGCAGCGGGCGCTCGACCTCTATCACAAGCAGCACCGCGCGGCCGAAGCCGAGGACGTCCGGCAGAAGATCAGGCGCCTTGCCGTACGGCCCGCCGCTCCAGCCGGACCCTCAGGTCACGCGGCACCAGCAGACCGCTGAAGTCGGGCACGATCGCCGCCTCCTGCGACGGCGTGATGCTCATGCCGCTGACCAGCCAGGACGTCGCCAACGTCAGCTGCATCATGCCGAGCTGGGTCCCCACGCACACCCGTGGCCCGGCACCGAAAGGCAGGTAGGTGTGCCTGACGGGCACGGTGCGCGGATCCAGCCACCGCTCCGGCAGCAGCCGGTCCGGGTCGGACCACCAGCGCGGATCGCGATGCAGCCGATACAGGCTGAACAGCACCTGGTCCCCCGTCTTGAGCCGCCAGCCGTCGAGCTCGGTCTCCCGGCGTACGGTCCGGCCGATCAGCCAGGTCGGCGGCCACAGCCTGAGCACCTCCTTGACGAACGCCTCCGTGTACGGCAGGTCTCCCATGACCGGGACGTCGCCGGCCGCGGCGGCTTCCTCCTCCAGCCTGGCCAGGAAGTCCGGGCGCGTGCTGAGCTCGTACACGATCCAGGTGAGCGCGGCGGCCGGGACGCCCAGGGCGGCGAGCATGATGCCACGCAGGAACCGCTCGATCTGCAGATCGGACAACTGCCGACCTCCTGCGGCTCCCTCGGCGTTTAAGGCGCCCGCGGCCCCCGCTGCGAGCAGCACGCCGAGGAGGTCCTCAGCAGACGAGGCACCGGACGCACCACGACGACGGCGCACGATGTCGGCCATAAGCGTCAGGAGCCGCTTGCGGGAGCGGGCGAAACGCCGCACCTTGCGCGACGGCCACCACGGCGGGAGCTGCAGCGAGTCGCGCGACAGGGGATCGATGGCCGCGACGTTCTCGGCCAGCGTCTCCGGCACGCCTGCCGCGTCGGCGCTCAGGCAGAAGTCGGCGGTCGCCCGGCCGAAGAAGTCGGCCATCGTGGGGAGCACGTCCATCTCCCCTTCACCGACCGTCCTGAGGAAGATCTCACGCAACCGCTCGGCGTGCGCCTGCGCGACCCTCCTGTGCAAACCCTGCCAGCCCGCGCGGCGGGTCGTGGTCCACAGCTCGGCGTCGGCCGCCATCTGCTCGGTGTCCACGCTTCCCGCCAGCGGCGAGTTCTCGGCCAGGAAGTCGCTGTTGGTCCTGGTGAGCAACGCATGCACCTGATCCGGTGAGGACACCACGATCGTGCGGGCGTCGAACGAGAAGACGTCCCCGTATTCACGGTGACACCGTTCCAGGAAAGCGTTCCTGTCCCGGTCGTACTCCTCGGTGTTGCCGAACAACCAGTGCCCTCGGGGCCCGGCAGGCCGCTCCGAACCAGCTGCATGCGTCACTCGTCGGCCCTCTTAGTTGAAGAAGTTCCAGTAGGTGTACATGCCTCCCATGCGGACCCGGCCCACGAGGCGGACGGCTGCGTGTCGGATGTGCTTCATGCGTAACCTCCGTAGCGCGACTGACGTCACTGACCACGATCGATCACGGGGCGCATGATCTCCGCATGAAAACCGCCTGCCCCAGCAGACACCCTTGTGCTCCTGCGCCGGCGCCGCACCTGATCCCGCTGTCGGCAGGCGGATCACCCATGAACGCCAGAGACCTCAGACCTCCCCAGCCTGGAGCGATCCATAGTGAAGACCCGGCGAGTCGCCGGTTACGCGATCTTGACGGGACGATTACAGCTATGCCTAACATGTATGTAGGCGGCAACGGCGGCGACGTTCCCTTCGGCCGTCATGATCGGCCCGTAGCGCCGGAAGGACACGCTCATGCAGGACCCCCCGAGCTCCGAACCATGGAGGCAGTGGCACAACGGGCTTGAGCTGGACCGGTCTTGGCCGGCGCCTGCGGACGGGATAGAGGTCAACCGGACGGAGCTCAAGAAGCGCTCGAAGCAAATGGTCATCGACGCCCTCGGCACGAAGACCTCCGTCAGCGACGGAAAGCATTCGGATCGCATGCCGAGCGCGGCCTTCGGACACTTCGTCTGGGGGACCGAATTCGGCGCGTACTCCCCCGTCAACGTCACGCGCACCGATCTCGACGGCGCATGGGCGTCCGCGGACCGGATGATGACCGCGCTCGACCGGAAGTTCTCCCACCTCAAGGAACGGTCGGAGGCATTCCACGAGTCGTACGAGGGCTTCGGCCAACTGGTGTACGTCGCCGCCATGAACTACGACACGGCCGAGGGAATCCTCGACCGCCG
The DNA here is from genome assembly GCF_040605375.1 of Nonomuraea sp. NPDC005650. Taxonomy (NCBI): domain Bacteria; kingdom Bacillati; phylum Actinomycetota; class Actinomycetes; order Streptosporangiales; family Streptosporangiaceae; genus Nonomuraea; species Nonomuraea sp. NPDC005650. The sequence goes on from NZ_JBEXCR010000030.1 coordinate 145,024, forward strand.
TCTGGACAAGCTGCGCAAGGTTATCCACGGGCAGCAGGATCCGGGCCGTACCCGGCCTCCCTCCGACACCGAGCCGTGGCAGGAAGAGGACGTCTCGTCCAACAGCGCGGCCGGCGTCAGGAAGTTCTTCGACCGGAGTCATCCGGAGCGTCTCCTGGACCTCGGCGTGGTGCTTCACAACTTCGCCGACCGGATGTCCGGCGCGGCCGCCGCCATCGAGGGGCACTCGAAGGCACTGGCCCAGATCTGGGGCAGCGAGGCGGCAGAGCTGTGCCAGCAGGCGCTCAGGATGCTGCACGGCAGCACGAAGACGCTCGCCTACGACGCGGGCCGGACGGGCGACGTGCTCCTCTCGTTCGGCGAGTTCTACTGGCGGTACAAGGAGAACTGCGCCAAGGCCGTCGGCGACTTCGAGATCGACGACCTGTGGGAGTGGGCCGGCGGCAAGGACAACGAGGACGACGAGCGCGCCCGCCAGTATCTGCGCGAGTTCAACCAGCAGATGGGCCTCTGCTACGACATGATCCCCGCGGACGCCGAAATGCTGCTGCCCCAGATCGCCTACGTCGAATACGCCGACCTCTATCACGACGAAGAGGGCACGTACTTCGACCGCCTGGAAAAGAACGAGCCGTTCTCCTGGCTGTTCGACAATCCCTGGAAAGAGTCGTCCCCCGACCCGATCCTGCCCAAGAAGTCGGCAACCGAGATCCTCGAGACCCAGCTACGGGAGCCCTATTCACACTGGTGGCAGTGAACGGCCCCAAAGCAGAGCAACCGTCGACGACCGCCCGCGCCGAGCCGGTCCGACCAGCCGGCCAGGATGAGCCGAATGTTGAATGTCAGCGGTCGAACCAGCGTGTTGCCGCAGGCGTGAACAACGTGATGACGATCGCGAGCGGCAGGACGGTGCCCAGGTCGATCAGTGTCCTCCAACCGAACTCGCCGTCGATGGCGGCCGTGATGAGGTAACTGCCGACCGCGACCGCCTCAATGGCCACAGCGCACCAGCGCACCCACTTCCTGCGTGACGACCAGCGAAATACCAGCCACCCCAGGAGCACGACGACCAAGAAGAGCCGGAGCAACACCCCGAGAAGTACCGGGTTGCCGAAGGCAGCCACCGCAGCCGGCAACATCATGGCGAAAAGGAGAAGACTGACGCCTAACTGCAGGGTCATGATCACCCTGGCGGCTCGCACCGTGGCCGGCATCTGCTCGGCCGGAATGACCTTCGTCACACGATCATTCTGCCCCAAGACAAACTCCTGCGGCCATGCTCCGCAGCGAATGAACCATGCTAACCGGCTGGTCCGTTTCGAATTCCAGACCCATGACGACGAACCCGGCCATCCATTCAGACAGGGACCACCTGCACTGCCTTCCCGCACAGTTTGCTCATGTCGTCCTCGCCAGACGTCAGAACGATGGCAGGGCGCACCGAGCGCAGCGCCGTGGCCACAGCGCCGATGGCGTACTTGCGACCTCGCGACGCTCAACCGGCTTCGTGCGCGCGCCATCCGTCCTCCTCTTGGAGTTCGGGCGCCGACTTGACCCGGCGGAACAACTCCGCCGCCTCATCACGCAAAGACTGCGGGACCGGCCCCGGCCTGCCTCTCCTCACCGAGGTCGCCGCCAACTCACCAATGCCTGGGCCGACAGCGCCTACCGCACCACCGCCCTCGGCATCGACGTCGAAGTCGTCCGCCGAGACCCCCACCACCAGGGGATTCACCGCGTTGCCGCGCCGCTGGGTGGCCGAGCGCACCTTCGGCCGGCTCATGCTCCACCGCCGACTGGCCCGCGACTACGAGACGCGGCCAGACCACGGCGCCGCCTGATCCGATTGGCGTCCATCGACAACCCCGCCCGACGCATAACAGGCGAAGCCATCCCAACCTGGCGATATACGTAACCGGCAATCAATCACAAACTTCGCACTTCAGGCGCCCTCTTTGATTTCGAGCAAAGGTCTTTGCAACAGGCCCGGCCTCGGGAGGCGTCTTGGAGGTGTGGAGTTCGAGGATTTCGTCCGGGCGCGCGGGTCCGCCCTGCTCAGATATGGCCACGTGCTGACCGGCAACGCCGACGACGCCGCCGACCTGGTACAGGAGGCACTGCTCAAGCTGGGCGACAGCTGGCGCAGGGTCCGCAACAAGGACGATCCGGAGTCGTACGTACGTACGATCATGGCCCGGCAGCACATCAGCTGGTGGCGCAGGCGGCGCAGGGAGCACCTGACGGACGACGTACCAGAAGGCTCCTACACCGACAGCCACTCCTACGGCGAGCTGTGGAAGGAGCTGGCCACGCTGCCGCGCAAGCAGCGTGCCGTCCTGGTGCTGCGCTACTACGAGGACCTGCCGGATCAGGACATAGCCGAAATCCTGGGGATCTCCCGGGGAACCGTGCGCAGCCAGGCGTTCCGGGCGCTCAACACGCTGCGGATCAAGCCGGCGATGCTTGAAAGGGGACGATCGTGAGGACAGAAAACGAGTTGACCGACGCGTTCCGGTCGGCGGCGGAGCGGGTGCCGCAAGAGGTCGACCTGCTGGCAGCCCTTGCGTCGCGCAGGCGTCGCAGGCACCAGCGGCGCATGCAGATACTCGCGGCCGGGGCCGTGGTGGCGGTGCTGGGTGGGGGCGCGGTGGGAATCAGGGGCGTCTTCTCCGGCGGGGGCCAGGCCGGCGTGTCGGCGGCGTCTCCCACGGACATGACAGTCTCCGTCACCACCATGCCCCCGAGCGTGGCGCTCTCCCCGCCCGCGCGCTCGAAGGTCGTGGACGCCGGCAAGCTTTGGCCCGGCGCGGTCTTCACGATGCCCGCCAAGAACGCCGATGGCTGGCGCTATCGTCCGATCACCGCCCTCAGCGCGACGGAGGTGCTGCTCAGCGCCGAGTCGTCGTTCGAGAAGGCCGGGAAGTTCGAAGTGTACGACTCGGCGACCGGCAAGTCGCGCGTGGTCACCAGGGTGCCGCGGACGCCGGGGTTCGACCGCTACTTCCCGCAGACCGCCACCACCGACGGCCAGAGCCTCGCCTGGTTCGCGTACGGCGAAAAGGACGGCGCGGCCGTGCGCGAGATCTGGACGGTCCCGCTGGCGGGTGGCAAGCCCAGGCTGCTCGGCACGTTCACCGGGAAGCACGCGCAGATCGACGCGATCAGCGTCGACGGCGACCACGTCTACTGGTCCGAGCTCTCCGGCGGCGTCTGGAGCATCCCCGTCGCGGGCGGCGAGGCGGCGCGCGTGCCCGGCGGCGACGGGCTGCACCTGATGAAATGGCCGTACGCCGTGGACGTGGCCGGCGGCGGGGAGGGGCACGAGCGCAACCAGACCAAGCTCGTGGACCTGGCGCGGGCCACGCAGACCGAGATCAAGGCGCCCGCGTCGGCGCAGGGCCTGCGGTGCGGACTCTCCTGGTGCTTCGGGCGTAACGGGCAAGAGTCGTTCGTGCAGTACCTCGACGGCACGAACACGATCGCCCTCGACGGCCTCGGCGACCCCTCGACGCTGACCCGGTTCCCGATCCTCGACCGGTTCCTGTTCGCCGGTGGCACCGTCTACGACGCCGCCACCGGCGAGGTGGCCGCCACCATCGGCGAGGGCGCGGGGTCGTACGGCGTGGGCACCTCCTCCGAGCCCAGCACGATCATCTACTGGGTCGGCGAACCCGGCACGTTCACGGTGCTGAACCTGGCAGCCGTCCCGCCCGCGAAATAGCGTTCGGGACCATGCGGACCTTCGCGAATGTTCAGGAGCTCAAGACGGCCGTCGGCGAGAAATTCGGCCCTGCGGAGTGACGGACGGTCACTCATGGCCACCAATAATCATCACCGTTGATCAAGAGCAGCGACAACCGCATGCTGTCTGCGCAGATACCGCCGGCCCAGGACCCCGTACCAGATCATGACGGGCAGGTGGAGCGCGTACCCGAGCTGTTCCAGTGCCCCCGTGGGGCCGTCGGTCCCGGTCGTCCACGGAAGCACGACGGCGGCCAGGCCCATAAGTGCGGCGATCAGGCCGGCGACACGGAGCCCGGCGGGCATCGGGATGCCCACCGCGCCGGCGGCGGTGGCGGCGACCCACAGCAGCCCGGCCAGATTGACCGCCCATTTGGCCGTGAGCAGGACGGCCAGGGCCACTGTGGCGGCCGCCGGGGCGGTCGGGCGGGCGGCCAACTGGGTCAGTGCCAGGTTTCCGGCATCATGAAGCAGTCCGGCCAGCCCGGCGCCGGCCAGCAGGCCACCGGCCAGCGTCACCAGATACGGCCTTGACGTCTCGGCCGGGCGAGCAGCCATCACAAGCCCTGCCGCGGTCAGTGCCAGCCAGCCCAGCACGTCGAAGGCCAACTCGGCCAGGTGCAGCCCGACCTTCTCGCTCACCGCGTCCAGCGCGGCACCGGGGTCGGACGGACTCAGGGTCAACCCCGATGGCACCACGATGGCCGTACCGGCGATCATGGCTACCAACGAGGTCAACAGCAGCACACCGGTGAGCCGGCGCCGAGGGTTCGGATCAGTCATGGCCGTGACGGTAGAACCCTGACGCAGGGACAAGGTCAACCCGCCAGGAGAGGGGACACCATGTGGCGGATCGGGCAACTGGCGCGCATGGTCGGCGTGTCCGAACGGACCCTGCGCCACTACGACAAGATCGGGCTGCTGGTTCCCGCCGCGGTCGACCGTACCACCGGCTACCGCTGGTACGGCGTGGCCGAGCTGTCCCGGCTCGAACGCATCCGCGGGCTGCAGCGTCTCGGCCTGCCGCTGCGCCAGATCGCCGATCTGCTGGACGCTCCCGAGACGCAGCTGCGGCAGGCGCTCACCGAGATCGTGGCGAACCTCAGGCGTGACATCGCCACGCTGGCCGCGACCGCGGCTCACGCCGAGGACCACCTCGCCGTGCCGATGTCGATCCTGCCGCAGCAGACCGCGGTGGACCCGCGTCGACTACGCGTCCGCCGCATGCGCCTCGACCATCCCGCCGAACTGGCCGCCGTCTGCCCGGCACCACCGGCGGCCCTGCTGACCTGGCTTCGCGGGCAGCCGACGGGCGGCTTCGCCGCCGCGGTGACCACCGACGGCGCCGGCGAGCAGCTCTCCCTGCCTGCCCGCACCGTCGTACGAGCCGTCGTTCCACCCTCAGCAGGGGTGGTCCGCGCCGGGCAGGACCTGTTCGGCTGGCTGCACCGCCACCGCCTGGCTGTCACCGGCCCCACCGTGGAAGAGCACCTCATCGACGCCGACGGCGCTCACGCCATCGTCCTCGAGGTACCCGTGAACCCGCTGCGGCGCATCCGCGCCGCCTGACCGCTCCTCGCTGTCGCCGCACGCCCACGCCCACGCCCCGCAGAACGCCATGAGGTCGTGAGGCCGTGACCGCGCTCGAGCAGGCCGGCCTCCCCGCCGAACGGAACTGCGATCCGGCCCAGGCCATCACCGTCAGGCCGATCGACTGACACAGACGCCTCATCCGCTGACGTCAGCCCGGCAAGCGACCGACACTCGACAATACTTTTGGTAATGATATAGTTACGCTCAGCTATGGAAATCATCGGCGGGTTGCCGCGTCACGTGGCTTGCGTGATGGATGGGAACGGGCGGTGGGCCGCGCAGCGATCGCTGCCGCGCACCGCAGGCCACGAGGCGGCAGAGGCCTCCGTAATCGACATCATCGAGACAGCGCGCTCGGCCGGCATCAAATGGTTGAGCCTGTACGCCTTCTCCACCGAAAACTGGCGGAGGCCGACGGGCGAGATCGACATCCTGATGAGGCTCGTGCGCCGGGCCATCCGCAAGCACGCACCGGCGTTGCACGCGCGGGGCGTCCGGTGCAGGTTCCTGGGCATGTCCGATCCGCGGATCCCGCCGCCCCTGGTCCAGGACATCGCCGATCTGACGACGCTTACCAGCGACAACAGGCAGATGACGCTGACAGTCGCCTTCGATCACGGGGGACGCCGCGACATCGTGGAAGCCGCCCGTTCGCTGATCCACGCCGCCGTACCGGCCGAGCAGGTCACCGAGGCCACCTTCGCCCGGCATCTCCCCTACTCCGACACCCCGGATGTGGACCTGGTCATCCGCACCTCCGGAGAGCAACGAATCTCCAACTTCATGCTCTGGCAGGTCGCCTACGCCGAATGGGTCTTCCCACAGGTGCTATGGCCCGACTTCCGCGCGACCCATCTCTGGGAATGCCTTGAGGCCTACCGATCGCGCCAGCGCCGGTTCGGCGATGTCCGCCAGTCGGCCGCCACTACGGGAGAGGAATCTCGATGACCCAGATCACCGGAGAGGAGACCGTCGACGTCTTCGGGCCGGACTCGATGCTGCGCCGCCTCGTCAACGACGCGCGGTGGGGCCTTGCGGTGTCCCGCGCCACGGTGCTGGAAGCCGCGCACCCGCAGATCGGCACAGCGTTGATCGAGAACTCGACGTTCGTGACATATCCGTGGCGGCGGCTGCGCAACACGTTGGTGAGCATGCAGCGGATCCTCGACCTGGACCATCACGTTCGCGACCGGGAGATAGCCCGCCTCAACCGCCTGCACGCCCGCATCTCGGGCACCGACCCGCAAGGCCGCGGCTACGACGCGATGGACGCCGCAGCACGCGCCTGGGTGGTGGCGACCCTGTTCGAATCGACGGTGACGATGTATCGGCTGAGCGGCGAGTCGCTCAGCGGGCCCGCGCTGGAACAGCTCTACGCCGAGTTCCGTGCGTTTCTGGTCCTGCTCGAGGGCAACAGCGACCAACTCCCCGCGACGTCGCGGGAGTTCTGGCCCTACTACGACGACATGATCGACCATCACCTGGAGAACACCGAGGCGGTGCGCGTGATCCTCTACCGGCTCTTCGCCAACGTGCCCGCGCCGCCCCTGCTCCGCAACCATCCCGCGGTGTGGGCCGCAGGCCGAGCCGTGGCAGGCCCGGTGGCCGCCGCGATCACCATCGCGTCGTTGCCGGAATCCTTCTGCCGACGTGTCGCCCTGCCCGACCTCCCAGGGACGCGGGCGATCATGCACGGGGCCTACCTGACCGCCGGATTCGCCACCCGCCTGCTTCCGAACAGCTGGGTGCGCGTCGACTCGATCATGAGCCTGCTGGATCCCGACCACACCAGTGGTTCTGGACCATGGGGGACCGTACGCCGCAAGGCGGACCAGGCCGCGGCCATGCTCAGACTCCTCACCCCGGCTCCTGACAAGGTCAACCACACCACCCGCTCAGCCGACCAGTTCTTCGCCGAGGTCCTGGACCAGACCGGCGACGGTTACCTCGCCTGGCCTGACCTGGCGGCCATGGCAAGAGAGATCGCCACTCGGCTCGACCTGGACGAACAGGACGAGGAGCGGCTCTACAACGCGCACGCCGCCTGGTGGCGGGAGTTGCAGGCCGGTCTCGACACCGACGGCGACGGACGCGTCACACGGCAGGAATATGCGGCCTCAGCCGTTTCTCTGCCCAGCCTCGGACTCGTCAAGGTCGCCGACGTACTGTTCGATGTCACCGATATCGACGACGACCAGGCGATCGACGTACAGGAATACCAGAGGTTGTTCCGCACGGCCTTCCACCGCGACCTGACCGGCAGAGCCGACAGCTACTCGCGCAGCGCTTTCGTCCGACAGTTCCTGTCCTTCATGTCCGGGCAACAGCACTCGACCGCCTACGACTCCCTCCTGTCCTAGCCACGCGCGTATGAATACGGGCTCGCCGGACACAGCTCAGCCGCGTACCTCGCCGGACGTCAGACCCACCGGGACGCGTCACCGGTGCCGCACCAACCGTCAAACGCTCTCACCGTGGCCGAGTGGCGCTATGCGGGAAGCGGTCACGGCGAGGCGTTCTGGGCGGAGGAATCGTCCGAGTCCCAGTCCAGCTGCGGTTGATGTGACCGGCGACCGCCTGGTGCACTGGTTTCATGATCGGCACGACCCTGTGGGAGCGTCAGCTCCACCAAAGGGGCTCCGCTTCCGCGCTGGCCATCGGGGAAGACTGCATCGTCGCCCATGAACGCCACACTCGGCTTGTCTGCCTGAATCGCCATGACGGCTCGGTCCGCTGGGACATCCCAATGGGAACGTGGCCGCGAAGCGTCGTCCTCGCCGGCGACCGTTGTCTTTGTATAGCGCAGAACAACGATCAGCTTCCTGTGTCAGCCTCACGACGGGATCGCTCGTGTGGCGCGCTGGCCTGCCAAGTTTCTCCGGGCATGTCGTGGCCACGGCGGACGCGGTCATCGTGGGCGGCTGGCGCGGTTACACGCGCGTGGCGGGGTTCGACTTGGACGATGGACAGCCTTTGTGGCAGACGCCGCGCCGCACGGACACGGTGTTATCTGGGGTCCATCTGGACCGTCAGGCAAGTAAGGCAGGTGGCCTTCTGCGAACTTGCCTGACGAATTATCTGGGGGTTGTCAGGCAAGTCGGTTACGTCAGGGACGTGAGGCTTGACGTTTGTCGCTGGGTGGCATCATCGAACTGCCGACGCCCTGATTGCCGACCACCTCGGCCTCGAGCCCGCTCCTGGTGCGCTGCACCGCCTCGGTTTGTGACTGTCCTGCCAGCTCAACGACGAGGTGAGCACCGGACCACCCGGCGGATAAATCCGGTGGCGGCGCACCTCGGCCTCGAGGCGAGCTCGCCGCCAGATCGCTGCCCTGGCTCGGCGACTGATGGCGGGGCGCCGTGCGGGATAGGTCAGCCGGAAGTCTTACCTGGGGTGCGACCGCCGTCGCAGGCGAGGTTCGTCCCGGATACGGAGGAGGACGGGCGCCTGCGCCCCGAGGATGGAGATCATCTCTCCCCTCCGAAGGAAGGCCGCATGCCGTTCACCACCGCCACCGCCACCGCGCTCCTGCTGTCCCTCCTGCCGGCCCCCAGTCAGACCGACGTGCGGGAGGCGCTCGACGCCGCCGTGGCCGCCGGCGCGCCCGGCATCCTGGCCAGGATCGATGACGAGCGCGGCACCTGGATCGCCACCAGCGGCAAGGCCGACCTGGACACCGACCGGCCGGTGCCGCGCGAGGCCCGCTTCCGCGTGGCCAGCCTGACCAAGAGCATGGTAGCCACCGTCATCCTGCAACTCGTCCAGGAGCGCGAGCTCACCCTGGAGGAGCCGATCAGCGAGCGCCTGCCGGGGCTGGTGGCGGGCGGCGACCGGATCACCGTACGCCAGTTGCTCAACCACACCAGCGGCCTGGCCGACTACGTGGCCGCCGACGAGTTCGTCGACCCCGAGCAGTACGGCCGCCGGACCTACACTCCGCGGCGGCTCGTGGCCGAGGGCGAACGGCTGCCCCGCAAGGCGCCGGGCCGTTTCGCCTACTCCAACACCGGCTACATCCTGCTGGGGCTGCTGGTGGAGAAGGTGACAGGCCACGACCTGCGGTACGTGCTCGAACGCCGGATCTTCCGCCCGGCCGGGATGACGCGCTCGTACCTGCCCCTCACCGCCCCGGCCGTCCGCGGCCCGCACGCCACCGGCTACCACCTGCCCCGCGGCGCCGACCCGGCCGAGCCGGGTGCGTTGCGGCCGATCACCCGGCTGAACCCGTCCTTTGCCTGGGCCGCCTACGGCGTGGTGTCGGACGCCCGCGACGTGAACCGCTTCTACCAGGCCCTCTTCGGCGGCCGGCTGATCGGCGCGGACCTGCTTGCCCAGATGCGCACCGGGGTCGCGACGCCGCAGGCGCCGGTCTTCCCCAAGTACGGCCTGGGGCTGGAGTCGGTCGGCCTCACCTGCGGCGAGATGTGGGGCGCGACCGGCTCCATCCCCGGTTACCAGACGTTCGCCTTCGCCGACGCCACCGGCAAGCGCCGGATGACGGTGTCGGTCAACGTGCAGCGCAACGATCCGAAGGTCGCGACCATGCTGCTGGCCGGCGTCGACGCGCTGAACCGTTACTTCTGCGGCGAGCCCTACCCGCCGCTCACCTCCAGCGCGACGAGCCTGGGCCGCTGACAGGTGCTCTCGATGGGCACCGCCTGGCCCAGGGTGAGCCGAGGCGAGCAGCAGCCGGTACGCAGCACCGCCTCCTTCAGCATGTCGATCAGCGGGACTGATCCCCCGCGGCGGCCCACCGGTTCCTGGCCGGTCGGGTCCAATCACGGTGGTCAACCGGCGCACCGAACGTGAGCAGCCTGCGTGCCTGACGTGCCTTATGGTCCTTCAAGCGGCTGACCAGCTACTTCGCTCAAGAACACAAGATAACGATTGCTTCCTCTGCCCTGGGGCAACGGCGTACTGCTGGGGAACGGCACGAAAGCGTGGCTGATCGATCCAAGGTCCGGCGGGGAACTCGGCCGGTGGAGCCTGCCGGAGCCGCTGGCGGACACCGACAACCGCCCCGCGTTCACCCTTGTCGACCATGACCGTTGCCTAGCGCCATACGGACACCGGTCCCTTGCCGGCATTCGGCTCACCTCCGCTCACGCGGACCCGCTCTTCCAACATGATGCCGACCTCGCGGCCGCGGCCCCCGAGTTCACCGGTGGCGTGGTCTTGATGCGGGAGCGAGGAGCCGGCTACGTCGCCGCCGACCCCGAGAACGGATCGGCGTTGTGGAGGGTAGACGTCGGGCAGCCACTCGCCGGAGGCGTCGGCCGAGCCGACAAAGGGTTCGTGATGGTCAGCCGAAGCGGCGTGCTCTTTCGCCTGGGCTCCGACGGAAACCTTCTCGAGCGATCCTCATCGGTTGCCCGGGTTATCGCCCCGCGCGACCTTGGAGCGGGAGAGATGATGTTGATCACCAAGGGGACGCTGCGGGTGATCCGTATCGATCACTCCAGCTAGTGGGTGACCACTGGAGCTCCGACACATCCGCCAAACCGCATCAGCAGCTCGGGAGACCGGCGTGCAGGACAGTCCTACCTGGACCCCGGCACCTGACCAGCCAGTAGACCGGGCACCGATGACTTCCGGGCGGAAGTGTCGTCTAAAGCATCAGCGACAGGCCACAGACGCCGCGGTCACGCGAGCGCTGCGGCCCGGGACGAGCACGGTCCCCAGACGACCAGAGACCACGGAGTTCTGATCATGCGGAAGCTGATAGCGACAGTGTTCAACTACTCCCTCGACGGCTTCCTCGCCGACGAGGGCACCGAGTTTTGGAAGTTCTGCTTCGACCTGCCCGAAAACCGCGAGCCCGACGACCCGGCGCACCTCGACTGGCTCCAGAGCGCGTACGCGCACCTCATGGGCCGCACCGCCTACGAGGGCATCGCCGGGGCCATGACGACCTCCACCGACCACCCGTTCGCCGACATACTGAACACCGGGCGCAAGGTCGTCTTCTCCCGGACCCTGAAAACGGCCGACTGGGCCAACACCACTATCGCCGCCGGTGACACGACAGAAGAGATCGACAAGCTCAGGCTGGGCGGCGACGGCCACATCGTGGTCTGGGGCGGCGTCAGCCTCTGGCGGTCGCTCATGCGGCTCGACCTGATCGACGAACTCCGGCTGAGCATGTTCCCCTACGTCGCAGGCGAGGGCACCCGGCTGTTCGACGGCGTCCCCAAGTCCTACCGGCTCGACCTGGTCTCCAGCACCGCCTCCAGCAACGGGATCGTATACCTGCAGCACCGGCGACACCGCTAACCCCAGCGACCGGACCTGCACAACGAGCGGCGGTCACGCGAGCGCCGCTCCTTGTCCGAGGAGTCCACGACCCAACTCAAACCAACCAGCGACACCGGCGGCATCGCCGCGATCGACAGCGGCCAGTGGACACCGAGGCTCACCCTCAAAGCCCATTTCTCCTCGGGGCATTGCCCGCGCCTCCGGTGAGCCAGGGTGAGGAGCGAACCCTGGATCGTCGATCGTCCCCGAGCACGTACGGCGTCCGGCCATGTAGTGGCGATCGTAGGGCTGCATCTGCGCGGCAACCCTCATCGGGGCGTTCGGTTGGTACGGCGGGGCCGACGCGCGGTGCCCGGCCCGGCGTCCCGCCGCCGTCCGGGACCGGCCCCCAGGCCGCCCGCCCGGACGACGCGCAGGCGGAGGGCCGGGGGTACGGCGGCGCACCGCGCTGCCTACAAGTACAAGGCTGCGGTGTTCTCAGCGACCTGGTGCCGGAACATCAGCTCCATATGGTCGACCCCCGTGCCGCGATACGCCTTTCGATGTTCTCGCTGTTCGCCGTCTTGCTGACAGGGCATGGTGGTGCTATCCGCGACCAGCCGAAGAGCCGCAGCGCGGCAGGCCGCTGGAGGCGGGCTGCCCTTGATCCTGTAGAGAAAGTTGTCGCCGTAGCTACTAGTGACTACCAGCCCTGGGGTAGATCGTTCGGCCTTCGAGTCCACCACCATCGGGTCTCGTTCCCCTCCGCGAGGGGCCGCCAGTACTGCGCAAGCTCAGCGCCGCCGTCCTCATGCGTCACAGCGCGAAAGCGCTCGTCGAGGCGGTCCAGAGCGCTGGTGAGCTTCGTGCGAGCCATCCCATGCAGAGCCTCGCTGTACTCTTCCAAACCATCTCGAACCGTCAGGTCGTTGATGTACTCGTAGACCATGTAACGGTCCTGGCCGCGCGACCACTCCTCCATCTCGTTGATCAAGCATTCCCACACCTTGAGAGAGGAGAGAACGCCATAGATCGGCTCCTCGACCTGCGCCGCGTGTTCGGGCGCCAGCCCCTCCTTCTCCAGAGCGAGGCGCTGAAGATCGAGGACACTGATCATCTGGCGTTCGTCGGGAGTGAGACTTCCGGCCAGAGCCTCCGCCTCACTCCCACTGCGCGCACCGTGAGTCATCACTCCCCGTCGCTGGTCGTCAGGCCGACAGGACAGGCCACGCCCGTCCCGCCGATCCCGCAGTAGCCGTTTTTGTTGCGGTGAAGATACTGCTGGTGATAGTCCTCGGCGTAATAGAACGGGCCCGCGGAGGCCAGTTCGGTGGTGATCTCGCCGTAGCCCGCCTCCTTGAGCACCCGCTGGTACGCGTCCCTCGACGCCTCCGCGGCCTTCTGCTGCTCCGGGGAGTGGTAGTAGATCGCCGACCGGTACTGCGTGCCCACGTCGTTGCCCTGGCGCATGCCCTGGGTCGGGTCGTGGGCCTCCCAGAAGACCTTCAGGAGCTCCTCGTACGAGATCTTCGCCGGGTCGAAGGCCACCCGGACGGCCTCGGTGTGTCCCGTGAGGCCGCTGCAGACCTCCTCGTACGTCGGGTTGGGCGTGTGGCCGCCCTGGTATCCGACCGCCGTCGTGACGACCCCCGGGGTCTGCCAGAACTTGCGCTCCGCGCCCCAGAAGCAGCCGAGGCCGAAGTCGGCGATCTCGAGGCCCTCCGGCGGGGTGAGGGGGGCGTCGAGGACCGCGTGGCGGGACGGGATCGGCATGGGGTCCGGACGGCCGGGGAGGGCGTCCTCGGGTCGGACCATCGATGTCTTGTTGCCGCCGAACAGCCAGCCCATGGCACTACCTCCACTAGGTCTCGTCCCAGAGTACATAGCCTCTAACGCTTTAGGAGCTCTACACATTTCCGTATAGTGAGCATCATTTGTGTTTAAAGGTGGTAATGCCCGAAGATAGGGTTCATGCCTGACCTTCGGCGCGGTGTCTGGTTCGGGATCGCCGCTTACACGATGTGGGGGCTGTTCCCCCTCTACTGGCCACTCCTCAAGCCCTCCGGAGCCGTCGAGATCCTCGCCCACCGGATGGTGTGGTCGCTGGTCGCCGTCGCGGCCGTGCTGGCCGTGCGCAGGCACTGGTCCTGGTTCCGCACGCTGCTCAGGCAGCCCATGAAGCTGGCGCTGCTGGTGCTGGCGGCCATGGTCGTGACCGTCAACTGGGGCACGTACATCTACGCGGTCAACACCGGGCACGTCGTCGAGAGCGCCCTGGGGTACTTCATCAACCCCCTCGTCAACGTGCTGTTCGGGGTGGTGCTGCTGCGGGAGCGGCTGCGGCCGCTGCAGTGGGTGGCCGTGGGGTTCGGGGCGCTGGCGGTGCTGGTGCTGACGTTGGACTACGGGCGGCTGCCGTGGATCGCGCTCACGCTGGCGGTGAGCTTCGGCGTGTACGGGCTGCTGAAGAAGAGGGCCAATGTGCCGGCCACCGAAGGGCTCGCGATCGAGACCCTGGTGCTGATCCTTCCGGCGCTCGGCTACATCTTCTTCCTGCACGCCGGCGGGCAGGGGACGTTCGCCAGTCAGGGCCTCGGGCACGCGCTGCTGCTGGTCGGCGGCGGGGTCGCCACCGCCATCCCGCTGATCTTCTTCGGGGCGGCGGCCATCCGGGTGCCGCTCAGCACCATGGGCCTGTTGCAGTACATCGCGCCGATCCTGCAGTTCTCGTGTGGCGTGCTGATCGCCAAGGAGACCATGCCGTCCAGCAGGTGGATCGGCTTCTCGATCGTCTGGCTGGCCCTGGCGATCTTCACGTACGACGGCTTCAGGACGGCGCGCGCCGCGAAGCGGGTCCGGAAATCAGCCGGAACGCTGGACCACGTAGTCACATAGCGCCAAAAATGCGGACCTGGCGGGGATGTCGGGAAGGCCGAAGATGTCGGCACGGGCCCGGTCCACCCAGGATGCCAGTTCCGCCCGCGCCTGCGCCATCCCGCGGTGGGCGCGGAGCAGGGTCAGCGCCTCCTCCACGTCCTCCTCGGCCACCGGCCCCGACAGCAGCTCGCGAAGGCGCGAGCTCTCATCGGAGGAGGCCAGGGCGTACAGGACGGGGAGGGTCTGGACGCCCTCCCGCAGGTCGGTGCCCGGCGTCTTGCCCGACTGGGCGCCGGACGAGGCCACGTCCAGCAGGTCGTCACCAAGCTGCCAGGCCACGCCGACGGCCTCACAGGCGCGGCTGAGCCGCTCCTCGACGTCCGCGGGCGCGCCGGACAGCAGCGCGCCGAAGCGGCCGGAGGCGGCGATCAGGGAGCCGGTCTTGTCGGCGAGCACGCTCAGGTAGTGGCTGACGGGGTCCTCGCCGTCGCGCGGGCCCACGGTCTCGCGGATCTGCCCCTGCACGAGGCGGGAGAACGTCTGGGCCTGGATGCGGATCAGCTCGGGGCCGAGGTCCGCGAGGAGGTCGGATGCCTGGGCGAACAGGTAGTCGCCGGTGAGGATGGCCACGGTGTTGTCCCACCGGGCGTTGGCCGACGGGGAGCCCCGGCGTACCGGGGCCTCGTCCATGACGTCGTCGTGGTAGAGCGAACCCAGGTGGGTCAGCTCGATCACCACCGCGCCGGGCACGACCCCCGGCGCGGACGGGTCGCCGAACTGCGCGGCCAGCAGCACCATCAGCGTCCGGAACCGCTTGCCGCCGGCCTCGATGAGGTGCTTGGACGCCTCCGTGACGAAGGCGTCCTCGCTCTCCACCGACGAACGCAGGAGCTTCTCGACCGCGGCCAGTCCGGTGGCCACGTCCTGCGCCAACCGTTCGTCCTCGATGGGAAGGTCAACCACGGGAGGCGCAGACATACGAGATCCCCTTATCTGATGAACAGGCTGTGAGCAGCGTCGTTGGCGACACCGAGCAGGGACTCCGGGTAGAGCCCCACTCCTACGGTAACCAGCAACGAAAGGGCGATGACGGCCACGGTCCCCATACTGGGCACCGCGATTGCCGGACCATCGGCCGCCGGCTCGCTGAAGAACATCAGCACGATCACGCGGACGTAGAAGAACGCGGCGATGGCCGAGGCCACCACACCCACCACGACCAGGCCGGCCATCCAGCCGCCCATCGAGTCGCCGGGCTGCGTGCCGCTGTTCAGAGCGGCGGCGAAGACGGCGTACTTGCCGAAGAAGCCGCTCGTGAGCGGGATGCCGGCGAAGGCCAGCAGGAAGAAGGCGAACACCCCGGCCAGCACCGGCGCGCGCTTGCCGAGCCCGGCCCAGCGCGACAGGTGCCCGGCCTCGCCGCCCGGGTCACGGATGAGCGTGACCACCGCGAACGCGCCGACCGTCGTGATGCCGTAGACCGCCAGGTAGAACAGGATCGCCTTCAGGGAGACCGCGTTCTGCTCGGCGGAGCCGAACGTGGCCATCACGCCGACGAGCAGGAAGCCCGCGTGCGCGATGGACGAGTACGCCAGCATCCGCTTGATCTCGGTCTGCGTGATCGCCAGGATCGAGCCGACGATCATGGTCAGGGCGGCGACGCCCCAGATGATCGGCCGCCAGTTCCAGTCGAGGTTGCCCAGACCCACCCAGAACACCCGCAGCACGGCGCCCACGGCCGCGACCAGCGTGCCGGAGGCCATGAGGGCGGTGATGGGGGTCGGGGCGCCCTGGTAGACGTCCGGCTTCCAGGCGTGGAACGGCGCCGCACCGATCTTGAACAGCAGGCCCACGCCGAGCAGCGCGAGTCCGAGCATCAGGATCGGGTCGAGCGCGGCGCTCTTGGCCATGGCCTCGTTGATGCCCGGCAGCGAGACGGTGCCGGCGAAGCCGTACACCATCGCGGTGCCGTACAGGAAGAAGGCCGAGGAGAACGCGCCCAGCAGGAAGTACTTCATGGACGCCTCCTGCGAGAGCAGGCGACGCCGGCGGGCCAGGCCGCACAGCAGGTAGAGCGGCAGCGACATGACCTCAAGGCCCACGAACATCGTCAGCAGGTCGTGGGAGGCCGGGAAGAGCAGCATGCCGCCGACCGCGAACAGCACCAGCGGGTACACCTCGGTGTGCCCGCCGCCCGCGGCCTCGGCCTCCTCCTCGTCGGCGCTGCCGGGCACGGCCGCGGCCGAGGCGACGAAGTGGCCCTCGTCGTTGATCAGCAGCACGCACACGAACGACAGGACGAGGATGACGCCCCAGATGAACAGCGCGGGCCCGTCCACCGCGACCGCGCCCATGGCGACCGGTGCGGTGGGCACGTTGCCGCGCAGCACCTGCACGAGCACCAGGGCGAACGCGCCGAACAGGCTCAGCAGGGTGAGCGGGACGTGGATCGACTTGCGCAGGTATCGCGGCGCGAACGCCTCGACGAGCACTCCGATGACGGCCGCGCCGAACACCACCAGCAGCGGCGCCAGCGTGCCGTACTCGATCGTCGGCGCTGGGATGGAGTTCACTGACCGGTCCCCTTCTCAGCGATGGTGGACGTGGGCACCTTCACGTTGGTCAGCGTCTGGTGCACCGACGGGTTGATCACGTCGAGCAGCGGCTTGGGGAAGAAGCCGAAGCCGATGATCAGGGCGACCAGCGGGGCCAGCACCCAGATCTCGCGGGCGTTCAGGTCCTTGAACGCCTTGACCGGCTCGGCCGTCGGCCCGTTCATGGCCCGCTGGATCATCCACAGGATGTAGACGGCGGCCAGGACGACGGCCACCGCGGCGACCACCGCGGCCACGGTCAGGGCGCCCGACCCGTGGGCCTGGCTGGAGTACGTGCCGATCATGACCATGAACTCGCTCACGAACGAGGAGAGCCCCGGCAGCGAGAGACCGGCCAGACCGGCGACCAGGAAGAAGCCCGCGAGCACCGGCGCGACGCTCTGCACGCCTCCGTAGTCCCCGATGAACGGCGAGCCGCGCCTGGCGATGAGGAAGCCCGCCGCCAGGAACAGCGCGCCGGTGGCGAAGCCGTGGTTGACCATGTAGAGGGCCGCGCCGGACTGGGCGACCGACGACATGGCGAACACGCCGAGCACGATGAACCCGAAGTGCGAGATCGACGTGTACGCGATGAGCCGCTTCATGTCGGTCTGCCCGATGGCCACGATGGCGCCGTAGATGATGCTGATGACCGCCAGTACGACGATCGGCATCGTGAACGCCTTGGCCGCGTCGGGGAACAGCTCCAGGCAGAAGCGGAGCATCCCGAACGTGCCGACCTTGTCCAGCACGCCCACCAGCAGCACGGCGGCACCGGCCGGAGCCTGCGCGGCCGCGTCGGGCAGCCAGGTGTGCACCGGCCAGAGCGGCGCCTTGATCGCGAAGGCGATGAAGAAGCCCGCGAACAGCCACTTCTGCATGGCCGGGTCCTGCACGACCCCGATCAGCTCGGGGAACATGAAGGTCTTGCTGCCGCCGACCACGTAGAGCCCGATGACCGCGACCAGCATGAGCAGGCCGCCGAAGAGCGAGTACAGCAGGAACTTGACGGCCGCGTAGGACCGCTGGGCGCCGCCGTACGACCCGATCATGAAGTACATCGGGATCAGCATGGCTTCGAAGAACACGTAGAAGAGGAAGATGTCGGTCGCCGCGAAGACGCCGATCATCATCGTCTCGAGCACCAGCAGCAGCGAGAAGTACGTCTTCACCGACCGCTTGGGCGTGATGAGCGTGCCGTCTGCGGTCTTGACGCCGTCGGCGTCGTGCCAGGAGGCCAGCACCACGATCGGCACCAGCACCACCGAGAGCGCGATCAGCACGAGCGCGACCCCGTCCACGCCGACCCCGAACTTCACGCCGAAGCTCGGGATCCAGTTGTACTCGGCGTTGAACTGGAAGCGCGGACCGGCCGGCTTGAACCCGGCGGCCATGACACCCGTGAGGACCAGCGTCAGCAGCGAGACCAGCAGGGTGACCTGCTTGGCCAGCTTGTCACTGCCCTTGGGAAGCAGGGCCACCACGATGGCGCCCACCACGGGCACCGCCATGAGTATCGGAAGCCAGGGTGACATCAGAGGTTCCCAACGAGGAGCAGGGCGCCGGTCAGCAGGGCGGCACCGATGAAGATGGACAGCGCGTACGTTCTGGCGAAGCCCGTCTGGAGCCTCCGCAGGCGCCCCGAGGTGCCCCCGATGCCCGCGGCCAGGCCGTTGA
Source organism: Nonomuraea sp. NPDC005650 (assembly GCF_040605375.1). Taxonomy (NCBI): domain Bacteria; kingdom Bacillati; phylum Actinomycetota; class Actinomycetes; order Streptosporangiales; family Streptosporangiaceae; genus Nonomuraea; species Nonomuraea sp. NPDC005650. The sequence goes on from NZ_JBEXCR010000030.1 coordinate 163,740, forward strand.
CCAGCCCGTCGATGCCGCGGTTGTCGAAGAACACCGCGATGCGGGTCAGCCACTGGCCGGGGCGCATGAAGAGCGACTCGTTGAGCGCGTCGCCGTAGAGGTCACGGCGGGCGAACGTGGTGAGGAACGACCCGCGCGGCTGCACGGCCGGCACCTCGGCCCGGCCGTACTTCATCCAGGCGAAGGCCGCGCCGACCGCGACGAGCGCGAGCGTGGCGAGACCGGGCGTGCTGGCGAAGTCGAAGTGCGGCGCGGGTCCGTCGCCACCGACAGCGGGCTGCAGGAAGTTGTACAGAGTCCCGTTCAACACCAGGTAGCCGCCCAGCCCGATCGAGCCGATCGACAGGATGATCAGCGGCCAGGTCATGACGGCCGGCGACTCGTGCGGGTGGGCGTCCTCCGCCCAGCGCTTCTCACCGAAGAAGGTCATGAAGACCATCCGCGACATGTAGAAGCCCGTGATGCCCGCGCCGAGCACAGCCAGCCAGCCCAGCACCGGCTGGTGGTGCACCGCGGTCTCGATGATGCCGTCCTTGGTGAAGTAGCCGGACAGCAGCGGGAACCCGATGATCGCCAGGTAGCCGATGAAGAACGTGTAGAAGGTGACCGGCATGTACTTGCGCAGCCCACCGAACTTCCGCATGTTCACTTCGTCGTTCATGCCGTGCATGACCGAACCGGCGCCGAGGAACATGTTGGCCTTGAAGAAGCCGTGCGTGATCAGGTGGCCGATCGCGAACGCGTACCCCGCGGGGCCGAGGCCCGCGCCGAGCATCATGTAGCCGATCTGCGACATCGTCGAACCGGCCAGGCCCTTCTTGATGTCGTCCTTCGCGCAACCGATGATCGCACCGGCGAGCAGCGTGGCCGCGCCGACGATGGAGACGGCGAGCGCCGCGCCCGAGCCCTCGGGGAAGAAGAACGCCCCCGAGCGGACCACCAGGTAGACGCCGGCGGTGACCATGGTCGCCGCGTGGATCAGGGCCGACACGGGGGTCGGGCCCTCCATGGCGTCCAGGAGCCAGGACTGCAGCGGGAGCTGCGCGGACTTGCCGCACGCGCCGAGGAGCAGCAGCAGGCCGATGGCCAGCATGGTGCCGCTCTCCTGGCCCGGCGTGATCTGCTCGCCGAGGTTCTTGAACGTCAGCGTGCCGAACGTGGTCCAGATGACGAACATGCCGACCAGCAGGCCGAAGTCACCGACGCGGTTGACGACGAACGCCTTCTTCGCCGCAACCGCCGCCGACGGCTTGAACTGCCAGAACCCGATCAGCAGGTACGACGCCAGACCGACGCCCTCCCAGCCGATGAACAGGCCCACGTAGTTGTCGGACAGCACCAGCAGGAGCATCGCGGAGACGAACAGGTTCAGGTAGCCGAAGAACCGGCGCCGGTGCTCGTCGTGCGACATGTAGCCGATCGAGTAGATGTGGATCAGCGACCCGACACCCGTGATCAACAGCGCGAAGCTGATCGACAGCGGGTCGATCAGCAGGCCCATCTTCACCAGGCCGGGGATGAAGTCGTAGAGCTCGACCGCCCGCCGGCGCTGCTCTTCCCCGAACCCGAGGAGCTCGAAGAACGCCAGCACCGCCACGACGAACGAGGCGAGGGACATGGCCACGCCCAGCAGATGGCCCCAGCGGTTGGTGAACCGGCCGAACACCAGCAGGATGAGCGCCCCCACCAGAGGGAGAGCGATCATCAGCCAGGAGACCCCGATCACACCGCCGGCGTGCTGGATGATCTCAACAGGAGATTCCACCAGTCACCTCTTAGTACTTCAGCAGGTTCGCGTCGTCGACCGACGCGGACCTGCGGGTTCGGAAGATCGTCACGATGATGGCCAGGCCGACCACGACCTCGGCCGCGGCCACCACCATCACGAAGAACGCGATGATCTGGCCCTCCAGGTTGCCGACCTGCCTGGAGAAGGTGACGAAGGCGAGGTTGCAGGCGTTGAGCATGAGCTCCACGCACATGAACACCACGATCGCGTTGCGCCGGATCAGCACGCCCAGGGCGCCGATGGCGAACAACAGGCCGGACAGGACGAGGTAGTGCGTCGTCACTTGGTCACCTCATTGTTCTGCTCGCTGTCGTCCCGCTCGATGGCGCGCTCCTCAGCGTCCTCCTCGGCCGTGTGCTTGATGGCCTCGGCGAGCTTCGGGTCGGCCGGCAGGTGGTCGTGCTCGACGTCGTAGCGGGCGATGTAGCGGTTGACCGAGGACTCGGCGACCGAACCGTCCGGCAGCAGCGCCGGCATGTCGATGGCGTTGTTCCTGGCGTACGTGCCGGGGCCCGGCAGTGGCGACGGCCGGTCGCCGAGGAACCGGGCGCGGGCCAGGTCCTTCTGCGTCGGCTTGTCGGCGAGCCGCTCGCGGTGCGCCAGCACCATCGCGCCCAGCGCCGCCGTGATCAGCAGCGCCGAGGTGATCTCGAACGCGAACACGTACTTGGTGAACAGCAGCAGCGCGATCGAGCGGATGTAGCCGCCCTGCGCGGTGGCCTGCGCCAGCCCCGCCTGGTCGGCGAAGATCGCGTTGCCGAAGGCCAGGACGATCAGCACCAGGAAGCCGAGGGCCGCGAGGGTGGCCCAGACGCGCTGGCCCTTCAGCGTCTCCACGAAGGAGTCGGAGGAGTCGACGCCCACCAGCATGAGCACGAACAGGAACAGCATCATGATCGCGCCGGTGTAGACGATGATCTGCACCGCGGCCAGGAAGGGCGCGTCCTGCACGGCGTACAGGACCGCGAGGCTGAGCATCACCGTGCCGAGCATCAGCGCGGAGTAGACGGCCTTCCGGTTGAAGACCATGCCGAGCGCGGCGCCGACGGACACGACGGCGAGCACCCAGAACGTGACGGTCTCACCCATTGGTCCGCCCCAGCCGGTAGTAGTCCTCTTCGGTCTCACCGAGCCGCATGGGGTGCGGCGGCTGCTCCATGCCCTGCGTCAGCGGGGCGAGGAGCATCTCCTTGGTGTAGATGAGGCTCTCGCGGGAGGTGTCGGCGAGCTCGTACTCGTTGGTCATGGTGAGGGCCCGGGTCGGGCAGGCCTCGATGCAGAGACCACAGAGGATGCACCGCAGATAGTTGATCTGGTACGTGCGCCCGTAACGCTCACCCGGCGAGAACCGCTCCTCGTCGGTGTTGTCCGCGCCCTCGACGTAGATCGCGTCGGCCGGACACGCCCAGGCGCACAGCTCGCAGCCCACGCACTTCTCCAGCCCGTCAGGCCAGCGGTTGAGCTGGTGACGCCCGTGGAAGCGAGGAGCCGTCGGCTTCTTCTCCTCCGGGTAGTTCGTCGTGACGGGCTTCTTGAACATCGTGTGGAAGGTGACCCCGAAGCCCTTGACGGGGTTCAGCCAATCAGTTAGTCCCACTGGGAATCTCCTTGCGCTGCACCCCGTGGTAGTGCGGCAGATCGAGCGGTGGCACCGGGAAGCCACCTTCCGTCGGCTCTTCGGTCAGCTCCTCGAACTCGGCCTCGACCTGAGCCTTCCGGGCCTCCTTGCGCCGCTGGTTGACGGTGTCGAACCGCATCCAGATGGCCAGCCCCGCGACCACGACGAACCCGGTGATCCCAAGAGCGATCATCCGGGTCTCCTCGTAGAGCACCACCGTGCGCACGCCGGCCACGAGCAGGATCCACGCCAGGTTGAGCGGGATCAGCACCTTCCA
>NZ_JBEXCR010000031.1:0-165859 GCF_040605375.1 Nonomuraea sp. NPDC005650
TCGATCGCCACACCGTTACCCGCCAGGCGCACCCGCTCGACGACGAACGGCTGACCCCGGGTCAGGTTCGTGAGCTCCTGCCAGTCCATCGCCTGTTCGGTCATATCTAAAGTTATACCTGGACTCATCTTCAACTTTCAAGATGTCGATCTTAATTTTCTTAAGCCCCACTTCCTTCGTACTCCTTGCCGGTCCACAGGCTCGACTCGCGGGGGTGACCCCACCTGGCTCATCTGGGGTTGTCAAGCGAACCAGCGGCCTGAAGGCCGTAAGTCACGTCGCTCACCACCGCCACGCCAGTGGGCCGTCGAGAGGTCCATCAGCCGCATGAACGCCCTGCCGGAGTCTTGGTGTGCAGCGATGCCCTCAGGCACCCCAAAAGCGCCGCCCTCTACGGCCGCTACGGCCTCGGGGGGTGGGCACAGGACCTGGGCAAGGGCTGCGTCGGCACCGTCCTCAACCACAACGGCAGCGTCAATGGCTACGGGTCGCTGATGTACAGCACGCCCGACGGCAAGACGACCATGACCGCCTCGCTCACCAGCGGAGACGCCGCGGTCGACGCGGCAAAGGAGTTCCCGAAGGCGCTGAACAACCTTCTCAAGCGGGTGTTCTGCGACGGGAAGACCGCGAACTGACGAGGCCGACGGGCCGGGCACCGAGGACCAGGCAGCGCACGAACTGGGCCCGCTGACCTCGGCATGACCGCCGCAGGCATCGCGCACCGGCCGCCGCTCGACCAGGCCGCCGAGGCCCACCGGCTGCTGAAGGCCAACCGGCGAGATCCTCTCGGCCGTCTAGCCGGCCTCGCGTTCGGCCTCCTGGAGCCGCCGCCACTTCGCCATCGACTGGTTGATCTCCTCGCGGATGAACGCGAAGAACCGGCGGGTCTCGTCCAGCCGCCGCCCGGCAGGGGAGTCGAGACCCAGCAGCGCGACGCCCTCGTCGGCACCGACCTGCACCCGGGCCAGCATCGGGTCGGACTGGCTGACGAAGTGGCTCCAGGTGTGCTCGTGGATCCGGCAGAAGTCGTGCCGGGTACCGGGTTCGCGGCCGCGTTCGACCAGCCGTACCTGTACCAGGTATTTGACCGCCCCCGAGATCGCCGACGCGCCGACCCCCAGCCGCTCGGCGAGCTCGGCGGCCGACAGCTTGCCGGAGTCGGTGACCAGCAGCGCGGCGTACACGCGTGCGGCCATCCGGGGCATGCCGTATTCGACCATGATCTGCGCGAATCGTTCCTGGAAGACGGCGATGGCGCCCTCGTCCGCTCGCGTCACCGAAGCTCCCTTCCTCGTCGCGGCCTCAACAGCTTAAAGCCATTCACGAACTTCACAAAATTCGTGAAATGCGAGTAATGTCGCTGTCGTGAAGGACACTGAACTCGTCGGAGTGCAGAAGACCCTCAGCCCCGTCCTCAGGGCCAAAGCACTGGACAACCGACTGCCGGACCCGATCCTCGGCGACGAATACGCTGAGCAGGCGATGCGCCGCCTCGACGCCGACTACGACAAGCGCAGATTCGGCACCAGCCAGCTGGGCCTCGCCGCCGTGGTGCGCACCAAGACCCACGACGGCTGGGCCCGAGACTTCCTCGCCGACCACCCCGACGCGGTGGTGCTGCACCTGGGCTGCGGCCTCGACGCCCGCGTGTACCGGATCGACCCGCCCGCCACCGTCGACTGGTACGACCTGGACTACCCGTCCGTCATCGAACTGCGGCAACGATTCCTGCCGCCGCGCGAGCACTACACCCTGATCGACTCCAGCGTTACCGACCTGACCTGGCTGGAACGCATCCCCCGCGGCCGACCGGTGCTGATGATCGCCGAGGGACTGGTGCCCTACCTGACCGAGACCGACGTCCGGCGGCTGCTGACCAGCGTCGTCGACGCCTTCCCCACCGGCCAGACACAGTTCGACACGGTGCCGGTCTGGGCGTGGCGAACCTCGAAATGGGACCCCACGCTGCGCAGATACGACGCCCAGTTCCACTGCGGCTTCAACGACCCGGCCGCGCTGGCCGATTGGCACCCGCGGCTCGAATACGTCGGCGAAGCGCCGATGTACGACTCACCGGTGCTGATGGCCAAGGCGCCCGCGAACGTACGCCGCATGTATCGCCTCCTGAACCTGCTGCCGGGCATGAAACGGTCCACCCGCATCGTGCGGTTCCGGTTCTGACGCGCCGACGTCAGCACTGCGACCGGCTCGGCCCCATCAGCCCAAAGCCCTGAGCTGCGTATTTCATGGCTGCACTCCGTTGGTCAACCGGCTCGCTGATACGTCCGCGCAACCTACCCCGCCGCCTGCGAAGGTCGCCTGGCCGGCGCGGCGGAAGCACCAGAGGCGACGGCCGAGCGCGACCGCCCCGAGCACGCAGCAGGTGAGGCAGAAGAGCACCAGCAGCGGCAGCAGCCAGGCGGTGACGATCCAGTACTGGAAGTTGAACGCCCCCCAGATCACCGCCGGCAGCACCACGCCCAGCACCGTCACCAGGGCAAGGGGCACGAGCCGCAGAACCAGCCTCGGCCGGCGCGCCGCGCGGCGTCGCGAGGCCCAGCGGCGCGCTCGGACGGCCGCGGTGACCAGCGGTACGGCCATCCCCACCGTGAGCCCGAGCAGGACCGCGTTCACGACGGTGAGCGGGTTGCTCATCGGCGTCGCCGGGGCCCCGATCCGTTCGGCGAGAAGGTTGGCCGAGAGCAGGCTGGGATCGCCGCCGCTGTTGGTGAGGACGAGGGCGGCCACACCGGTCCTGGGCGAGAAGACCATGTCCCCGGTCCACGTCGCCAGTGTTCCGCCGTGGCCGATCACCGACGGCGGGGCGCCCGCCGCGACGGGGCGGGACTGCCAGCCCAGGGCGTAGTCGCCGGCCTTCGGCTGGACGGTGTGCAACTCGGCCAGGGAGCCGGCACTCAGCAGGCCCGCCCCGGAGGTTCCCTGGTTGAACCGCAGCCAGCGCACCATGTCGTCCAGGGTCGAGATCACCCCGCCGTTGCCGACGCACATCCCCGGCATCTCCGGTGCCGCGACGGCCACCCCGAGAACGACCTCGTACCCGGACGGCAGGCCCTCGGCACGATCCGAACACCCCAGCGTCGAACTGGTGCCGGTCATACCCAGCGGCGTGAACAGCTCGGTGCGGAGGAAGGCGTCGAAGGACTTCCCCGACACCACTTCGACGATCCTCGCCGCGATCGAGTAGTTGGTGTTGTGGTACTCCGGGCGGGAGCCCGGATCGGCGGCCAGGGTCTTGTCGGCCAGCCCGGCCACGATTTCCCGCGCGCTGCGCGGAGGCGGGAACACGTACTCGTTGTTCGTGCTGTTCGACAGTCCCGAGGTGTGGCTGAGGACCTGGCGCACGGTGATCCCGGTGAAGCGCGGATCGGCCATCCTGAAGTCGGGCAGGACCTTGACGACCGGGTCGTCCAGGGAGACGCGGTCACGGTCGGCCAGCAGCATGATCGCCGCAGCCGTCATCGACTTGCTCATCGACGCGATCCGGAACCGAGTCCGCGCCGTCACCGCGTCGCCGTCCCCGTCGCGGCCGCGGACGATCGTCTCGACCGACGACCCGTCGATCACGGCCGCCGCGACACCCGGCGTGCCGAAGACGGAGCGGTAGTCGTCGACCAGCCGGTCGCCGGTGGCATGGGCCGGTGCCGTCCGGCCGAGCAGCACGGCGACGAGCACGCCGCCGAGGACGAGAAGGGAGGTCACACGAGGAAAACGCAGGCGTAGGAATTGCACGACGTCGAACCTAGGCGGGGCGTCACCGGCCGACATCACCCCAAGGGGTGAGACGGCACCCTCCGGCAGGATGGAATCTCAGCTAGGCAGATCGTTACGGCCCACCAGCCCGTTCTCGTACGCATGGATCACCGCGTGCACGCGGTCACGCAGGTTCAGTTTCTGCAGGACGGCCCGAACGTGTGACTTCACCGTGTTCTCGCTCAGCACCAGCTCCGCGCAGATCTCGCTGTTGGACCGGCCGCGGGCGAGCAGGCCGAAGATCTCGACCTCGCGCGGGGTGAGGCCGTCCAGGGCCGCCGTCCGCCGCATCGGCACCTGCCGTACGAGATCGAGGATCGTCGCGGCCACCCCCGGCGCGAGCGCCGACGTCCCGGAGGCGACGTCGCACACGGCCTGGGCCAGGGCGGCGGGCCGGACGTCCTTGGTCAGATAACCGCTCGCGCCGGCCCGGATGGCGGCCACGACCAGTTCGTCATCGTCGAACGTCGTCAGCATGAGCACCCGGGTCGCCGGTGCGATCCTGACGATCTCCGCCGTCGCGGCGACCCCGTCCACGCGCGGCATGCGGATGTCCATCAGCACCACGTCGAGGCGGTGCCGCCGGACGACCTCGATCGCGTCGCCGCCGTTCGCGACGTCGTGGGTGACCTCGATGCGTTCATCGGCCGACAGGATCGTACGGAGCGAGACCCGCAACAGCTCCTGATCGTCGACGAGCATGACACGGATCCCGGTCATGCCCCCTCCTTCGTGGGGAGCCGCGCCCGCAGCGCCCACCCGTCGTCCCCGTCGTCGATCGACAGGGTGCCGCCTGCGGTACGCACACGTTCCTCGATCCCCATCAAGCCGGTCCCCTGGCCGCCGACGTCGCGAAGCGCCTTGCCGCCGTCGTCGCGCACCTCCACCACCACCTCGGCCGGGGTCCAGCGCAGGCGAACGGTCACCTCGACCGGTGGTTCGAGGTGGCGCAACGCGTTGGTGATGCCCTCCTGCACGGTACGGACCGCCGCGACCTCCGAACTCAGGCTCAGTGGCCGGCGCTCCCCCACCTCGGCGAACGTCACCGCATGGAGCGGGCTCGCCGCCGAGGCCACGAGGTCGGGGAGGGCATCGAGCGAGATCGGGACCTCTCCGGGCCGGGAATCGGCGCGCGGCGCCACGGTGGCCGGGCCCAAGGTGGCCAGCATCGCTCGCAGCCCCTGGTGGGCGTCCCGGCCGGCCTCGGCGATGTCGCCGAGCTCGCGGCGGGTCGCCGGATCCGCCGTCGTCACCGCCGCGGCCTCGATCCGCGCGACCATGACGGTGACCGTGTGGGCGATCACGTCGTGCAGGTCGCGGCGGATGCCGGCCCGTTCGTCCGCGACCGCCGCGGCCAGCCGTTCGCTCTCGGCTCGTCGGCCGCCCTCGTGCCTGCGGCGTACCAGCAGGGCCGCAAGCCACACACCGCCGACCACGAGCATCAGCAGCCCGCCCTCGACCAGGCGGGTCCACCCGGGGGTGTCAGGGGGCTGCCGGGCCCATGCCACCACCTCGGTGAGGACGATCCCGAGTGCGGCGACGGCCAGCGCAGCCACCGAGGACCTGACCGAGACCAGGCTGGTCAGCCGCCACAACGTCAGCGGAAAGTAGACAGCCGAGGGCAGCATGTTCGGTGACCAGCTCGGGAAGGGCATCGTCACCAGGACGAGCATTGCCAGCGCGCCGATCGCGTACCCCACCCACGGCCGTCGATGGGCCACCACCGCTCCCGCATGGAGCAGGGCGGCAGCACCCGCCGCGGCGAGGATCTGCCACAGGTCCGCGCCCAGATACCGGGCGCCCGCCAGGATGATCAGCGTCAGGAGAGCCAGGACCGCGTGCGCCGCCACCGTCGTCGCCGGCCAGGTGCTCCGGCGCTGGGAGGCTGTCACGGTCGTCGCCTCCTGGTGGGCTCGTGGTGGGGAGCCGTACCTGGCCCGATGTGCCACAGGATAGCCAGCGGCGGGCCGGCCGATCATGGCACCCCGCCACGACCCCGCCGGCGAAGCCCGTCGATGAGCCGCCTCATCGAACGCCGAGCCGTCGAAGCGGCCGGCGTTCTACGATGACCTGCCCGATCCTGGACCGAATCACCGGTTGTAGAGCCTGCGTGCCCACAGAAAGCTGACCAGGGAGATGCCCGCGCTCCACGCAGCCGCCTCCAGGAAGCTGGACCCGGCCGGATGTCCGGCCAGCAGCGCGCGCAGCGTGTCGATGACAGGGGTGACCGGCTGGTGCTCGGCGAACCATCGCAAACCGGCCGGCATCGACTCGGTCGGGACGAAGCCGCTGCCGAGGAACGGCAGCAGCATCAGCGGCATCGGCAGGTTGCTGGCCGTGGCCACGTTCTTGGTGACCATGGCGAGCGCGACCGACAGCCAGGTGATCGCGAAGGTGAACATGGCCAGCACACCGACCACGCCGAGCCAGTCCAGCACCGAGGCGGACGGGCGGAACCCGATCAGCAGCGCCACCACCGTCACCATGGCAATCGCGAGGAACGTCTGCACCATCGCCCCGAGTACGTGCCCGGTGAGCACCGAGACACGGGCGATGGCCATGGTCTTGAACCTGGCGATGATGCCCTCGGTCATGTCGGTCGCCACCGAGATCGCGGTCCCCTGCGCGGCCCCGACGATCGTCGTGATCATGATGCCGGGGGTGAGGTAACCGACGTAGGCGGCGCGGTCGGCGCCGATGCCCGCGCCCATGGTGCCGCCGAAGACGTAGACGAACAGCAGCAGGAACACCACGGGCACGGCCGCGAACGTGAGGATCAGCGTGGGGTAGCGCCAGATGTGTCTGACCTGGCGCCGCAGCATCGTCGCCGAGTCGGTGATCGCTCTCATCGGGAGGGCTCCTGGGTCGAGGGCTCCTGGGTCGAGGGCTCCTGGGTCAGGGTGAGGAAGACGTCGTCCAGGTCGGGGGTGTGCACCGACAGCTCGGCGACGTCGATGGCATGCGTGTCCAGCCACTCCAGGAGCTTCCTCAGCGTCCTGACTCCGCCGGAGTCGGGGATCTGGACGGTGAGCGCCGCGTCGTTGCGGGAGGTGGCGCCGACGTGGCCGGCCGCCCTGCGGTACCCGTCGGGGTCGGCGAAGCGCACGACGAGGTGGCCGCCGGGGATCATTCGCTTGAGCTCCTCAGGGGTGCCCTCGGCCACCAGCCGGCCCTGGCTGAGCAGCGCGATGCGGTCGGCGAGTTCGTCGGCCTCCTCCAGGTATTGGGTGGTCAGGAAGATGGTCACGCCGTCCTGCTGGACGAGGTCCCTGACGATCTGCCACATGGTGCGGCGGCTGCGCGGGTCCAGGCCCGTGGTCGGTTCGTCGAGGAAGATGAGCCTGGGCGTGCCGACCATGGTCATGGCGAGGTCGAGCCGGCGGCGCATGCCGCCCGAGTAGGTGACCGCGGGCTTGCGCGCGGCGTCGGTGAGGTCGAAGCGCTCCAGCAGCTCGCCGACGCGCCCGCGGCCCTTGGCACGTCCGAGGTGGAGCAGGTCGGCCATGAGCCGCAGGTTCTCCTCGCCGGTGAGGAAGCTGTCGACCGCGGAGAACTGGCCGGTGACGCCGATCGCGGCACGCACCTCGTCGGGTTCCTTGGCCAGGTCGTGCCCGGCCACCCAGATCTCGCCCGCGTCGGCCTTGATCAGGGTGGACAGGATCTGCACCGTGGTGGTCTTGCCCGCGCCGTTCGGGCCGAGCAGCGAGAACACGGTGCCCTGCGGGATGGTGAGGTCGATGCCGTCCAGGACGCGGTGGGCGCCGTAGGACTTGCGCAGCCCCGTCACCGAGACGAAGGTTCGCATCGCGTTCACCCCCGATCCCAGGTGACGGGCAGGCTGTGCACGCCGTACACCTGCGAGGGGTCGGTGCGCAGCGACACGTCTTCAGCCGGTACGGCGAGCCGCAGCGTCGGGAAGCGGATGAGCAGCGCGGGAAACGCGACCCGCATCTCGATGCGGGCAAGCTGCTGGCCGAGGCACTGATGGACGCCGTGGCCGAAGGCCAGCTGCCCGGCGGCCGAGCGGCGCAGATCGAGCACGTCGGGGTCGGAGAACCTGGCCGGGTCCCTGTTGGCGGCGTTGATCGCGATGACGACCGTGTCGCCCGCCTTGAGCTGCCTGCCGCCGAGCTCCACGTCCTCCAGCACGCCGCGCATGCCGATGGCGGCGACGGACAGGTAACGCAGCAGCTCCTCCACGGCGCCGACGGCCAGGCCGGGGTCGCCGCGCAGGGCGGCGAGCTGGGCCGGGTTGCGCAGCAGGGCGAACGTGCCGAGCGCGAGCATGTTGGCGGTGGTGTCGAGCCCGGCGCCGAGCAGGAACGCGGCCACGCCGCCGAGCTCCTCGTCGGTCAGGTCGCCGCCGGTGGCCAGGTCGCTGAGCAGGTCGTCGGCCGGCTTGGCCCGCTTGACGAGCGCGAGCTCCCGCAGGTACGTGCCGAGCTCGTCGAAGGCGGCGTACTGCGCCTCGGCGGTCCCGCCGTCCGACAGGATCCGGGTGGAGCTCTGGAACCGGTCGCGGTCCTCGTAGGGCACGCCGAGCAGTTCGCAGATCATCAGCGCTGGAACCGGCTGCGTGAACACCTCGACGAGGTCGGCGGGCGGCCCCTGCCGCTCCATCGCGTCGAGCCGTTCGCGGGTGATCTCGGTGACCCGCTCGGTGAGCAGGTTCATCCTGCGGACGGTGAACTTGCCCGCCAGCAGCTTGCGGAAGCGGGTGTGCTGGGGTGCGTCCATGCCGGTCAGGTCGCCGACGGGGGCGGGCGGCAGGTGCCCGCCCGCCAGGGGGTGGTAGTGGGTTTCGTAGCGGGAGCTGAACCGCGGGTCGGCGAGGATCTGGCGGACCAGGTCGTATCCGGTGATCATCCAGACGCCGGGGGCGCCTTCGGGCACGGCCACGCGGGCGATCGGCTGCTCTGCGCGCAGGGCGGTGAGCGAAGGGGCGGGATCGAAGGGACAGGCGGGTGAGCGGTCGAGGGACGGAGTGACCGGCTCATCGCGATAGTACGTGTTCATCACAATTGAAAGCTACGTTGCTTTCAGAAATTATGTCAATCGACCAATGCCAATAACCCAAGGTCAGAGTGGATAAACTGATGCGTTGACGGTGAAGCTGAATGCAATGAAACATTGCATTGAATGGCGCCGAACGCAATAATGACGTGATGCCAGATGGAAGGTTGACCCGGCAGGACCGCCAGCGCATCGCGACCGGCCTCGCCGAAGGCCGCTCCTACGCCGAGATCGCCAGGCGGCTCGACCGGCCGACCTCGACGATCAGCCGGGAGGTCGGCCGCAACGGCGGCCCCGGCGACTACCGCCCCGAGCGGGCGCACCAGGCGGCGGCGCGGCGGGCGCGGCGCGGCACCCCGGCGCGTTCGCCCGAGGCCGAACGCCAGGACCGCAAGGTCTTCGAGGTGGAAGAGGGCGCCGTCGAGATGGCGGTCGGGATGGGCCTGCCGAAGATGATGGCGCGCGTGCTCATCGGCCTGTGGCTGAGCGAGGACGGCAGGCTCACCGCGGCCGAGCTGTCGCGCGGGCTGAAAGTCAGTCCCGCCTCGATCTCCACGGCAGTGGGCTACCTGACCCAGCAGGGGCTGATCAGGCGCGAACGTGATCCGCAACGGCGTCGCGACATCTACGTGGTCGACGACGACGCCTGGTACCACTCGACGGTGATCAGCTCGCGGCAGACGCTCGAGGCGGCGGAGATCGCGAAGGCGGCGGGGCAGACGCTCGGGCTCGACACGCCCGTGGGACGCCGCCTGGCCAGGGGCGGTGCGTTCCTGGAGCGGATCAGCCTGGACGCTCTGGCGTCGGCCGAACGCTGGCGCGACCTCCCACCGTGACCAGACCGCGGGGATTGTGCCCCGGGTTCAAGTGCCGTGGTCCGATCACGCGTCAGCGGTTCGAGGAATGCGGATGGCCTCGACCCACGCGGGCGGAGGCGGCGGATCCGCACCGATGAGCGCGGCGATGAGGCGGGACGACGACGGCGCCTCGGGCCACGGAGTGAAGCCATCGGTCAGCACGATCACGACGCCGGGCCGTTCGGGCAGGGCGAGGGCTGCCGTGATGCCGACCCGCATGTCCGTACCGCCCCCACCGGCGAGATTCACCTGCTGCGCGGACGTCACTCGGGCAGCGGTCTGCACGTCGGCATCGCAGGCGAGCACCGTGACCCGGTTGCCGCCGACGCCGACCTCCCGCAGTACGCCGGTGACCTCGGCGAGGGCCGCCGCGAGGTCGTCCTCGCCCATGGACCCCGAGGTGTCGATGACGATCGCGACGACCGGCAGTGGGCGGCGCAGGCTCGGCAGCACGACGCCGCGCAGTGCGGCGGTGCGGCGGGACGGGCGATGGTAGGTGTAGTCGACCGCCCCGGTGGCCCAGGCGACCGCTTCCCGTACGGCGCCCGCGAGCACGCGGCGCCAGTCGACCGTCGGTTCCAGGATCTGGTCCGCCCAGCGTTGCCAGCCGGCCGGGAGGCTGCCGCGGTTGCGCCGGTGGGCGCGCATCGCCTCGGCGGTATGCCGGCGCAGAGCCTCGGCCTCGACGGTGCTGACGCCGCCCGGCCCGCCGTCACCGGTGATCTCCCAATCGCCCGGTGAGCCGTGGGCGCCGGAGCCGCAGTCGGAGCAGCCGACGGACGGCGGCAGCTGCGGGAGATACTCTTCGAACAGCCGTCCGGTCGCCAGCCCGAAGGCGGCAGGTTCCATCCGGCCTTCCGGCAGTGCCAGCCCGTCGGCGAGCAGGTCATCGTTGATCTCGCAGTCCTGGGCGACGTTCACGCGCAACCGGTCGCGCTGGTCGGTGGCCGGTAGCCGGTCCGCACGGCCGTGGTGGTCGCGCAGCACGTGAGCCAGCTCATGGATCCATACGCCGGCGAGTTCGGGAACGGACGTCGCCGCGACGAACGCCGGTGACACGTAGCACCGCCAGTGCCGGTCGACGGCCATCGTCGGCACGCGGCTGGTCGGCACGACCGTCAGCGAGTAGAGCGCGGAGGCGAGGTACGGCCGGTCGCTCGCGGCACGGTACCGAGCGGCGAGCAACTTGACCTGGTCGAATTCGGCCATGGGTCAGAAGGCGCTCGGCAGCGCGCCGGACAGCTGGAGCAGATCGAGGAACGCGTCGATGCCGCTCGGCACCGGCCAGTCGGTGTCGCGCAGCGCCGCGAGGTCCGCGGCGGCCCGGGCCGCGACGTCGGGTACGCCGGCGTCGACGGCCTTGGCCAGCACCGCCCAGCCGGCCTCCCAGCGCCGCCGCGTGAGGTCGCTCTGCACCGCTGAGACGACGGCCGTGAGGAAGGCGAGCTGCCGGTCGCCCCTGTCCGGTAGGGCGAAGGCGTCCGGATTGGCCAGAACGTGGTCCGGGTCGGGCAGGTCGAGCTGTTCGAGGTAGGCCAGCAGCTCCAGACCGGCGCCGTCGCCCACCGCGCCGATCACCGCGGCCGCGACCGCCTTCTGGTCGGAGCCGGCGGCGTACCCGACCGCCAGCAGGCGCAGCGCCATCTCCCAGGTACGCGGCGACGGCCAGGCATGGCCCCGGCTCTCCGCGTCGCCGGGCAGGTGGTGGGCCAGGCCGGGCCGTGCGGTGAGGAACCCGGAGACCACCCCGCGGGCGCGGGCGACCGCGCTGGGCACCCGGGCCGGGTCGATGAGCGGCAGGGGCATGGCCGGCCAGGTTCCGGCCATGCCTCGTGCGACCGTCCGCGGGTCGTGCGTCCACTGCAGGTGAACGAATCGGTTCGCCAGTGGCGGGCTGAGGTGCCAGCCGTCCGCGGCGCTGGACGGCGGGTTGGCGGCGGCGACCACCCGGACCGGCTCCGGGAGCGGCAGGCTGCCGACCCGGCGTTCGAGGACGACCCGCAGCAGCGCCGCCTGGACGGCAGGGGGCGCGGAGGACAGCTCGTCGAAGAACACGACGCCGCGACCGGCCGTGGCCAGCCGCACCGCCCAGTCCGGTGGGGCCATCGGCACCCCCGTGGTGGCCGGATCATCACCGATGATCGGAAGGCCGGCGAAGTCGGAGGGCTCGTGGACGCTCGCGATCACCGTCTCCAGCGGGACGCGGAGCCCGGCGGCCAGCTGCTGGAGGGCGGCGGACTTGCCGATCCCCGGCTCGCCCCACAACAGCACGGGGAGGTTCGCCGACACCGCGAGCGACAGCGCCTCCAGCTGCGGGTTCGCGGCCGGCTCCGTCCGCTGGGAGCCGAGCCGGCGGACCAGTTCGTCGGCCGCGGCCAGCGGATCCGGTGCGAAGTCCTCATCGGTGCCGTTCACTGTTCCTCGTCCTTCCAGGTCATCCAGCGGGCCGGTCCCGGTCCAGCAGGGCCGGGAGGAAGTCCAGCTCGGTGCGCTTGTAGAGGCGGATGAGCCGGGAGAGCGGCCAGCCCATGTCGTCGGTGACGTCGGGGTTCGCTCCGGCGGCCAGCAGCGCCCGTACCAGCGCGACGGACCCGTTGTCCCCGACCGCCACGTGCAGCGCCGTGCGCCGGTTGCAGTCCACGGCCTCGAGGTCGACCCCGGCCGCCAGCAGGCGCGGCAGCAGGACCTCGTGGTCCAGGTGGATCAGCGCGTGCAGGAGCGTGCGGCGCCGGCCGTCACGGAACCGCGGGTCGACCCCGGCGTCGAGCAGCCTGAGCACTCCCGGCGTGTCACCGTGCTGGGCGCGGCTGTACAGCTCCCGCCGCTGCTCCCGCAAGTCCTTCGGCAGCCGGCCCTGGCCGGAGAACACCGCCTGCGCCGCGGCGAAGCAGCCGGCGACCGCGCCGCCGAACGCCCGCATCGCCTGCTCTCGCCGCTGCTCGTCCGCGCTGTGCGGCACCCGCAACGTGCCGTCCTGAAAGCGCACCTCGTGCCACTCACCGCGGCATCGCACCCGAACCGGGGACGGGAGCTGCGGATCCGGCGGTCCGACCGGATCGGCGGGGTCCGCACGCAGCGGGAAGAGCGCGCCCCGGACCAGCGGATGCAGCCGGTCCGGATCCGCGTCGCCATGCCGGAGCGCGTCGAGGTCCGGCAGCCGCCGCCAGCACGCCTCGGGCAGCACCGGGGTGCCGGAGATCTCCTCGGGGTCGATGATCCGGATCCGCAGTTTGTCGGCCTGCTTGCCGCCTTCGAGCAGCAGGGAGCTGCTGTAGGAAAGCCGAATCTGGAAGCGACGCCCGAAGCCCTCGCGGATGAGCAGCCGGATCTCCGGCTTGAGCCTGGTCAGCGCCAGCGGGAGTTTCTCCAGGACCGGCAACGGATCGATCGGCCTGCCCCAGCGAGGCTCGAGCGGCGACGGATCCAGCGCGATCCCCGCCGCGGCGAACGCCGCCTCGACCTCCCCTCGCTCATGCAGCAGGGTCAGCCATTCGGCGTGGGCCGGCGGGTCGGCGGGACCGGGGTCGGCCGTGGGCAGTTCCCCGGCGGCGCGGCGGGTCCCGTCCGCGTTGAAGAACGGCGGCCGGTTTGCGCCACCATGGCGTTCCAGCAGCGCGCCGGTGTGCCGTACATCCCACAGGTGCCGCAGCATGGTCCAGTTGTGGAGGACGCGCCGATGATTGCCCGAGCCGAAGTCATGGTCGATCCGGCCGAAGCACAGGAGCAGCCGCTGCGGCCCGTCTACCATGGAGGGCGTGGTGACGTGCAGGAACTGCGTGGTATTGGCCGCACCCGGGTAACGGCCCAAGGTCACCGTCTGACCGTTTCGGATCGTCGTACGTCCCGCCAGGACACGCGGCAGATGCCAGCGCAGCAGGTCCGGCGCGAAATGGCGGAGGTCGTCCTCGACAGCGGCAGCGACGGCGCCGCCATGCTCCCGGGCGATGTCGGCCAGGTCGAACGCGACGTCGACGTTCGCGGCGGCGCAGGCGCCGCGCCAGTCTCCGTCGAGCCGTCGTTCGGTGGCCCGCTCGATCATCCACCGGGGAACGGCGTACCGCAGGATCCGCCGTCGGCTCGACGCCTCGTCCGGTGGGTACGACGGCGTGTGGCGCGGCGTCGGCTCGGCCGCGGGTGCACCCGGCATGTTGACGGCGTTCACTCTTCCTCGGCGAGTTCTGGGTACTCGCGTTCGATCCGATCCGTGATGAAGTCCAGGTCATCGCGTTCGAGCCAGTCGATCAGGCGGTGGAGCGAGACGGGCTGGCCGTGGATCTCGCCGGTCAGGTCGATCCGCGCCCCTGCGGTGAGCAGCGCATGGACGAGCGCCACCGAGCCGTCCCCGCAGATCGCGGAGAACAGCGGCGTGCGCTGGTCCTCATCCCTGGCGTCGATGTCCAGGCCCACCGCCAGAAGCCGCCCGAGCAGACCATCATGGTCGAGGTGCCGCAGCCGGTGGGCCGCCTCTTGCCTCCGACGGCCGGGCACCCTCGGATCGACGCCGGGATCGAGCAGGTGCAGCAGGTGGAGCAGGGTGCGCCGTCGGCCATCACGGACGCGTGGATCCACGCCGGCGTCCAGCAGCCGTAGAACTCCTGGCAGGTCGCCGTGCTGGACCCGCGAGAAAAGCTCCCCTCGCTGGTCGCGCAGGGCCTTGGGCAGCCGCCCGGTTCCGGACGTCCACGCCTGCCGTGCGGCGAAGCAGCCGGCGATCGCGCCCCCGAACGCCCGCATGGCGTCCTCCCGCCGCTGCTCCTCCGCGCTGTGCGGGATGTGCAGCACGCCGTCACGGAAGGAGACCTCGTGCCACTCGCCGCGGCAGCGGATGCGGGCCGGCTTCGGGAGTTCCGGGTCGGACGGCCCCAATGGAGCGCCGTGCGCTGCGCGGCTCGGAAACAGGGCCTCGCGTACGAGCGGATGGAGCCGCTCCGGCGGATAGCCGTCCCGCAGCAGGTCAAGGTCGGGCAGGCGGCGCCAGCACGCTTCGGGGAGCACCGTGTCCCCCGGCTCCGTGCCCATCTCGAAATTGACGACTCGGACGCGCAGCCCCACATCCGACCCGCCGGTCTTGAAGACGACCGCCGCGTACTGCCGGTAGGGAAGCCAGAACCGGTCGGTTCCCACTGAGGCCGCGAGGCGACGGACCTCCGCCTCCACCCGGGTCAGGGCAAGGGGCATCCGCGCGAGAACGTCGAGCGGATCAACGCGATTCACCTCGTAATAGGGCTCGATCTCGAGCGGCGCGGCGTCCAGCTCGATGCCGGCGGCTGCGAACGCCGCTTCGACCTCGCCGCGTTCGTGCAGCAGCGTGACCCACTCGGTGAGCGACGCCGGGTCGGCGCGGCCGGGATCGGCCGTGGGAAGCTCGTCCGCCCTGCGCGGTGTGCCGTCGCCGTGGAGGAACGGAGCCCGAGCCTTGTCACCGCCGCAGCGTTCACGCAGGTCGTCGGCATGGCGCACATCCCACAGGTGACGCGACGAGCTCCAGTCCTGGACGACGTTGCGCCAGAACGCGCTGTAGGCCCAGTCGGTCTCCAGATAGGTGTCCTGCTGGTGAACCGCCCCGACGTGCAGGCGCAGCCGCTGCGGGCCGTGGACCATCCAGCGGGGCGTCCGGAGGTACAGGTACGGGGCGTCTGAGGCCTCACCCGGCCGCCCCAGGACCATCACCTGGTCGGGCACGATCGTCGTACGCCCGCGGTCCAGGCGGGGCAGGTGCCAGCGCAGCAGGTCCGGGGCGAAGTTGCACAGGTCGTCCTCGAGCGCCGTGGCGACGGCGTCGCCGTGCGCGTTCGCGATGTCGGCCAGGTCGAAGGTGACATCGACGTTCGCGGCGGCGCAGGCGCCACGCCAGTCGCCGGCGAGCCGTCGTTCGGTCGCCTGCTCGACCATCCACGGGGGCACCGCGTACCGGCGGATCCGCCGTAACCGGGACGCCTCGTGCGGCGGATATGAACGGGACGGCGTACGAGGTGGCAGACCGGCCGGTGGGGGCGCCGCGCTCACCGGTAGAGGCTCCCGATCGCGTGCAGGTCCGGATGGGTCCGGGCGGCGGGACGGAGGCGTGGCGCCAGCGCACGCTTCACCCGGCGGGGCACGCCGGGGCCGAACCCGACGTATTCCAGACGGGTGTCGTCGGGAACGGCGGCCAGCAGGTCCTTGGCGCCACGGCCGGTGATCCCGGTCTGGCGCAGCTCCAGCCGACGCAGCGGGCTGCCGGGCAGAGCCGCGGCCAGCACGGCCGCGCCCGTGTCTCCGGTGACGTTCGCGGGTGCGCCGAGGCTCCGCTCCGACGGCGGACGTCCCAGGTCGAGTGCCTCGATACCGCTGAGTGCGTCGGCCAGCGCGCGTGCGCCGTCCGGCCCGATGCCGTTGCCGCCGAGGCCCAGGCGTACCGGCTGGGCGGGGTCGGCCACCGCGGCGAGCGTGGCCGCACCGGCGTCGCCGAGATGGTTCGCCGGGAGGTAGAGCTCGCGTACCCCGGCGTCCCGGATCAGCGCGGCCAGCAGGTCGCCGGACTCCGGGCCCAGCCCGTTCCCGCCCAGAAACAGCCGCTCGACCGGGTTCGGCCGCTCGGTGAGCACGACCAGCAGCGCCCGCAGTCCCTCCTGCGTCAGCCCGGTGTTGACCAGGTCGAGCGTGCGGATCGTCGTGTTCTGGCGCAGCATCGCGGCCAGGGCGAGAACTCCGTCGTCGCCCACCGGGTTCCGCTTGAGCCACAAGGCGCGCACGGTGGTGTCCGTGGCCAGTCGACCGGCGAGCGCCTCGGCGCCTGCCGCGTCGATGCGGTTGCAGCCGAGGTAGAGAGTCTCCAGGCCATGGCCGGGAACGAGCGCGTCGGCGATGGTCCGGGCTCCGTCGCTCCCGATGGCGTTGGTGCCCAGCAGCAGATGGACGGCGTGCGGCGAGGCCACCGCGGCCGGGAGCAGCCGCGCCGCACCGGCCGTGCCGAGGCCCTGCTTGCACAGGTCGACCCGGCCATCGGGCCGTACGGTGCCGAGCGGGAAGGTCTCGTCGGCCGCCACCGGGGCCGGTGCGGCCAGCCGGGAGACCAGCGGACCCAGGTCCGCCGGATCGGCCGGCGGCACGTCAAGGTGCTCGATCGCGGGGCAGCGTACGGGCGTCGGCTCCATCATCACCAATCCACCGGTCGGTAGTCCTTCAGGAACAGGCCGGACATCCGTTCCCCGCCCACACCGCGCACGATCGGGTCGTAGACCCGGGCGGCGCCGTCGATGACGTCCAGCGGCGGGCGGAACCCCGCCTCCCGCTGCGCGGTCTTGTCCGGATGGGGGCGTTCGTCGGTGACCCAGCCGGTGTCGACGCTGTTCATGTAGATGCCCGAGGCCGCATAGTCCGCGGCGGCGGTGCGGGTCAGCATGTTCAGGGCGGCCTTGGCCATGTTGGTGTGCGGATGGCGGACGGTCTTCTGCTCCCGCGAGAAGCTGCCCTCCATCGCCGAGACCTGTACGACGTACCGGTCCGGCCACGACGAGGCCTCGAGCAGACCGCGCAGCCGGGACGTCAGCAGGAACGGCGCGAAGGAGTTCACCAATTGGACCTCCAGCCACTCGGCCGGGTCCACCTCGTGCAGCCGGAGACTCCAGCTGTTGCGGTCGCGCAGGTCCAGCGGCTGACCGGTCTCGTCCGTCTGCCCGGCGGGGAACAGCGCCTCCAGGGCGTCCCGCTGCGTGACGGCCCGCCCGGAGCCCGAAGGAGCCACGACCGCCGGCGCGGGTTCCAGCGGCGCGGCGACGGCGGGCGCGACCGTCCCCGGCACGTCGATTTGCGCGGCCAGGCCTTTCAGCGGCGTGCGCTCCGCCGCGCGCACCTCGCGGTGGTACGCGGCGGGCCGGCGGATCGTCTGGGCCGCGTTGTTGACGAGGATGTCGAGACAACTGAAACGCCGCTGAACGAACTCCAGCAGGCCCGCGACGGCCGCCAGGTCGAGCAGGTCGAGACCGTGGACGTGTACCCGGTCCAGCCAGGCTTCGGCGTCGGGCACGGCCGCGAACCGACGGGCGGCATCCCGCGGGAAGCGGGTGGTGACCAGGACGTCCGCGCCGTCGCGCAGCAGCTTCAGCGCCAGTTGGAAACCGATCTTCACCCGTCCACCGGTCACGATCGCCCGGCGGCCACTCAGGTCGCAGCGGGCGTGCCGACGGGCCAGGTTCTCCTCGGCGCAATCCGGACACAGCAGGTGGTAATCCGGATGCACCTGCTGGTAGGCGGACTTGCAGACGTAACAGCGTCGCGTGCCCACCAACAGGCGCCGGGTCGGCGCGGACCGGTCACCCGGCGGATCCGGCTCTGCGGAACCGGCCTGGTCCCGGGGGCCCGTCGAGGCTACCGGCGGGACGAGCGCGGGGGGCGGATCCTGCTCTCGATAGCGCGCCGTGGCCGCTGTGGCCTCGTGGTCGCGTCGCCTGCGCTCGGCCTGCCGCGACGCCTTTCGTGTCTTCTTCCCCGTCCGGTACAAGTGCGCTGCGGCCTCGTGCACGGCCGCCCATTGAGGATCGGCCGGATCCGCCGCGCGCGCCTGGGCCATCACCCGCAGGCAGGTCTCGACCTCAGCCTGGTTGGGGAGGGCTCCCGATCCGGGCGGTGGTGTCCCGGTCAAGTCAGGATCGACGACCGACACCCACACCCCCACCGATGACTTCCACGATTTGGGGCAAGGCTGGTCGGATTCGAACCGACGTCCTCCAACCTGCTGTAAGGCGCGACGACCTCTGCGCTACAGCCTTGCCGCTGCAGAGCTTAGCGAATGGCACGGGCATTCAATGGCAAATATGGGTGTGTGGGATCTATCCGGCGTATGTGGATGAGAGCCTCGTTCCGGCGCTCGGTGCTCTGCTTTGGCGGATACCCCTGAAAGAGCCGAGCGGGCCATCACGCCCCCGCCCGCGCCTCTCGCGCAGTGGAGCACCGGCATCGGCGACACCGCCACCGTCGTGGCCCGGCTCACCCACGACCAGCTCCACCACAACACCCGCCGGCTCGCCGCGGAGCTGACCCGCCTGTCCCTGGCGCTCCTACACCCACCCCGCCACCGCCGCCGATCGGCACAGCTCCCATAGCCTCGGCCGGCATCGGCAACAGGAACGCGACGCCTTCACCACCGTCCTCCCCACCCTGACCACCACCACCCGACCCACCCACCAGCCCATCGCCACCAAGGTCGAGCAACCCGACCCATCCGGCCTGACGAACGGCCCGGGTGTTAGCGGCTTCACCGCTCAGAAATCCTCCGCCACGTCGTCAGTTCTGGTAGCCCCTCGCCACCTGCGGAAGGATTGACGACCATGACCGACGCCAGACTGCTAGGCGACGACGAGGCCGCGTTCATCGCGGCGGCCCGCTCAAATGACGCAGCACCGTTCGCGCTCATCACGGAGCGCTACCGGCGTGAGCTGCAGGTGCACTGCTACCGGATGCTCGCGAACTACGAGGACGCCCAGGACATGACGCAGGAGACGTTCCTGCGGGCGTGGAACAAGCGGGAGTCGTTCAAGGGCCACGCTGCGCTGCGGACCTGGCTGTACCGGATCGCGACGAACGCCTGCCTCGACTTCCTGGAGAAGCGCAACGACCGCACGCCCGTGCCTGCCGAGCTGCCGGGCGCGGGCTCGGAAGTGCACTACCTGCAGCCCTACCCGGACCGGATGCTCCCGGAGGACCCGCAGGAATCGGTGGTGGCGCGGGAGACGATCGAGCTGGCGTTCATCGTCGCCGTCCAGCACCTGCCGCCGCGGCAGCGGGCGGTGTTCATCTTGCGCGACGTCGTCGGCTGGCCGGCGTCGAAGGCCGCCAACGCCCTCGAGCTGACCGTCGCATCGGTGACCAGCGCACTGCAGCGGGCGCGCGTGACGATGCGCGAGCAGCTGCCCGACCGCCGCCTCGACTGGCGGAGCCCTGGCACGCACGAGCTGTCGGATGACGAGCGCGGCGTGGTGAAGTCGTATATGGACGCCCATGAGCGCAACGACCTCGACGGGCTGATGGCCCTGCTGCGCGGCGACCTGCGCTTCACGATGCTGCCCGACCCTGGCACCGTGACCGTCACGGCCAAGGACGCGGTGGACGGCTGGGTCTCCGGTGGGCTCTTCCAGCGCGGCCACGACGACTGGCGCTGCATCGCCACGACGATCAACCGCATGCCTGCCGCCGCGCTGTACCTCCGCACCCCCGACGACCCGGAATACCGTTTGTTCACCATCGCGGTGCTGCACATCGTCGACGGGAAGATCGCCGAGCTCACCGGATTCGACGCCACCGACAAACCATGGCTGAGCCTGCCCGCGACGCTGTGATCAGAGATGTCCCCATCGTGGACGAGTCCAGCGCACGGGCAGGCGTCACCGTCGTCCTCATCTTCAGCGAGTCGGTCAACAGCTCACTCGGAACGCAAGGAAGGGCCGGGAAAAGGTTCCCTCATCGCCGAGGGTCACGGTGAGCACGCCAGGAAGGATTTCGACCTGGCCTTACGAGCCGAGCATTTGGCCCGTGCTCATCGCCTCCTCTCGTATCGGGTCAGCACCACGCCGCCGGGAAATGTCCGCGTCTCGACCAGGTTCAGGTTCACCCAGCTGTCCAGCGCGGTGAAGAACGGCGTGCCGCCGCCCACCAGGACCGGATGGGTGACGATCGCGTACTCGTCGATCAGCCCGGCCCGCATGGCCGCCCCGGCGAGCGTCGCGCCGGCGATGTCCATCGGGCCGCCGTCCTCGGCCCTGAGCCGGGCGATCTCGGCGACCGCGTCGCCGGTGACCAGGCGGGTGTTCCAGTCGACCTTGTCGATCGTCGATGAGAACACCACCTTCGGCATGTCCCGCCAGAGGCGCGCGAACTCGATCTCCGCCGGGGTAGCGTCGGGCCGCTGGTCGCCGGTCGGCCAGTGGGAGCTCATCGCCTCCCACAGCTTGCGCCCGTACAGCGACAGCTCGCTCGCCCGCATCTGGTCGTACCACCACTGGAACAGCTCGGCGCTCGGCGATGAGTCCGGTCCGCCCCTCCACTCCAGCCGATGTCGTCGCCGGGTGCGGCGATGTAGCCGTCCAGGGTCGCGTTCATGCCGAAGATCAGTTTCCGCATCGTGCCAACCTTCCGTGAGTCGATCTCACACGTACAGACGGGCGCGCCGCGGAGACCTAATCGGTACGCGATCTGCGTCCGCAGGTAGTCCTCGCGTTCCGGACTCAGCACGGCGTACTCGGCGGGCTCGAGCTCCACCGACCGGATCTCGATTTCACCCTCGCAAACGCCTGGTCACACAGCTACAGCGCCGGGCCCTCTCACCGCGCTGGAGATCGCCGAGCGGTTCCCGACGCCGGGCATCTCGCTCGGCGACCAGCGGCCGCACGTGCGCCGCAAGATCCGCGAGTACCTACCTCTCTACCAGCGCCGACGCAGCTAGGCGTTGTTTTCGGCGCCTGCTGCTGAAGGACCAGTGTGGTCCAGCACCTTGCGTGGGGCCGCTACTGGGCCACCGCGTAGTCCGGCCCGGTCATCGCCGGCCTCCAGCTCTGCGCCCGGCGGGGTCGCGTTCGGCCTGCCACCGGCCAAGCGCCTCGGCCGGTGGCAGTCGAATCCAGGCTGCTCTCCGGCATCGACCTGGCCGACGACGACGCCGGCACCAAGATGACGGTCTCCGGTCCTGGCGGCCGTGCTGGAGTTCCAGGGCGACATGATCAGCGAGAGCACGCGCGAAGGTGTCGCTGCTGCCGAGGCGGCCGGGAGGACCCTGGGCCGCCCCGGCGAGCTGGACGACGCGCTCGCCCCACAGGTGGACGTGGTCCTCGACGTGCCCGGACGACTCGCCGATCTCCTGCGCATCGCTGGGGACGAGGTCGTCCGCCTGGCCCTCGTCTCAGGACGGAGCATCCGCCGCGGCCCCGGCTATTCGGTCCGTATGGAGCTTCACCGTGCCGTGCTGGAGCAAAGTGCCGCCGCTGCCGGCAGCGCCGGCCCGGCTGAGCGCAAGGCGCACCGGGTGTTCGCCGGCCGCGTCGCAGCCGTCGAGGCCACCCGGCTGCATGGGTTGTCATGCCCCGACACCCCGACGCTGCCCGGCAGAATCGACCGGAAATTATCGACCGGAGTTGTCGGATCTGGGCCGCGTCGTTCGTAGCCAGGGTGAACGGTCGCCCACGAGGGCGCTGTCACGACCAGCCGTCACGACCAGGGAGATGCCGACCGATGCAGCAGCACCCACAGCCCAAGATCCACCGCATGTTCGAGCTCGTCGAGCCGATCGCCACCGTCACCTTCTCCGAGGTGGCGAACGAGGCGTTCCTGGCCCTCGGCATGCGCAACTACTGGGACGGATACTTCGCGGGCCGGGCCGCACCGCTGGGGCCGGCACCGGCCGCGGTGGTACACGCGGTCTTCTACAACTTCGCCGACGGCGAGGTGGCACGCCACATCCCCTGGGTGTGGGGAAAGATCACCCCGCAGGAGGCGATCACCGTGCGCGAACGGGGCAGCACCGCCGCCCTGCGGCAAATGATCGGAGAGCTCGCCGACTCGCCCGGTCTGGTGCGGGCCGCCGACCTCGCCACCCGAGCAGCGGTCAGCGCGCCGACCGAGGGCCGGCCACTGTACGCCGGGCTGCGGGCGCTCGACGTGCCCGAGGAGCCGGTGGCCAGGCTCTGGCACGCGGCGACGCTGCTGCGGGAGCACCGCGGGGACGGCCACAACGCCGCCCTTCTCGCCCACGGCATCGGCGGCACCGAGGCCCACGTCCTCATGGCTGTTTCCCTCGGAATGAGGGCGGAGGAGTTCGGCCGGATCCACCACCTGCCCAAGGCGCGGCTGACCGCCGTGGTCGACGGGCTGCGCGACCGCGGCCTCGTGGACGCCGCCGGCGGGTTCACCGACGCCGGCCGGGAGACCAAGCAGCGGATCGAGGCGCTCACCGACGAGCTGGCCGCGCCGGCGTACGACGTGCTCAGTGCGGACGAGCTCGACGAGCTGGCCGCGGGGCTCGAGCCGATCGCCGCCGCGGTACGGGCCTTCGACAACTGAGCGGGCGCATCAAGCTGCTGGGACGGCCACGACCCCAGCCCTGCCACCGAGGTGAGCAGGTCGTTGCGCGGGATCACCCGGCGTCTCGACCGGTTGCGCGTGGCTGAGCAGGTGGTCAAGGAGATCCCGGCCGAACACGGGACCTGTGGCGAGGAACCGGCCGAGGATTGCCCGGGGGGTGTACGCGGTGGCGCTGCCGGCGGAGGCCCCTGATCGGTTGACCTGTACCTTTGGGTATGGGTTTAACGTGAGGGCGTGCTAGTGGGAGAGCTCGCCCGCCGGACCAACGTGACGGTACGGGCCTTGCGATATTACGAGAAGGCCGGGTTGGTGGTGCCGCAACGGTTGGCCAACGGTTATCGGCAATACGATCCGGTGGCCGTCCGGCAGGTGGAAGAGATCAAGGAGCTCACCAGCCTGGGGCTGTCGGTGGCGGAGACCAGGCCGTTCGTGGAGTGCCTGGCCGGCGGACACGCCTCCGGCGACGAGTGCCCGGCGTCGCTGGCGGCCTACCGTCATGTGGTCGATCAGATGTCGAAGCGAATTGAGCGGCTGGTGCGGCGGCGCGACGCGCTGGCCGCCCATCTGGAGGCTGCGGCCGGCCGGGCGATGCCAACTCGGAAGGCCGCTTCGGTCAGCGCGGCCAATGCCGCTGTGCTCCTGGTGGAGCCAGAGGATGACGGTGCCGCGGCGCATCTTGTGGGACGGTCGCTGCCCGCGCTGCCGCTGCCGGCCACCGATGGCACGATGGTCGACCTGGCCGCGCTGGGCGCTGGGCGGACGGTGCTGTACCTCTATCCGCTGACCGGCAGGCCGGGAGTGGACCTGCCGGACGGCTGGGACGCCATCCCAGGGGCACGGGGCTGCACGCCCGAGGCGTGCGGGTTCCGCGACCACCACGAGGAGTTGCGCGAGGCCGGGGCGGCCCGGGTGTTCGGGCTGTCGTCGCAGTCCGGCGAGTACCAGCGCGAGCTGGTCGATCGTCTGCGCCTGCCGTTCCGCATGCTGGCGGACCCGGGGTTCGCAGTGCGCGATGTGCTTAAGCTGCCGACGTTCGAGGCCGACGGCATGATCCTGTACCGCCGCCTGACCATGATCGTCCGCGACGGTGCAATCGAGCACGTCTTCTATCCCGTGTTCCCGCCGGACCAGCACGCCGGCCAGGTCATGGCCTGGCTGCAGGCACATCCGGGGGACGGGCGATGACCGCCCTCGCCTGGATCGGCCTGGGCGCGAACGGCGCCCTGGCCACGGCCGGCGCCCAAGTGGCGGCCACCCCGGCGGTGGCGGTGCTGGACGTGCCCGTGCTGGGCAGCCTGGCCGAGGCCGAGGCCGGCACGCTTACGTCCTGGACGGCGAGGCGACCATGCGCACCCCCGTCGGCGACGTGAGTCTTCCCGTCGGCGTCGGCGTCGAGATCGCTACCGGCACGCTGCACCAGATGAACAACATCTCAGCGGGAGAGCCGCGCTTTCTGGTCGTCAGCGCCCCCACCACGCGCGGCGATCGTCGTGCGCTTCCCGGGGTGCCAGGCCGGGACAGGGACCTCGCATGACCGGGGCATCGGGCACGCGCGCGACCGCCGTCGTGTTCGACCTCGACGGCACACTGGTCGACACTATGAGGTCGGTGCCCACTGCGTACGCCGACACGATCCGCGCCCTCGGCGGCCCCACCGTCACACCGGAGGACGTGGTCGCCGCCTGGCACCTGGGGTCGACTCCCGTGGTGCTGGCCCACTTCCTCGGCCGCCCGACCTCGGCCGAGGACCTGGAGTCTTTCTACCGCCACCTGGAGGTCGCGGCCACGGCCGTCCGTCCCTTCCCCGGCGTGGCCGACATGATCGGCGCTCTCAGCCGGGCCGGCCATCCACTCGGCGTCTTCACCAGTGCCACCCGCCGCGCCACCACGCTCATGCTCGCCGTCGCGGGCCTGGCCGGGCTGTTCACGGTGCTGGTGTGCGGCGACGAGATCGGCCGGCCCAAACCCGCACCCGAGGGGCTGGAACTCGCCTGCCACCTCCTCGGCGTGACCGTCACCGACGCGATCTATGTCGGTGACGCCGATGTAGACCTCCAGTGCGCCCGCCGAGCGGGAGCACGAGGCATTCACGCATCCTGGGGCGTCCCCGCCATCTCCCGCGCGCGCTCCCCTCTGGTGGCCAGACATCCACATGACGTCATAGGACTCGTCCAGCAACCCACCGGCAGACCCGTCACGGCACCGACGCCGTTGCGTTTGGATCTCGGCCGGCCTCCAGCGGAGTGAGGCTCGCCTGCGCCAGTTCGTACCGAGCCGGCCGCACCCGTACTGACACTGCCGGACGATGTTGCCGCTGGTCGCCAAGGTGTCCGGATGTCGGTGTCCAAAGTCGGCTGCACGCATGACCGAACTCCCCTGCACGCCCACAGGACCAATGGGCAGGACGCACCGCCGAGCGTTACAGAGCGAGGGCGGCAGGTCGAACCTCAGACACGCGCGTGACCGAGTATCGGTTTCCGAAACGGCGTGCAGGCGTTCCCGGATCTGGTCGCGGTGTTTACGCTGTGCTCAGCGCATCAGTTGTCGGTGACCATGATCTTCGGGGGCTGGGAGCAGGAGGATGGCACAGCCGACCACCGGCCTCGACCAGCGCGGCTGTCGCGAGCGTCTCGCGGCCTGGATGCACGGTGGTCTGCGGCCGGCTCGTGCCGGGCGGCCCTGACGGGCACGCGGGCGTGGGGCGATACGTCGCGGCGGTGCGGGCCGTCTGCGAGCGTCATGGCGATCCGGGTGTGGTCGACGCTGTCGGCCGGGGCCGACCCGGAGGCTGGTGCCGAACGGCGGATCGGCACCACGGGGATGGCTGTGCTCTCGGGTCAGGCGGACGGCGGCTGGGGCCTGGACACCTGGCACGGCGATCCCCTGGGTGGCGCGGCGCTCGCGGGCGGGGCGGCGCGCGACCTCACCGGCGAGAGCTCGGGGGAGGCAGCGGCCGACGCCTCGTCGTGACGGTTCGCGACACACCTGCGGGCCTGCCGGACATGACCCAGGCATGAACGTCACTGACACCGAGCCGCCGGAGCGCACCCAGCGCTTCGGCCATCTCTACGAGCAGACGTATGCCGCGTTGCTGCGGTTCGTCGAGCGTCGCGTCCACCCCTCTCACGCCGAGGACGTAGTCGCCGACGTGTTCCTCGTCGCTTGGCGGCGCCTGGACGACGTGCCGCTGGCGGTGGATGAGGCGCGGGCTTGGCTGTTCGGCGTCGCGCACCGCACTCTCCGCAACGGGTTGCGGGCTGATCAGCGGCGGCAGGCGCTCACCGTCCGCATCGCCGACGGCCAGCTGACCGGCACCGCGGTGGCCGGGCTGGACCCCGAGCTGGTGGCGCGTCGGCTCGACCTCGTCCAGGCGTGGCGGCGGCTCAGTCCGCTCCACCAGGAGGCGATCGCCTTGGCCGTGTGGGATGGACTCACGGCCCCGCATGCCGCGCGGGTGCTCGGTATTTCCCCCGTCGCGTTCCGGCTTCGGCTCACCCGGGCTCGGCGTGCCTTGCGGCGCCACGCTGACGCGGCTCCCACTACGAAAACCCAGCCCGTGGCGACCGCCACCGCCGACTCTCGGAGCACGCGATGAACGACATCCTCGACCGCACCCTGCGCGACCTCGACCCCGCTGTCACCCCGGCCAACCTGGACACCGGCACCGACCCCAAGGCTCGTTCCCTGCTGGCCCGGGTGGTGGCCACCGACCCGATGGGCGCGCACGCACCGACGACCAGCAGCCCTCGCGTGCTCACTGCCCGGCGGCTCACCATGGTGAGCGGAGGTGTGGCTGCCGGCATCGCGGCGGCG
This sequence comes from Nonomuraea sp. NPDC005650, assembly GCF_040605375.1. NCBI lineage: Bacteria > Bacillati > Actinomycetota > Actinomycetes > Streptosporangiales > Streptosporangiaceae > Nonomuraea > Nonomuraea sp. NPDC005650. The sequence goes on from NZ_JBEXCR010000031.1 coordinate 26,505, forward strand.
TTGCTGCTGCCTGGCGTGTTCGGCGGCGGCACGGCGATGGCAGCGTGGACCGCGACGCCGCACACAGTGAGCGGTGACCGGGCCGCCGAGGCCCAGGAGAAGTGCCTCGACAAAGCCCAGGACACCGCCGGGCGTACGACTGAGCGCAAGCTCGACTTCCGGCCCGTAGTGACCGAGGGCCGGGGGCCATGGACGCTCGTCTACGTCAACGACGACAGCAGCCATCTGGCCGAGATCAGGTGCCTGCTCCGCGATGGCGACCTCGTCGGCATGCACGGCAGCACGCCGGGGCCCGGCGCGCAGCCGCTTCCGCCGGTTCCCGCGGGGTCGGCGCGGGCCGCCCTCGGCTCGGTCGTGAGCTCGAGCGAGGAGAGCGTGCGTATCGTGACCGGCAGGGTCGGTGCCGGTGTGGTGGGTCTGGAGCTCTCCACGGAGGCGAAAGGCAGCGTGACCGCGACCGTCACCGGCGGCTACTTCGCGGCCTGGTGGCCGGACGCGCCGACGACGGAGGAGCGCGAGAACGCCTCACGTCGGGGCGGCGTCACGGGCGTCACGACAATCCTCCAGGACGGGTCGCGGCGCAGCGTCTCGCTCGAGGAGCTCACCGGCCGGACGAGCGCGCAGTTGAACACACCGGGCACGGGCGGCTCCGTCAAGCTCGACTGACCTGGCCACCCGCTGCGGTGCCCTGCCTTACGGTGCGGCACCGCCGCATGGTGGGGGCCGGACCAAGTACGAGAACGAGGCCGGCGTACTACTCGAGCAGGACGCGGGCGCGGTCGTAACCGAGCCGGGCGCGGCCGGTGTGCGGGCAGATGTCCCCGACGGCCGGCCGCCGGGCCGGGACCGGGCGCCGTGCCGCCATGAGTCGACGCGTTGGTTGCGGGTTGAACGTGGAGGGTGTGGCGGTGCGGACCGGCGGCCCGCGATGGGGTACGACGGCTACAGGGCGTCGTAGGCGGCGGTGAGGTACCGTCCGGCATTCTCGAACCCGGTCAGACCACCGCCCCCCATCTTGTTCGGGGTGTAGCTGAAGGTGGCTCGCCGGTCGAGGGTCGATGACGGCGATGGATCCGCCCCAGCCGCCCCACCAGCAGACCTTGCCGTCGGGCAGCCATGGGAACGTGGCCACGGGGGTGAGGCCGAAGCCGATGCCCCAGCGCATGACGGCACCGTTCACGAGGTCCGGGCCGTCGGCCTGGACGTCGAAGATGCGCTCGATGGTGGGCTGCGAGAGGACCTTGACGCCGTCGGCGGTGCCGCCCAGGGCGATGGCGCGCAGGAGGGTGACGAGGGCTTTGGCGTTGGTGTGGCCGTTGGCGGCGCCGATCTCGGCCTGTCGCCACTGCGGGGTGTTCACCAGTTCCGCGTCGGGGGTGGGGCCGGTCATCGTCCGGAACCCGATGCCGGTCGTGTCGATGGCCGCCAGGTCGAACTGGATCGGCGGTGGTGGGATGACGGGAGCCGTGCGGTGCCAGTCGCCTTCGCGGGCGCCGATCTGCACGTCGGCGCGAAGCGGCGCGGCGAGTTCCTCGGTGACGAATCGGGTCAGGGACCGCCCGTCGACGCGGCGGATGATCTCACCGAGCAGGTGTCCCTGGGTGACCGCGTGGTATCCGGCCGCGCTCCCGGGAGTCCACCAGGGTGCCTGGCCGGCCAGCCGGGCGGTGGAGGTCGGCAGGTCGTAGACGTCGGTGATGGTGATGGGTTGTTCCCAGGCGGAGACGCCGGAGGTGTGGCCCAGGATGTGCCGTACGAGGATGCCGTCCTTGCCGTTTTCGGCGAACTCGGGCCAGTAGGTGGCCACCGGCGCGTCGAGGTCGATGGTGCCGCGGTCGGCGAGGACCAGGACGGCGAGCGCGGTGACGATCTTGGTGGTGGAGAAGACGTTGACGATGGTGTCGCCGGTCCAGGGGGAGGTGCGCTCGGGGTCGCGGTGGCCGCCCCACAGGTCGATGACGGTCTCGCCGTCGACGTCCAGGGCGATCGCGGCGCCCACCTCGTCGCCGTTGCCGAGCGCTTCGGCGAATGCGTCGCGGACGGCGTCGGATCCGGTTTTCACGCTTCCTTGTGGTTGCATCGGGTCTCCTGCTGGCCACGATGGTGGCCCATCGGTGTCGGGGTCGTGCGCTGCGGGGCACGCCCGGAGGCGGTGGGAAACGAACGTGCCGCCTCCGGGCCGGGGGTCACTGCTGGTCGAGCAGCTTCTGCGACAGCTCCCACAGGCGGGCGGCGGCGTCGGGGTCGGCGGCGTGCGGGGCGAGGCCGTTCGGGTTCGTCTCGGACTTCTCGATGACGTTGGAATCGGCGAAGTAGCCGCCGGTGACGCCCTCCAGCAGCGGGGAGGCCGCGAGCAGGGTCTGGGTGGCGGCGCCCTGCTCGACCGTCTTCCACGGCGTGGCGTCGACGACCTGCTGGAACTCGGGAGTGATCTCGACGTGCCGCAGCAGGCCGGTGTCGTAGATCGCGCCGGGCTCGATCGCGTTCACCGTGATCTTGTCGTCGGCCCATCGCTTGGCGGCCTCGAGCGCGAAGAGGATGTTCGCGGTCTTGGACTGCCCGTATGCCTGCCACGGGTCGTAGGGGCGGTTGTCGTAGTGGATGTCGTCGAAGACGATCCCGGACGCCTGATGGGTGGCCGAGCTGACCACGACGACGCGGGCGCCGCCGGCCGCGGCGAGGGCGTCATGCAGGCCTGTGGTGAGGGCGAAGTGGCCGAGGTGATTGGTCGCGAACTGCTGCTCCCACCCCTGTGGGGTGCGGGTCAGCTCGGGCAGCGCCATGATCCCGGCGTTGTCGACCAGGATGTGCAGCGGCCCCTGCCAGGCGGCGACGAACGCGCCGATGCCGGCACGGTCGTCCAGGTCGAGCTTGCGGGCGTACACGCTCGCGTTGCCGGTCTTCGCGGTGATGTCCGCGGCGGCCTGCCGGCCGGCGTGGAGGTTGCGGACCGCGAGGGTCACGTCCGCGCCGGCGGAGGCGAGGGCGCGCGCGGTCTCGGCGCCCAGGCCGGAGGAGGCGCCGGTGACGATGGCGCGTTTGCCGGTCAGGTCCACACCGGCGATGACGTCGTCGGCGGTGCTCTCCTTGGTGAACGGGATGTTGAGCTGGTCGGTCATGATGTGGTGCGTTCCTTCAGGGTCATGTGTTCGGTACGTGCGGTGGTCGTGGGTGGGTCAGGGGCGGATGAAGGCGCCGCCGTCGACGTCGAACGTCGAGCCGGTCATGTACTTGCCTTCGGGCTTGGCGAGGTAGACGCAGAGGCTGCCGACGTTCTGCTCGGCGTCGCCAATGCGGCCGAGGGCGATGCCCTTCAGGATGTCGGCGATGACGTCGGGGTACTCGCGCTCGTAGCGCGCGGATTCGGCGGAGGTGACGTAGGGGTTGATCACGTTGATGGTGATCTTGTACTGGCCCCACTCGCGGGCCGCGATGCGAGACAGGCCACGGATGGCCTCTTTGTTGGAGCCGTAGGCGCCGTGGCGGGGAACCGACTGCACGCCGGCACCGGAGCCCATGTTGATGACGGTGCCCTCGGTCTCCTTCAGGTGCGGCAGCGCGGCCGTCATGAACCGCCAGGTCGCGAACACGCCGGACTCGTAAGTGGAGATCATGTCGTCCCAGCTCAGGTCCTCCAGAGCGATTCCCGTGCGGAACTCCTGGGCGTTGTTGATGAGAATGTCCAGCCGCCCGAACTCCTCGACGGCCTGGGAGACGACCCGCGCGGCGGCCTCGTGGTCCTTGTTGTCCGCGGTGAACGCGAGCACACGGGCGTCGAGGACGACTGCTTCCAGCTCGGCCTTGGCTTGGGCCAGGGCGTCGGCGTTGCGGCCGGTGATCGCGACGGCCACGCCTTGCTTGACGTAGGCCTTGGCGATGCCCAGGCCGGTGCCCTTGCTGCCGCCGGTGATGAGGGCCACCTTGCCGAAGAGGGATGACATTTTCTGGTGGTGCCTTTCGCTTGTGGATGATCAGAGGTCTGCGGGCAGGGCGGCGCCGGTCAGGCGCTCGGCCGCGGCCCACAATCGGGCGGCGACGTCGCGGTCGAGGCCCTTCTTCGTGGGCCGCGCGATGGCAGGGGCACCGACCAGCCCCCAGCGGGGGCCGTAGTAGGCGCCCTGGGTCACGCCGGGCGCGGTCGCGGCGTACAGCATCGGGTCGGCACCGGCCTGCGCGCTGTGCTGCGGGGTGAGCTTCCACGCGATGCGGAACAGCAGGCTCGGGTCTCCCCCGAGCCTCGGGCCGGAGGCGGCGATGTTGGTGGCCGCGTTACCGGGATGCGCCGCGGCTGACAGCAGCGGCCAGCCACGCTCGGTCGCGAGGCGGGCCAGGTGCCGGCTCAGCAGCAGGTCCGCCAGCTTCGAACGCCCGTACGCCCCGGTCGGGTCATAGCTCTTCTCCCAGTTCAGATCGCCGAAGTCGATCTCGCCGCGGGCGGCCATGCCGCTGCTCATGGTCACCACGCGCGGGCCGGGCGCTTTCAGCAACAGCGGCAGCAGCCGCACGGTCAGGGCGAACGGGCCGAGGAAGTTGCTGCCCAACTGCAGCTCGAACCCGTCGACGGTCTCGTGCCGCACCGGGGGGAACATGACCCCGGCGTTGTTGAGCAGGATGTCGACCGGGCGCCCGTCGGCGATGAGGCCGTCGGCGAACTCCTTGACCGAGGCCAGGTCGGCCAGGTCGATCCGCCGCACCTCCACGTCTGCTGCCGGGTGGGCGCTGAGGATCTCGGCGCGCGCCTGCTCGCCCTTGGCGACAGTACGCACCGCCATGATCACCCGCGCGCCGGCCGCGGCCAGCTTGGTCGCGGCCGCCTTGCCGGTTCCGCTGTTCGCGCCGGTCACCACGGCGAGCTTTCCCTGCTGGCGAGGAACCTGGTACATGACGCACCTCTTAAGTACTGCCGGTTTCTTGTCTCTCCAAGATAACGCACCATCGGTATCTTCGCAAAATACCAGCGGTATGTAAGATGGGGTCGTGAACTTCAAGCGCGCCCGCAATGAGGAGCAGCGGACCGAACGACGTCGGCAGATCTTGGAGACCGCGGCCGCGATGCTGGCCGAGATGCCGGTCGCGAAGCTGAGCCTGAACGAACTGAGCCGGCGCGTCGGCCTGGCCAAGGTCAATGTGCTGCGCTACTTCGACTCGCGCGAGGCGGTCCTGCTCCAGCTACTGGACGCCGAAGTCCAGGACTGGATCGCCGAGCTGGAGCGGTCGTTTCAGCCCGGCGAGGGCACGCCGCGAGAGCGCGGTGACCGGCTGGCCGAGATTCTGGCCGAGTCGATGGCGCAGCGGCCGGTGCTGTGCGACCTGATCAGCGCGCAGGCCGCTGTGCTGGAGCACAACATCTCCACCGAGGTCGCCATCCAGCACAAGTACGCCGCCAAAAGCTCCATGCAGGCGCTGGTCCAGCTGGTCCTGCGGCACGTGCCCGAACTCGGCGTCCACGGCGCGCCCCGGGTGGTGGAAGTGACCCTGCTGATGGCCACCGCGGCCTGGCCCTGCGACCGGCCATCAGAGGCGATGCTGGCCGCCTACGCCTCCGACCCGGCATTGGCCGCCATGCGACTCGACTTCACCGAGGTGATGCGCCGGACGGTAGAGGCGACCGTCTCCGGGCTCCTCGCCCGCCAGAAAGAGCCGACGAGCGCGAGCCCGCGTCCCTGAGCGTCGGCAGACGCGTCGCTTCGGCCGGGATCGGCCGCGCGGTCCAGGCCGCTGATCGTGAGGAAGCACATGCCGGGATCAGAACTCGGGGCCGCAGTGGCGGGAGCGGTGTCAGGCTGCCAGGTCGGCCTCGGTGAAGTCGGCCTCCTTCAGCAGGGGGTCGAACGGATCCGGCCGATGACGTAGTTCGTCGGTGGCGTACGCGCCGAAGCCCAGCCACCTGAAGAACCCGCTGTAGGACTCGACTTTGTTGGTCGCCGCGGTGACCCGCGCCGTAGCGCCGGGTCGGCCAGATACCGCAGCAGTGCGACGGTGCGCCCGACCTCACGGAAGACCTTGTGGATGCGGTTCTTGCGGGAGTTGGACCGCAGCCGCCGCATTAGTGTGACCGAGCTCAACCGGCCCTCGCTTGTGGAGATCGCCACCTGCATCAGTTCGGTCCAGTGCTTGTCGATCAGCTTCCAGTCATCGATGTAGGTGTCCACCTGGGTGCCGTCCCCCCAGGTCTTGACAAGGCATTGACCACATCGACGATCGCGGCGTTCAGCTTCCTCAGGGTGATGTGACGCCGGCGATGTGCTTGGCCGCCTCGTACGGGCCGATGTTGATGCCGCCGGTGAACACCGTCCCAGCTTGTCCTTGATCTTGGGGTCGGATCCGGAGGCCCGGCCGAAGCCCGAGGGCGATCACACAGCCCCCGGAACTGCACGTGTTCGACGACCTCGACACCGTGCCGCACAAGCTCGCCGACGATGACCGCATCCCTCCAGGCCCGCCCGTAGCTTCCAGCAAAAGCCAACGATCAGCTTGTGATCTTGGTGTGGCGGGTCATCACCGCGGCGGAGCCGAGGTTGGCGCAGACGACGGTAAGGCTGTTGTCGCGGCTGTGGCACACACGCTTGAATCAGCAGGCCACCACGGCCAGCTGCGGATAAGTCGGAAAAGAGGAGGCGCTTGATGAGTGAAGCGTTCTACTCGCACGCGAGGCTGTACGACCTGATGTTCCCGGGCGGCGGGCCCGCGGTCGACTTCTACCGGGCCGACGCCAATCGGCAAGGCGGGCGCGTGTTGGAACTCGGGTGCGGCACCGGGCACAAGCTGATCCCCATCGCGTCCGACGGGCATCCGTGCGTCGGCCTGGACTTCTCGTCAGACATGCTGGCAGAGGCTCAGCGTAAGGCGAACGAGCGCGATGTGGCGGTGGAATGGACGCAGGGCGACATGCGGGCCTTCGATCTGGGCCGCACATTCGACTTCGTGTTCATCACAGCCAATTCCCTGCTGCATCTGCATGAGGCTGAGGATCTGGTGAGCTGCTTTCGGTCGGTCCGAAGACACCTGGCGCCTGGAGCACGGTTCGTCTTCGATGTGTTCAACCCGAGCGTGCGCCTGCTTGCCGAAGCCGACGGCGTGCGGCGCACCCGGGAGTCGTTGTCGTTCATGGATCCTGACCGTGGCAACGTCAGCGTCGATGTCGCCGAGATCTACGATGCGTCCGCGCAAGTCACACGCGGAACGTGGCACCTCTCGACTGACTCCGAGCCTGACTTCGTCGTCGCACCGCTCGAAATCAGGAGCATCTTCCCGCAGGAGCTGCCGCTGCTCGTCTCGCTCGGCGGCCTTCGGCTCGTCGAGCGCTTCGGCGACTGGTCCGGTCGATCGTTTGCCGTGAACTCGCCGCTTCAACTCTGCATCTGCGAGTCCGCGTGATCGAAGGCGAGAGCACAGTCTCGGTCAAGCAAAACTCGCCCTGGCGAACGACACGCGTCCCGCACCGTCGACAGTGTGCCTGCCGATGATGCCATCCGTGCAGTTCAAAGCGCAGGATGGTGTCCGGACGCAGAGGAGTCGCAGCCGGCGCAGGACCTCGCCGGGGCACCGATGTCAGGAGGGCGGCCAGGAAGGCCCGATCCGCGGGAGCGAAGTGGCTGGCTGTCATGCCGGTCTGCCCCGCCCCTCAGAAAGTCATGCCCTTAGCCCTTGAGATAGTCAATGCCCATGACTACAGTTCTGGCCATGGATCATGCCTTGCTGTGCGAGCGCCTCTCCGCCCTGGTGGCCGTTGAGTCGCCATCCGGTCACGCCGAGGGGCTGGAGCGGTGTTATGCCCTGATGCGATCTTGGGGGGAGCCGCTGCTCGGCAGGCCGGCGGAGATCGTCGCGGTAGGCGGGACTCCGCACATGCTGTGGCGTGCGCCCGCAGAGGGCGGGGTGCTGCTGCTCGGCCATGCCGATACGGTGTGGCCGCTCGGCACGATCACCCGCCGTCCGTTCCGCGCCGAAGGCGGTCGCGCGTATGGTCCGGGTGTTTTCGACATGAAGGCAGGGCTGGTCACGGCGTTCGCCGCGCTCGCCGAGTGCCGCGACCCCGCCTCGGTGAGCATCCTGATCACCGGCGACGAGGAGATCGGCTCCGCGACCTCGCGGGCGCTGGTCGAAGACATGGCCGGTGCCTGCGGCGCCGTACTCGTACTGGAGCCCAGCCAGGCAGGAGCGCTCAAGACGGCCCGCAAGGGCGGGTCGTTCTACAGTGTGGACATCACCGGCAAGGCGGCCCACGCGGGACTGGAGCCGGAGCGCGGGGTCAACGCGCTGCTCGAACTCGCCGCGCAGGTAGTGGCCGTGTCGGAGCTGGCCGACCCCGAGCGTGGTACGACGGTCACCCCGACGGTCGCGCGCGCGGGCACCGCCACGAACACCGTGCCCGCGCACGCGCACCTGCGCGTGGACGTCCGCGCCTGGGAGCCGGCGGAGTTGGCACGCGTTGACGAGCACATGCACGCGCTCGCCCCGACCGTCCCGGGAGCGGTGGTCCGGGTCGACGGCGAGGTCAACCGTCCGCCGCTGGAGCCCGCGAGCTCCCGGGAACTGTACGCGGCGGCCCGCAAGGCCGCGGCGCGCCTCGGACTGCCCGATCCCGAAGAGGTCGCGGTAGGGGGAGCGTCCGACGCCAACTTCACCGGCGCGCTGGGAATCCCCACGCTAGACGGCCTCGGCCCGCTGGGGGACGGCGCCCACGCGGAGCACGAGTGGGTCGACCTGGCCTCACTCGCCGACCGGGCGCGACTCGTCGCCGCTCTGATCGACACGCTGACGCGCTCGTGACCGTTCGGCGCGCACCTCGATCGCGTCGAGCATCATCTCCAGGCCGAGGTCGAAGGCGGACGGGCCGCCGAGGCTGGGGAGCCGGTCAGCATAGTGGGCGATAGCGGGGTACGTGTCGGCGTCGAGCTGCCGGTACTCCACCTGCCAGGCGAGTTCGTCCCTGCGCCACACCTCTGGGTCGAGCGCATGGACGGCCGCCTCCAGGCTCGCCACGGAACGCACGAAACTGCCGAACGCGCGCTGCACGAGCGCCACCTCCTCGTCATCGACTCCGGCCCGCCGAACAGCGTCCAGGGTGAAGTCGACGCTGGAGAATTCCGTGGGCCGTCGCGTGGTGCGCATGACCATCTGCTGGGCGAACGGCGCGTAGCGGAGGTAGTGCTCGCGTACCCGCTGGGCGATGTTGCGCAGGTCGGCGCGCCAGTCGTCGGTGGGCGTGACGGTGCCGCCGTAGGAACGGCCTCTCAGGCTGTCGACCAGTTCGAGAAGCAGCTCGTCCTTGTCCTTGAAATGGCGGTACAGCGAGGTCGGGTGGGCCTCGAGCTCGCTTCCGAGCTCCTGGAAGGTCAGCGCGTCCAGGCCATCGCGCAGAGCGATCTTCTCGGCTGCCGCGAGGATCACCTCCCGGTTGAGGCTGTCACGCGCGCGCCGCGGCCGCGCCTCCCCCTTGGAACGCTTCTCCTTCGACTGGCGTGCTGATGCCACCAGAGCCTCCCTCGTCGACCGATGAGCCACCGCCGGTGCACGCATTTTCGCACCACCTGATCGGAGTACCGGACTAAAGCATAGTCAACGCGAATGACTAGAAACATGCCTAATACCCTTGCCTGGCTTCTGACTTGCCAATACTCTCCCTCTCATCACCCCCAGAAAGGTCAGAGCATGAGCACCAGGTTCAGACTCGGAGCAATTGGGCTCGCCGCCCTCGCCCTCCTCGCGGCCTCGTGCACGAGCGGAGGCACCGGCACGGCCCTGAAGAAGTCCGATGCCCGCCCTGCCACGGCCGCGCCGGTGCGTCAGGGCGGAAGCATCGTCATCGGCGCCGAGCAGGAACCGGACTGCACCGACTGGATCGCGAGCTGTGCCACCTCGATCTGGGGCACCTGGATCATGGACATCCCGACGATTCCACGGGTGTTCGAGCCCAGGAAGGTCGACGACACGTGGGGACTGGCGGCCACGAACGTCATGGCGTCAGAACCCGAGGTCGCCGCAGGACCGCCGCAGAAGGTCACCTACCAGATCAACCCGGCGGCCGTATGGTCGGACGGCGAGCCGATCACGTCGGAGGACTTCGCCTATACGGCACTGGCGATCCGCGACGGCAAGGACGTCCTGAACCGGACCGGGTACAGCCACGTCACCAAGATCGACACGCCTGACCCCAAGACGGCGGTCGTCACGTTCGACGCTCCGTACGCGAACTGGAAGGGCCTGTTCAGCGACAGCAGCGGCCTGCTCCCCAGCCACCTGCTCAAGGGAAAGGACCGCAGCGCCCTGATGAAGGACGGCTACACCTGGAGCGGAGGCCCATGGAAGATCGAGTCCTGGACGAAGGGCGTCTCGGTCGTCCTCGTGCCCAACGCGAACTACTGGGGCGACAAGCCCAAGCTCGACAAGGTCACCTTCCAGTTCACGGCGGACACCGCCGCGGCGTTCCAGGCGTTCAAGACCGGCCAGCTCGACGCGCTCTACCCCACGCCGCAGCTCGATTCGATCGACCAGATCAAGAGCGGGCTGCCCAACGCGAGCTCGATCGTCGATCCCGAGTCGGGCAACCTTGAAGCGATCTGGTTCAACAACGCCAAAGCACCCTTCGACTCCGTGACGTTCCGAAAGGCCGTCTCGCACGCGATCGACCGCAAAGCAGTCGTCGCCCGCCTGTACGGCGCGCTCGGCGTCAACGAACCCGCCCAGAGCGCGCACACCCCGCTCGTCGGCCGCTACGGGGGCACCGACTTCGCCCAGTACACCCCCGACCTCGCCAAGGTCGACTCCCTGATGCGGGGCGACGGATGGGCCAAGGGATCCGACGGCATCTGGGCCAAGGCGGGAAACCGGGCGACGTTCTCCGTCAGCACGATGACCGGCAACAAGCGCCGCGAGCTGACCGAACAGATCCTGCAGGAGCAACTGCGCGCCGCCGGCTTCGAGGTGAAGATCGACAACACCTCGGCCACGGACCTGTTCGCGAGCAAGCTCCCCAAGGGCGACTTCCAGATGGGCCTGTGGACCCTCGTCGACACCTTCCCCCAGCCCTCGCTCGAAGCGTCCTTCTCATCGAGCGCGGTTCCCACCGCAGACAACGGCTACTCCGGGCTCAACATGTCACGTATCGACCTGCCTGGCCTCGACAACGTGCTCGACACGGCCGCGTCGTCACTCGACGAGGCCAGGCGCGTCGACGTCTCCCGCCAGGCCGACAAGCTTCTCGCCGACTCCGCTGCCCTCCTGCCGCTCGACGTGATCCCCAATATCCTGCTGTGGAACAACAAGATCGGCGGTCCGCTGGCCATCGACCCCGCGCGCGGTCCGTTCTGGAACCTCGCCCAGTGGGGCCTGGCGAGCTGAGACGCCGATGTTCGCCTACCTCGCACGGCGGCTGCTCTACTCGGTCCCCGTCGTACTCATCGCCTCCTTCCTGCTCTTCTGGGCGGTCAGGATCGCTTTCGACCCGCTGGCCAAACTGCGCGGCGGGCGCGACCCCGGCGTGCTCGCCCGCACCGCGGAGCGCCTCGGCCTCGACCAGTCGATCCCCGTGCAGTACTGGCGGTGGCTCACGCAGTTCGTCACCGGCGACTGGGGAGTCAGCTCGCGGACGGCGGGCCCGGTCCACGGCCTGATCCTGCCCGCGCTCGGCACCACCCTGCAGCTGATCGTCTGGGGTGTGCTCGTCGCCGCGGTGATCGCGCTGGCCGTTGGCGTCTACTCGGCGCTGCGGCAGTACTCCGCAGGCGACCTGGCGTTCACCGGGCTGTCCTACCTCGGCGTCGCGATGCCGCCGTTCTGGCTCGGGCTGATCCTCATCCAGATCCTCGCGGCCTGGCCGCAGGAACTGCTCGGCCTGACCGATCCCCCGCTCTACTTCGTGGGCCTGCACTCCCCGGACGGCGGCGGCCCGCTCGACTACGCGCGCCATCTCGTGCTGCCCGTACTGACGCTGACCGTGGGCCTGGTGGCGAGTTGGAGCAGGTTCACTCGGGCGACGATGCTCGACGCCCTCACCAGCGAGTACGTGCGGACCGCGCGGGCCAAGGGAGTGCCGAAGCGCCGGATCGTCACGCGGCACGCCCTGCGCACGGCACTCGGCCCCTTCGTCAGCGTCACCGCCGTGGACGCCGGCCTGCTGTTCGGCGGGCTCGTCGTCACCGAGCAGATCTTCGCCATCCAGGGCATGGGCCGGTTGTTCCTCGACTCCCTGCTCGCGGGCGACGTATTCGTCCTCGTGCCGTGGACGCTGGTGATCGCGGTGGTCGTGATCGTGTTCAACCTGCTCGCCGACCTCGCCTACGCCGTACTCGATCCGAGAGTGAGACTCCGATGACCGCGGTGTCTTCGTCAGAACGCACCCCGTGGCAGCTGGCCCGCCGGCGGTTCCTGCGCCACCGTCTGGCCGTGGCCGGGCTCACGGTGCTCGTGCTCCTGCTGCTCGGCTGCTTCGGGGCGAACCTGATCGCCCCCTACGAGCGCGGCGCCCAGAACCTGGCACTCGGGCCCATGCCACCGTCGGCGGCGCACTGGTTCGGCACCGACGAACTGGGCCGCGACTACCTCACCGAACTCCTCTACGCCGGGCGGATCTCGCTGGCGATCGGCCTGTCCGTCGCCGTGCTCGCGACCGTCGTGGGCACCGCGCTGGGCGCTGCGGCGGGCTTCTTCGGCGGCTGGGCAGACGAGATCATCATGCGGATCACGGACCTGTTCATCGTCCTGCCCGCGATCGTGGTCCTGGCGGTCGTGCTCCAGGGCGCCGGCCGTTCCCCGGTCGTGATCGTCCCGGTGCTGGCGGCCATCGGCTGGACCACCGTGGCCAGGATCGTGCGCGGCCAGGTGCTGTCGCTGCGGGAGAAGGAGTACATCGCCGCGGCGACCGTGCTCGGCGTGACTCGGCCGCGCATCATCGTGCGACATATCCTGCCCAACCTCACCGGCGTCATCGCTGTCACCACCTCACTCGGCGCGGCGAGCGCGGTGATCGTCGAATCAACGCTCTCCTTCCTGGGGTACGGCGTGCAGCCTCCGGAGTCCAGTTGGGGCAACCTGCTGAGCCAGGCATCCGGCCTGATCGGCACCGGCAAGGTCTACCTGCTGTACTTCCCCGGCCTGTTCATCCTCCTGACGGCGCTGGCCATCAACTTCCTCGGCGACGGCCTCAGGGACGCCTTCGACCCGAAGGGGGCACGCCCATGAACGCCCTGCTGGAGGTCGACGACCTCACCATCCAGCTCCCCACGAACAGCGGCACGGTCGCGGCAGTCACCCGGCTCTCGTTCTCCGTCGCGCCCGGCGAGACGCTCGCGATCGTCGGCGAGTCGGGCTCGGGCAAGAGCGTCACGTCGATGGCGGTGCTCGGGATCCTCCCTGGCCGCGCCCGGGTCACGGGGTCGATCCGGTTCCGCGGCGAGGAGCTCTTGGGCCGCTCCGAGTCCGAACTCCGCACACTGCGGGGCAGCCGCATCGCGATGATCTTCCAGGACGCGCTGACCGCGCTCACACCGGTGCACACCGTCGGCGCGCAGATCGCCGAGGCCATCAGCGTGCACGACCCCTCGGTCACCCGCTCCGCGCTGCGTGAGCGGGTCGTCGAGCTCCTCGACCTGGTCGGCATCCCCTCGCCCGCCAAGCGCGCGAACCAGTACCCGCACGAGCTGTCCGGCGGCATGCGGCAGCGCGTCATGATCGCGATGAGCATCGCCAACGAACCGGAGCTGCTCATCGCCGACGAGCCGACGACCGCCCTCGACGTCACCGTGCAGGCGCAGATCCTCGACGTGATCAGACGCATCCAGCAGCGCACGGCGACCGCGCTCATGCTGATCACCCACGACCTGGGCGTGGTGGCCGGCGTCGCCGACCGGGTGCTGGTGATGTACGCGGGCACGAAGGCCGAGGAGGCCGCCGTCGAACCGATCTTCTACGCGCCCGCCCACCCCTACACCAGGGGTTTGCTGGCCTCGCTCCCCCGGCTCGACGCGCGCCACGGCGAACGGCTCTACCAGATCCCGGGCCAGCCCTCTCGGGCGCCGGGCTGCCCGTTCCATCCGCGCTGCGAGCACGCCCGCGCCGGTCTGTGCGACACGACGGTCCCGGCGCCGGTCCGGATCGGCGATGGACACACGGCGTCCTGCCTGCGTACGGCGGAGGTGGGGCCGCGATGACAGCGCTGCAGGTCACGGACCTCGTCAAGACCTATCCGGTACGCAATGGGGTGTTCCGCCGCCGGTCCGGCACCGTACAGGCCGTCTCCGGGGTGTCGCTGCGGATCGAGCGGGGCAAGACGCTCGGGCTCGTCGGGGAGAGCGGCTGCGGGAAGTCCACGCTGGCCGCGTGCCTGGTACGACTCGTCGAACCGACCTCGGGCCAGGTGTTTCTCGACGGCACCGACTTCACGGCGCTGCCGTCCGCCCGGTTGCGTCAGTCACGGCGGCGCATCCAGCTGGTCTTCCAGGATCCGTACGCCTCGCTCAACCCCCGCATGACCGTCCGGGCGATCCTCACCGAGGCGCTCGAGACCCACGGCCTCGGCACCGGGCGCGTCCCCGAACTGCTGGATCTCGTCGGACTCGACCCCCGGCACGCCGGACGGTTCCCGCACGAGTTCTCCGGAGGGCAGCGCCAACGCGTCGGCATCGCCCGCGCGCTCGCCGTCGAGCCCGACGTGATCGTGCTGGACGAGCCGGTCAGCGCGCTGGACGTCAGTATCCAGGCCGGCGTCATCAACCTCCTGGAGGACCTCCAGGACCAGCTCGGGCTGACCTACCTCCTGATCGCGCACGACCTGTCGGTGGTACGGCATGCCAGCGACGAGGTGGCCGTCATGTATCTGGGCCGGATCGTCGAGCAAGGGCCGCCGGACGAGCTCTACCAGCGTCCCCGCCACCCCTACACCCAGGCACTGCTGTCGGCGGTGCCGATCCCCGACCCGCGGGCCGAGCGCGCCCGCCGCCGGATCATCCTGACCGGCGACGTCCCGAGCCCGACCGACCCCCCGTCGGGCTGCCGCTTCCGGACCCTCTGCCCGAAGGCAAGCTCGATCTGCGCCGCCGAGGTCCCCCCGCTCGTCACCGATGCGCGAGGCCACGGCGTCGCCTGTCACAAACCGGAGTTGATCAATGTCCTCTGACGCTTGGCGCGACCGCTTCAACACTCCGATCATCCAGGACATCCGTCCTTGTCCCGGCGACCTCAACCTCGAAATGATCTACGCGGCGGGCCTCAGCGACGCCGAGGTGTCCATCTGGAATCCGGCCACCGGCGAGACCCTGCAGGTGCCGGACCTGCCTCCGCACGTCGCGAACCCGCTGCCCGCCGCGGACGGACGGTCCGTACTGGTGCTGCACGACGAGGACGGCGGCGAGGTCGGCCATCTGTGGTCCTACCCGGTCGACGGCGAACCCGTCGACCTCACACCCGAGTTGCCCCCTTACACGCTTCGCGGCATCGACGTCGCACGCGACGGCTCGGCGATCGTCATCGCGACGGTCACCGACGAGGGATTCACGCTCTACCACCTGACCGGCGCAGCCGCCCACCAGCTCTACCGCAGCAGGAACGAGGCCTGGAACAGCCTGGTCTCCGCTGACGGAGCGCTGGCGAGCATCGACACCACGGACCACAACCCCGGCATCCGCCGCTTCGCCGTCACGGTGCTCGACACCTCCGACGGCGCGGTACTGGCGTCGGTCTCGGACGGACCGCTCTCGCCCGTGCGCGGAGTCCGGTTCTCGCCGGTCGCGGGAGACCCCCGGCTGCTGCTGAGCACGGAACGTACCGGGTTCTCGCGGCCCGCCGTGTGGAACCCCCTCACCGGTGCGCGGACCGACGTCGAGGCACCCGAGCTCGCGGGTGAACTCGTCCCGCTCGACTGGTCCGACGACGGCGCCCGGCTGCTGCTCGTCCACGTAGACGGCGGTATCCACCGCGTGTACGAATACGACCTCCAGGCCGGTCGGCTGCTGCGCGTGCCCCATCCTGACGGCGCCTACTTCTTCCCTGAGGTGGCGTGCGCGGTGACCAACCAGTGGGGCTCACATTACGGGCCCGGAGGTCAGATCCGGCTGCTGCGCCAGCGCGCCGACCTGCCCTTCGAGGTGCTCGCCCTGGATCGCGGCGAGAGCGAGCCACGCCGCGTCCTCGCCCCGCGGAACGTCGTGCCGGGGATCCCGCTGCGTTCGGTCACCGTCACCTCCAAGGACGGGACCGCGCTGCAGCTGTGGGTCGCGGCGCCGGAGGGCGCGAGCGGGCCGGTGCCGCTAATCCTGCGGGTGCACGGCGGCCCAAACCTCGCCGACGTGGGCGGATACCATCCCGCCGCGCAGGCGTGGCTGGCCGAGGGCTTCGCCTACGCGTCGCTGAACTACCGGGGCTCCGTCACCTTCGGCAGGACGTTTCGCGAAGGGTTCTGGGGAGCTGTCGGTGACCGCGAGCTGGAGGACGTCGAGGCGGCCTGGCGGTGGCTGGTCGACGAGGGCATCGCCGACCCTTCGGCCGTGTTCATGACCGGTTCCTCCTACGGCGGCTTCCTGACGCTGCTCTCGCTCGGCCGGCTCCCGGACCTGTTCGCGGGCGGGTTCGCCTTCATCGCTCTCGCCGACTGGAAGCTCGCCTACGAGGACATGCACCCCGCCCTGCAGGCAGCTTGGCGCGGGTTCCTGGGCGGCCGGCCCGAACTCGCCGAAGAGCGGTTCCGGCTGAGCTCACCCATGACCTACGTCGAGGAGGTGCGGGCGCCCGTGCTGATCAATCAGGGGCGTCACGACACCCGCACACCGGCCCGGCAGGCCGAGGAGTACGCGCGGCGGCTGCGCGCGGCCGGCGGTGACGTGCTGCTGCGCTTCTTCGAGGGCGGGCACGGACCCGTCGGCAACGACGGGGTGGTGGGCAAGATCGAGCTGGAGCTGGAGCTGGCCCGCAAGGCGCTGCGCGGGGAACGCTGGTCCTGAGGGCACCTGGCCAGGCCCTGCTCTCAGGGCCTGGCCAGGCCCTCGTCTCAGGTCCTGGCCAGGAACGCCCGCAGCTCCGCGGTGACGAGGGCCGGGGCTTCCTCCGGCAGGTAATGGTCGCTGGGCAGCGCCGTACCGCTGACGTGGTCGGCGTATTCGCGCCAGACCTTCAGGACGTCATAGTTGCGGCCGACGAAGCTGTGCTCGCCCCACAGCGCCAGCACCGGACAGCGCACGCGACGGCCCGCCGCCGCGTCGGCCTCATCATGCTCCAGATCGATGCCGGCCGCCGCCCGATAGTCGGCGCACGACGCGGCGATGGCCGCGGGGTCGGAGAAGCAGCGGACATACTCTCGGACCGCGGACTCGTCATAGGCGGCGCCGCCGGAGTGCCGTGCCGTCATCCGGCTGCGGATCCAGAACTCGGGATCGTTGCCGATCAGCCGCTCGGGGATGCCGTTTCCGGCGGCGAGGAAGAACCAGTGGTAGTAGCCGAGGCCGAACGCGGCGTCGGCGTGCGCGAACGTGTGCCGGGTCGGCACGATGTCCAGGACGGCGAGGGCCGCGACGGCGCCGGGGTGG
The DNA here is from genome assembly GCF_040605375.1 of Nonomuraea sp. NPDC005650. Lineage (NCBI taxonomy): Bacteria > Bacillati > Actinomycetota > Actinomycetes > Streptosporangiales > Streptosporangiaceae > Nonomuraea > Nonomuraea sp. NPDC005650. The sequence continues at coordinate 44,021 of NZ_JBEXCR010000031.1, forward strand.
TCGAGGGCCATCCGGTGGCCCACCCTCGCTCCTCTGTCGTGGCCTGCCACGGCGAAGCGGTCGAACCCCAACTCCCGCATCACGCCGATCTGGTCACGGGCCATCGCCCGCTTGGAGTAGACGTCGTCGGTGACCGGCTCCGGCTTGGCGCTGTCGCCGTACCCGCGAAGGTCGGTCAGCACGACCGTGTGACGGGACGCCAGCGCCGGGGCGACGTCGTGCCAGATCAGGTGCGTCTGCGGGTAGCCGTGGAGGAGCAGCACGGGCGGCCCGTCACCCCCGACGACCGTGTGGATGGCGACGCCGTCCACGTCGACGGTGCGGGCTTGGAACGTGCTGGGCAGCGGGACGCTCATGCTTTCCTTCAGATCGCTTCGATGATCGCGCGGGTGAGATCTTCCGTGCGGGCCGTGCCGCCGAGGTCGGGGGTGCGCACGTCGGTTTCGGTGAACACGCTCTCGATGGCCGCCATGAGATTCGCCGACGCCTCGGGGTGCCCCAGATGGTCGAGCATCATCGTGGCCGTCCAGATCGCGCCGACCGGGTTGGCGATCCCCCGGCCCGCGATGTCCGGCGCCGACCCGTGGACCGGCTCGAACATCGACGGGTAGGCACGCGTCGGGTCGATGTTCGCGGCGGGCGCGAGGCCGATGCTCCCCGCGACGGCGGCGGCGAGGTCGGACAGGATGTCGCCGAACAGGTTGGACGCGACGATCACGTCGAACTGAGCCGGATCGAGCACCAGTTTGGCGCACAGCGCGTCGATGTGCTCCGAGCGCAGCGTCACTGCGGGGCGCTCGGCGACCCGTTCGGCGACGATCTCATCCCAGAACGGCATCGTGTGGATGATCCCGTTCGACTTCGTCGCGGACGTCAGCCGCCCCCCACGCCGCTCGGCCAGGTCCAGGGCGTAGTCGGCGACACGGGTCACCCCCACCCTGGTGAACACCGACTCCTGCACCGCCATCTCGGCCGGAGTCCCCTGGTACAGGCGTCCGCCGATCTCGCTGTACTCGCCCTCGACGTTCTCACGCACCACCACCAGGTCGATGCTCCGCCGCCCGTCGAGCCCCCGGATCGGCCGCAGGTTCACGAACTGCTGGAACCCCCGGCGGATCGGGATCAGCAACCCCCAGAGCGACACATGATCGGCCACACCGGGCCCGCCCACCGCGCCCAGAAAGATCGCGTCATGGTGACGTATGAGATCGAGCCCGTTGGCGGGCATCATCGCGCCCTCGGCCAAATATCGCGCGCAGGACCAGTCAAACTCGTCGTAGGTGAGGCCGATGGCGTGCCTGCGGCCGACGGCGTCGAGGACGGCACGGGCAGCGCCGCACACCTCGACACCGATTCCATCCCCGGGGATCACAGCGATGCGGTGAGAGTGCATGGCACCGATTCGAGCAGCCCCGCCAGGTCGCGTCCAATATCTGCTACCTATCTGACCGATCGTCACTGCCTTTCGGTGGCCATGTCCAGGAACGCGCGCGATGCGGGACCGAGCCCGCCCCCGTGGCTGACGTAGGCGACCTCAAGGCAGAAAGCAGGATCGAGGTCCGCGACGACGGCGCCCGCCCGCTCGGCGACCTCCCGCCACGACTCGGCCAGAACGGCGATGCCGCTGCCTGCGAGCACCAACGGCAGGATCGCCTCACGGTGTTCAGTCTCCACCGCGATCGTCAGCTCGACGCCGGATTCGATCAGCGCGTCGACGACCGCGCGCATCCCCGTACCGGTCTGCCCGGCGATCACGCGCAGGCCGGACAGGTCGCTCGTCGCCACCCGCGCACCCGTCTGGAACGGCTCGGCGGCCGACGTCACGACGACGAAGCGCTGCCGAGCGACCGGATGCAGCCCCACGCCGGGCCGCTCCGGGAGCCCTACACCGGCCAGCAGGCCCAGCTCCGTCCGGCCGGTACGCACGGCCTCCACCACCTCATCCACGGTGGCACCAGCGCGGACCACCACCCGAACGCCCGGGTACTGCGCGGTGAAGCGGGTGATCACCCCGGCGAGCGGAGCAATGGCCTGTGACGGCATCGCCGTAATCTGCAGCCGGCCGGTCCGCAGCCCGCGCACCGCCTCGACAGACTCGACGGCCAGACCCAGCGCGTGGACGGCCATCCGCGCGGGCCCGACCAGTTCCCGGCCCGCCTCGGTCAGCACCACCCCGCGGCCGACCCGGTGGAACAGAGCGTCGCCCAGCTCGCGCTCCAACTGCTTGATTGACTGCGACAACGAGGGTTGCGCGACATAGAGCACCTCCGCCGCGCGGTGGAATCCACCGTGGTCCACGACCGCGAGAAAGCGCTCGAGCTGCCGGAAGTCCATCACAGGATCATCCCGTTTGCGGCGACGCGGGTCCAGGAAACGCGCCACCGCCTGACCGGCAGCTCCAATCGTCCGGCGCCTTGGGCCAGGACGGGTTCGGTAGCCATCCGAGCGGGGGTTCCCAGCCCTCGGGAGCCGGTGGCCAGCCTGGTGCCGGGCTGGTCGCTCGGCGCCTTCACCCCCTCCCGCTCAACCGGACGAGGGTTCTGCTCTGAGAGTGATTCGAGTTCTTGAGCCCCACAGGGTCGGTCAGGACCTCGCCGCCTTCCGCCGCGCCGGTGAGCAGGGGATGGGGCTCCGTCACGGTAGAGTTCTGGCGGACTTTCATTAAGGTGGACGGCATGTGTGAGTAAGGCCAATGAGCTGATCGGCGCGGCGATGGAGGCGCTTGCCCGCGAGGATCAGGCGTCCTTCGACTCCGCCGCCGCCTTCCTGGCCGACCGGGACGACGCCGATCGCGCGCTGGTGGAGGTCGGGTCCCGTGCGATCTCGGGGTTGTGGCGGAACGGCTGGCAGCCCGCCGACGTGGTCAGGATCGCGGCCAGGCGGCTGACCGACTGGCACGGGCGGGCGGCGGCCGACCTCATCGCCTGGGAGATGCGGGCCTATGAGCCGGCCACGGTGGATGAGCGCTGGCGCGACCAACTCGCCGCCTTGGAGGCCGCGGTGTGGTGGACGGGCGGCTACCTGGCGGCGCGGCAGGCGCACGACGGGGCCGGCCGTCTGGTGACCGTCTCCGGTGTGCTGGAACTGCTGGGGTTGCTGACCGGGCTGCCCCGGCTGGAGTCGTTGAGCCCGCCGCCCGGGGCCCCTCGCCGTACGGTCCAGGCACGCTCGCACGTGGTCAGCGAGAAGACGCTCACGCGGGTGCGGGCGCTGCTTGCCAAGGCGGAGTCGACGGCGTACGAGGCCGAGGCGGATACGTTCATGTCGGCGGCGCAGAGCTTGATGGCGAAGTACAGCATCGACGCGGCGATGCTGGACGCGCAACCAGGCGGAGGTGAGGCCCCGGCGGGCATCCGGGTCGGCATCGACGCGCCGTACGAGCAGCCCAAGGCCGTGCTGCTCGTTCTCATCGCCGAGGCCAACAGGTGCCGGGTGATCTGGTCGAAGGAGCTGGGGTTCGCCACCGTGCTGGGGTTCTGGGCGGACCTGTCCTGGGTGGAGATGCTGTTCACCTCGCTGCTGGTGCAGGCACAGACCGCGCTGGTGAACTCGGGCACCAAGAAGCACGGCACCGGCCGATCGAGGAATAAGACGTTCCGCCAGTCGTTCCTGTCGGCGTTCGCTTCCAGGATCGGGGAGCGGCTCGCCGAGGCCACGGCGGCCGCGGTCTCGCAGGAGAGCGCCAGCCGGGGCACCGACCTGGTACCGGTGCTGGCGGCCCGCGAACAGGAGGTGGAGCAGGCGGTGGAGCGCATGTTCCCGAACCTGGTCTCGCATGCGGTCCGCACGTCCTGGGACCGGGAGGGCTGGGCGGCGGGCCGTACCGCCGCCGATCAGGCCAGCCTCGAGGCGCGAGACCGATAGCGCTCCGGGTACGAATATCCATCCGCGCAGGCATGGAGGTGATGCGCTCTCTTGTGCTCCCGCCGCACGGCATGATGGCCGATCGTGCTACTGCGCTTGGCCTACCTGACGATGACGACCGCCTTCTCGTTTCTGGGGCTGCTACCCCGGATCAATCGCGACAAGGAGATCGAGATCTTGGGGTTACGGCACCAACGGCCGGACGAGCAGCCTTACCTGGCGCAGGACCCCCCGTGGCAGCGATGTCAGCAGCGCGACCAGGAAGGCTCGGTCCTCGGGCGCGAACCTCACCCTGGCATCGGCGCCGAGTTGCCGTTCAAGCACGGTGATCTGATGGCGCAGGGCGAGTATCTCGACGTCCTTGTCCCGATCGGCCATGGGTAGCAGTCGCAGCGCGGCGAAGGCGTTCGTGACGGCGAGATAGGCCAGGCGAAGGAGCACGGCCGATCATCATGCCACACCCGCCCCCTTGTGAAGATCGGAACTCGCGCACGCCACGCGAAGCTCTCACAGGGGCGTGACCTGGGCGGATGTACCTATCGACAGGCGCAAGGCCAAGCTGTCCAGCCGGTAGCCCGTTCTCGCCGCCCGACCTGCCTCGTTGATCAGGAGCCCACTCGCGATGGCCACCGCACGCTGCCACCTGCCCGGTCTCGACCGCCCCATCCCGTCAGGAAAAGGCCAGGCTCCCGATCCACTCACCAGACACCACCCACCCCAGCCTGACCGGCGCGAACATCGAGATTCACGAGCCGTGGTGGCTGCCCCCACCCCGTACGTCCACCGATCGCGGGAACACGGCACCTTCACCGCCAGCGTACGCACCCTCGGGTCCAAGTGATGTTCGCCACTGACAAGGTGCCGACCTGCGTGCCGCAAGCGAGCGTCCATGACAACGTTGCCGTGGAGGTGGGTGGCCATGCATTCTCGGCCGGGGAGGAGGCCGGACCGTTCGCACTTGGCGGCAAGCGCTCCGGCGGGATGACACGTGAAAGTTTCAGTTCGAAAATCCCAGGATGAGCCCTGATCGGGAATGGCGGCAGGCGACGCCGTGGTCGGTGCGCAGGCTCTGGGCGCAGGCCGGTTCCCGTATTGACCCGGTCTTCCAAGAGAGGTACCTCCGAGGGGAAGCGTTCCTCGGTGCCGGGCCGTGCCCGCTCCTGCCGAAGGGTTGGTCATGACGAGACGACGTACATCGTGGTTGGCTCGGGTGACGGCGGCTCTCGCCGGAGCGATCGTATTGATCGCCACGTACGCCTCCCCCGCGCAAGCGACGATCATCGCGTGCGAGTGGGAGAAGGTCAGCTCGTGGACCAACGGTTTTCAGATCAAGGTCACCCTCATCAACGACGGGATACCGGTCGACGGCTGGACGGCCACCTGGACGTGGGACGACGGCACCACGGTCACCAGCGCGTGGGATGCGATCGTGACCCAACCAGGCCAGAGCATGTCGGCCGGCAACCAGTCGTACAACGGCTATGTCCCGCCGTTCGGCCGGGTGAGCTTCGGCTTTCTGGCCACCGGCGTCAGCGACGGCCACGGCGGCGGCCTGAGGGTCAACGGCGGACCCTTGCTGCCGTGCTGAGCTGCCCGGCACCGGCAGCTCGTCGCGAGCCTGCACGACCGGTTCCATTGCGGCGCACCACAGCACTGGCGAACAGCAGCGTCCCTTGCATGGCCAACACGAAGGACCCCGGGTTGGCCAAGTGATGTGCGCACTCGACCGACAATGACCCCACTCCTCGAACGCGTTCTCAGACCGGTCGACTGCGAACTCGTCGTCCCAGCAGATGGGTCGCCGTGAACGACGCATGTCTGACGTCCGGTGAGCCGCGCCCACACTGCCCGGCATCGAGCAACGCTCTCAGGGGGCATCGCGCCGAGGTCGACCCTCGTCCCGGGGATCCCAGCCGGTGAGTGGCAAGGATCATGGTCCTTGATCGTCCGGCAAGGGCCGCGGTGTGCTCCGGCCAGCCTCGTGGCGCATGTGTCGTCGGCTTTCCGGGTACTCACACATCAATCCCCGGTCGGGTCCGGCGAAAGACGATCTCCCCCGTCGCGCGGGCGGGGAGAATAGTTGTGAGGTAATGGATCGACGCATCTTCGGTCTGGAGAACGAGTACGGCGTCACGTGCACCTTTCGGGGTCAGCGCAGGCTGTCCCCGGACGAGGTGGCGCGCTACCTGTTCCGGCGGGTCGTGTCCTGGGGCCGGTCGAGCAACGTGTTCCTGCCCAACGGCGCCCGCCTGTATCTGGACGTGGGCAGCCATCCCGAGTACGCCACCCCCGAGTGCGACAACGTCGTGGAGCTGGTCACCCACGACAAGGCCGGCGAGCGGATCCTGGAAGGGCTGCTCGTCGACGCCGAGAAGCGGCTCCGCGAGGAGGGCATCGCCGGCGACATCTACCTGTTCAAGAACAACACCGACTCGGCCGGCAACTCCTACGGCTGCCATGAGAACTACTGTGTGGGCCGGCATGGGGAGTTCGCCCGGCTGGCCGATGTGCTGATCCCGTTCCTGGTCACCCGGCAGATCATCTGCGGCGCGGGGAAGGTGCTGCAGACCCCGCGGGGGGCGGTGTACTGCTTGTCGCAGCGCGCCGAGCACATCTGGGAGGGGGTGTCGTCGGCGACGACCCGGTCCCGGCCGATCATCAACACCCGTGACGAGCCGCACGGCGACGCCGAGCGGTTCCGCCGCCTGCACGTCATCGTCGGCGACTCGAACATGAGCGAGACCACGATGTTGCTCAAGGTCGGCGCGACCGATCTCGTGCTGCGCATGGTGGAGGCCGGGATCGTGATGCGCGACATGAGCCTGGAGAACCCGATTCGGGCGATCCGCGAGGTCTCGCATGACATGACCGGGCGGCGGCGGGTCCGGCTGGCCAACGGGCGTGAGGCGTCGTCGCTGGAGATCCAGCAGGAATACCTGGGCAAGGCCAAGGACTTCGTGGACCGGCGGGGCGGCGACGCGATCGCGCGGAGGGTGCTGGAGCTGTGGGAGCGCACCCTGCGGGCGGTGGAGACCGGCGACCTGGACACGGTGTCCCGGGAGATCGACTGGGTCACCAAGTACCAGCTCATCGAGCGGTACCGGAAGAAGTACGACCTGCCGCTGTCCTCGCCCCGGGTGGCCCAGCTCGACCTTGCCTACCACGACGTGCACCGTAAGCGCGGGCTGTTCTACCTGCTGCAGCGGCGCGGCGCGGTGGAGCGGGTGGCCTCCGACATCAAGATCTTCGAGGCCAAGTCGGTGCCGCCGCAGACCACCCGGGCGCGGCTGCGCGGCGAGTTCATCCGCAAGGCGCAGGAGAAGCGGCGCGACTTCACCGTCGACTGGGTGCACCTGAAGCTCAACGACCAGGCGCAGCGCACCGTGCTGTGCAAGGACCCGTTCCGCAGCGTCGACGAGAGGGTGGACAAACTCATCGCCGACATGTGACCGGGTGGGGCCAGGAACCAAAGCCACACCGGCGTGCGGGGCCAGGGCCTTCTCGATCGTACGAAAGCCCAGGAGCGCTGCTTGTAGGGCGTCAAAACTCGCGCGCGTTCCGAGGAACGTCGAAAGCTCATTCTTGGAGGAGATTGCGGCGCAGGAAGTCCAGTTCGAGCAGGAGCAGGTTCTCGGCGACCTCCTCTTGGGCGGTCATATGTGAGACGCCCGACAGCGGTAGGACGGTGTGTGGGCGGCCTGCGGTCAGCAGCGCGGCTGACAATCTCAGTGTGTGGGCGGCGAAGACGTTGTCGTCAGCCAGGCCGTGCATGAGCAGGAGCGGGCGGCGCAGCTTCGGGGCGTCGGTGACGATGGAGCTGCGGTCGTAGGCTTCGGGGTGCCGGTCGGGGTGGCCCAGGTAACGTTCCTGCCAGTGGGTGTCGTAGAGGCGGGCGTCGGTGACCGGCGCGCCCGCGACGGCAGCATGGAAGACGTCAGGGTGGCGCAGTACGGCCGCGGCCGCCAGGTAACCGCCGTATGACCAAGGCTGACCGCCGAGGACTCCACCTCCTGATCGTGGCCGCCCGCATATCGACTCCTTGAACCGCGGGGGTGCCGTGCGTGGGTAAAAGGGAAGCGGAGGTGGCCTCTTATGGAATCGGCGGCAGGACGTCCCACGTGCGCAGGAGTGCTACAACGATCGTCGCGGTGATGCCGATCAGGATCGCGGCGAGCCGTACCTGCCGGTAGAGGCGGGCAAATTTACGCACGTCGCGCCATTTACGTTCATGGGCGCGTCGAGCGCGCAGGTGAGCGATCTGCTGCCGGGATGTGACCTTGAGCCTGCTGTAGTCGATGCCGTGCCGGGTCATGGCTTCGAGTTTGTCCGGTCGGCGGGATATTTGGCCACCCTCTAGACGCCCTGAAGCCGATGTCTGTCGACGACCGAGGCCGTGCGGATGCCGCCACGGTGTGATTTGGACGCTGAACTTGCCCTCTGAACTGGAGGATGGCACGGTGACGAACTATGGGCAGGAGGCTCTATGTCGGCAGAGGCGTTCCCGGCGGCTACCGGATCTGGGACAACAAGGCGCGCCGCTGGTGGGGCCGACCTCTACGAGTTGTACCCCGACGACCTGCTCAACGAGCTGAACGGTGCGCGTGACTACGACAGAATCACGGTGCCCCTCAAGCGCTAAAGGGCTGAGAAGCGGTAGCGGCAAGGCGATGATGAGCGGCGTGGAAAGTGCCGAGTTCGGCTCCGATTACATCAACTCATGGCTGGCTGCATGGCAGCACAATCTGCTCTACGCCCAGGATCCTGGCCAGGGGGAGACACAGCGGATCTGGGCAAGGGTGGCCTTCGCGGCCCTCGACGGTGCCGAACGGGCCGGGGGACCTGAACCCGCTCTCTTTCATTTCATGCGTCGTAGTCGCGCCGCTTTCGCGATCTCTCCAGCTTGGCATCGGAGCTCATCATCAGTTGGCGGCGTGCTTCGTAAGGCTTCCCAATCATCGATGAGGATCATGAGTTCTGTGATCTCGGGTGGGTGGCCGCATCGAGGTGAGAGTTCGGTGATCAGGAAATCGGCGCCAGCCGAGATGGGTAGCGTGCCGTCCTGCATGGCTAGTGAGACATCGAGCGCGACATCCCACGGCTCCTGCTGGGTGTCTACTGGGGGCATTCCACATTCGGAAAGCACCTGACGAAGCAACGGTTCAATCTCCGAAAGGGAGCCGATGGAGAGGGCGTATCCGGCTAGTTCGAGCGTACTGGGCGTGTCGATTCCGGCTCCGATCAGATCGCAGGCCATCCAACCCGCGTCCGCCACACGACCGACGAGCCGTCGGCAGAGCAGGTCACCCCGAAGCTCAACGAGATACTCGCGCCGTTCTGCCGAGAGTTTCATGGGACCAGTATTGTCGTGGCAGCATGATCGGGAACATGTCCGGAATGATCAACGACGCCGGCCTCGCGCCCAACTGTCTATCCGTAGCTCAGTAGCAGGGCGATGCGCTATGACGGTAGCTGTCAAACCGTTTGAGACATTTCAGGCGACTTGTTCTGTATCGGAGCTGGTTTCCTCCTTGGCAGGTTCGTTGATCCAGACGGCCTTGGGCAGGCTGGGCGGGGTGGGCTTGCGGCGGAACCGGCCGGGGTTGGCGGTGTAGGCGGCCTGGAGCGTCCGGGCGCATTCGGCCCGGATCTGGCCGGCGGTGCCCAGATGGACCGAGGCGGGGGTGTGCAGGCCGATGCCGGAGTGCCGGTGCTCGTGGTTGTAGTAGGTGAAGAACTCCAGGCAGAAGGCACGGGCGTGGGCGATCGAGCCGAAGCGCTCGGGGAAGGCTGGGCAGTACTTCAGCGTCCGGAACTGCGCCTCGGAGTACGGATTGTCGTTGGACACCCGCGGCCGGCTGTGGCTTTGCGCGATGTTCAGGTCGGCCAGCAGCGCGGCGACCGGCTTGGAGGTCATCGAGGTGCCCCGATCGGCGTGCACGTGCGCGGGCGCCTGGCCGCCGTTGGTGCGGATGGCCGCGGCGATGAACTGTTCGGCCCGCTCGGCGTTCTCGCGGGCGTGGACCTCCCAGTGCACGACGTAGCGCGAGTAGATGTCGATCATGATGTAGAGGTCGTAGTAGATGCCCTTGACCGCTGTCTTTAGCTTGGTGATATCCCAGGTGAACACCTGCGATGGAGCTCGGGCGACCAGCTCGGGCCGCACCCGGGCCGCATGAGTCGCCTGCCGCCGGCGCTCGCGCACCTCACCACACCCGCGCAGCAGCCGATACATCGTGGAGATCGAACACAGGTAAACGCCCTCGTCCAGCAGCGTGGCCCACACCTGCGCCGGCGCCTTGTCGACGAACCGCGGCGAGCGTAAGACGGCCAGCACCTTCGCCTGCTCCTGCTCGCTCAGCGCCGCCGGATGCGGCGCCGGCGCTGGGCGCGGCCCGAGTACCACCGGCGCGGGGTGGCGATGACGGTGCACGGTGGCCCGCGACTTGCCCGACAACGCACACGCCGCGGTCACGCCAAGCACCGGCACCCTTCAAGCCGCACCGTGTCGGCTGACGTCCTGGAGCGGCATTTCTCGGCCGCTGGTCAGTGACACCCAAGGCCGGACCCCGCCCCGGAGAATGCGTTCAGGGCCTGCGCAGTGCGCGCGGGCCCTGAATCACGCCTGGGGTTGCCGCGGTGACGGGCTGGAGAAGTTCGATCTCGATGGCCGGCACGCCAAGCGCTTCAGCTCCTGGTGGTGGTCAGCCAACGGCGTACGTCGGGCATGGCGGTGCCGTTGCTGTCGGCGTCGATGTCGGCGGCCAGGTCGGCGATGGAGAGCTGGGCGAGTACGCGTGACCAGGCGTCTTGGGCAGCGGTCATGGCTCGGGCGATCGCGCATGGCCGTGAGCACCGTTCGGCGGGGATGCCGAGTGGTCCGCGCTGCCTGATCTCGGTGCATCGATACGCGGGCTCGTCTCCGTCGACGGCCTGCACCACCTCCAGGGCGCTGATCTCCGCGGCGGGCCTGGTGAGGGTGTAGCCGCCGACCTGGCCCATGGTGGAGTGGACGATTCCGGCCCGCGACAGCGCCTGCAGGTGCTTGGCCGTGTACGCCGGCGGGGTGCCGTGCAGTTCTGCCAGTCGTGCCGCCGGCACCGGTTCGTGGCTCTGGCTGAGCGTGACGCAGCTGTGCAACGCCCACTCCACCCCGCTCGACATCTTCATGCCCCAACCCTACCCATCCCGGACAAGAGGTGTCCGAGTTGTGATATGAACTCGGATAGAAAATATCCGAGAGAAATTGTCGGAGTGCCCATGACCCAGACAGCACTGCAACCAAGCCGCACATCCCTGGGGATCGCCGCCCTGGCGTTATTCGTCGCGGCGGCGAACTTGCGGCCGGCCATCGCGGCCGTCTCGCCGCCTGTCGACCGCATCCGCGCCGACCTGGATCTGTCGTCGACCGGAGTGTCGCTGCTGACCGCCGTCCCGCCACTGGGCGCGCCACTGTCCGCGTACGCGGGCCGCCGGTACGGCCTGCAGTCCGGCGTGCTCGCCGGGCTCGTGATCATCGCCCTGGTTGCGGCGGCGCGCCTGCTCGGTGAGTCCACCTGGCTCCCGTTGAGCAGCGCGGCAACCGTCGGAGCAGGGATCGCCATCGCCCAAACCCTGCTGCCCGCCGTGGTCAAGACGCGCTTCGCCGCCCGCGCCGGGCTGGTCACCGGCCTCTACACCGCCGGACTCGGCCTGGGCGGCGCGGTGGCGGCCGGAGTGAGCGCGCCGCTGACCGATGCCCTCGGCTCCTGGCCGGGAGCGCCGGCGTCCTGGGCGGTGCTCGCACTGGCGGGCATCGCGCTGTGGTCCGCCGTCAAGGGCTCCCTGAGCCTGGACAACGTCACGGCCCCCGCCGGGCCCGCAACCCAGCAGATGCCCTGGCGCAGCGGCGTGGCCTGGCGCATCACCCTCGTACTACTGCGAGCCGGCCTGGGTGACGCCGCTGCTGCACGACGACGCCGGTCGCGATGCGACAACCGCCGAGATCATGCTGACCGTGATGATCTCCATTCAGATCGTGGCGATGCCGGCCGTACCGGCGCTGCTGGGAGAACGCCGCGGCACGTGGGCGGGCCTGGCGCTCACGATGACGCTGACCGCTGCCGGCTTCCTGGGGCTGGCGTACGCGCCGGGCACCGCGACGTGGATGTGGACCGCGGCGCTGGGCGTGGGGCACGGCGGGCTGTTCACGCTCGCGCTGACCCTGACCGCGCTGGCCGGCCGCGACTCCGGCGAGGCGGGGCGGATCAGCGCGATGGCGTTCTTCGTCGGCTACGGCTGCGCTCTGCGCGACGCCACGGGCAACTTCACTCTCGCCTTCGGCATACTGATGCTTCTGCCCATTACCCGTCTGCGCAGCACCATCCTCCGTCCGATCAAGGAACGCTGACGTGCACCCCGAGCATCGGAAAGGTACGGGCGCCCGCGTGAACCTCGAACGTCTCACCGGTCAGGAGACCCTGGCCCGCGCCTCTCACCTGGCGAAGATCTACCGGGCCGCGTTCGGCGGCCCGCCATGGTACGAGGACGAGCGCGCCGCCGACGCCTTCGCCGAACGCCTGACCGCAGACGCACAACGCCCGGGATTCGCGGCGGTGCTGGCCGGCGACAAGGGCGAACCCGCTGGTTTCGGTACGGCATGGCGCACCCCAAGGCCCTTCCCCACGGGCCGCGCCTACGACCTCGTCCGTGCCGAACTCGGTGACGCGGTGGAAACGCAGCTGGTTGGAGCGCTGGAGGTGGACGAACTGGCGGTGAGCCCACACGCGCGCGGACAGGGCCTCGCGGGACGAATCCTCGACCTCCTGTGCGGCCGCACCGACTCCTGCTGGCTGCTGACCGCCCCGCAAGCGGCTGACGCGATCAGGTTCTATGAACGGCTCGGCTGGCGGCGCCTGACTGGGCCGGAGGCGAACATCGTGGTGTTCATGCGTTCGCCGTGAACTCCTCGAGCAGCCGGCGGCCCATCCTCTGCTGCCCCCCTCTCACGGGTGCCCGTCCCGATGCACCTGCCGTGCGGCCCGGGAGGCGGGCCCTACGGTATCCTCGCGAGGGAGCGCCCGGGCCCGATCAACGCCTGCCCGAACGCGGGTGGCGGCCTCACCGTCGCCGCCTCCCGCCCTTCACTCCCAGGCTGAGGCCGTCAGCCTCGCCGCCAGCCCTCGGGAAGGTCCGGAACGGCCGCGTCTTGGTCGAGGGCCGCGTCAATGCGAATGAAGAGGGCCCAGTCACGCCCGTTCGTCGCACAGGCAGAACCGTCCCAGGTCCACCAGCCCTGACTGGCGCCCCATCTGCGCTGGGCCTCACAGGTTCCCTCGTCCGGGAAGAAATTCCAGATGATCCAGACCTTTTCTTGGATGTTCGCGCTCACGGCCGGCGACGCGGTATTCGCCGACGCGGGCAGGGCGCCTAATGTCAGGCCACCGCCCACGAGCGCGGCGGAGATCGCGAACGTCGCCGCGGCATTCCTGATTCTCAGCATGACTCTCTCCTTTTGTGTATGGTCGCTGATTCGATGGATAATCCCAGGCCGGCGATCAGTCGAATATCGCCCAGAGAGCCCATCGCCCGTCGATCTTCGGGCAGATGAATCCGCTCGCGCCGTTGAGGCGCACCCATTCCCGGCCCGCCCGGGCGCAGCTGTCCAGACTGGAGTACCAGCCGCCCCATTCGTGCCGGCTGGCCACCTGCGCGGCGCCGGCCGTTCGCTCGCTCGTGCCGCCGTTCTGTTCCGCGAACGCGGGGATCGTGGGAGACAGCACCAGAGCAAGACCGGCCACCCCGACGGCCAGTCCCCGTACCATGCGAGCGTGCATGACCTTCTTCCTTTCTCTGCGCCCCTCAGGAAGGAACGAGAACGCTGAGACGGTCTCCGACCGGCATGAGTTCCGCGCCCGGCGGGACGACCAAGGGCAGACCGCCCTTGCATCCCGCGCCCTGGTAAACAGTGACGGAGACGTTCGTGTGATTCGTGACGGCGGTGAAGGGTGATGTGGTGCGGCAACCCGCCGAAGGATTGTTGAACACCGTTTTGGGTCCGGCCGGACCGGCGGAGAGAACGAGTATCCCCGTGGCGGCGTCCGCCGGCGCGGCGATGAGCGCCATACCGAAGGCGGCCAGCGCCGTCACCGCGAAAAGCCGTGCTCTTGTCCTCAATTCAGATTCGCTCCCTCGTCGACGGATTCAGCTCTGCCGAGAGCTCCGAAGTGATGATTACAATTCCGTCTGTCGCCGTCCTGTCGCCACCCTTGCGTGGCGATGGCGGAGCGGCCGAAAATCTGAAAATGGACTGGTCAACGCGGTTCCGTTGAACGCCGGATATTGGCAATCGCGGAGTTCCTGTCAATCGCTTCAGCGTCGTAGGATTTCAGCGAAGACGAGCACAGGCCGCTGGGCCTGCACGGTAACTCGAACCGCAAGTGAGACACGTGCGGCCGGTGACCCGGGCAGGCAACGCCAGACGGCGGAGTGAACGACCCTGGCCCGCGTCAGACGGCGGGGACGGCGGACGTGAGAGGACGCGTCAGGCGGCGGGGGCGGACGGGGTGGCGGTGAGGGCGCGGACGTTCTGGGCGGCCGCGCGGCCCGCGCGGTTGGCGCCGATGGTGAAGGCGCCACCGAGTCCTCCCGGCCGACCACCCGGTACCGGCCGTCGAACGCGATCCAGGATCGCTCCCCGGTCTTGCGAAGGTCCACCTTCATGCGACACCTCTCCCGAAGAGACCAGCCGCCTCAGCGCCCATGCGTTCGAGCCACCAGGCTGAGGCCCGCAGACGGTGGATGATGGGCATGAGTGTGTTGGTCAAAGGTAGAGGGTCCGGCCCACATGGTTCGAAAGCCACATTAGAATGATCTTGGTCGGCTGCCAGGCGGTACGATCCGAGTGATCTCAGCCTCGGGAGGGTGTCGGATGTGCGTGTCGACGGCGGCGTCACGGTTCTCGGGCACGATTCTGTATCACGGTCAAGCCAGCCATCCCGAGCACGGCCGGGTCCACGTGCTGGGCTATCAGAACACCGCCGTCAACCTGGCGAGCGGACCGAACGCAATGCTCTTGCACGTGCCTGCCACCGGCATGACCCCGGCGAACTTCGTAGACACCCGCAGCTGCCCGCGCGTCCTGCGCGACATGGTCAACGCCCTCGCTCCCCCAACCCGCGGTCGGCGGCCGATGCCGGCCGGTGGAGCGTCGCCGACCCGCGCTCCGGCTCCGGTGGGGTCTCGCGCTGGCAGCGGCGTGCGTCGTGGGCGTGGCGGCGATACAGCTCGCCAAGAGCGACGCCCCGGCGGTGGGGGGCCGCACCGCGGTGCCGCATCAGCCGGTCGCGGCGGCGGTGCTGGAGAAGGCCGCGCTCGTGGCCACGCGGACCAGGACCGTCACCCCGCAGCCCAGCCAGTGGTTCTACGAGAAGCTGTCGCAGCACATGATCGGCGGGACCCTGCCCACGTCCGAGACGTGGCACCGGCTCGACGGCCGGAAGATGGCCGTTCGCTCGGCCAAGGACGACAAGCTGAAGATCACTGACGCCGAGAAGGGGCCCACGCACCCGGGGAAGACGTTGGAGGAGCTCCAGGCGCTGCCTGCTGACCCTGACGCCCTGCTCGAGCACTTTCGCACCATGGATCGGAATCTGACGCCGCTGTCGATCTGCGAACCCAACTGCCCTGCGGGGACCGAGCAGGACGTCAAGGCATGGGGGGCCATCGGCTGGTACATGAGCCACGGCGCGCTGGTGCCGCCGGACAAGGCGGCGGCGATGTACCGGGCGCTGGCCAAGATCCCGAACGTCAAGATCGAGGAGAGCACCGCGGACGGCGACGGGCGCGCCGGCATCGGCGTGGTGCTCGACCTGGGCGAAGCCGGTCGCGGTATCTACATCCTCGACGCCGGCGACTACCACTACCTCGGCTTGAAGGTGGTCGACGGCGAAGGGACGTCGGCGATGTCCGTGCTGAACTCCGGCATCGTGGACGAGCCCGGTCAAGTGCCCTGATCTCCCGCAGGGGCGGCGGCGAGGGGTCGGCCCGGTCACTCCGCCGTTTGGCCGAGAGAGGCGCGGGCCGAAACACTTCCTGGACAGCTCCACGTGCCTTACGTGCCAGACGAGATCATCTCGCTCTGACCTGCGAGAAGGGATCTCGAACCCAGATAACGATCGGAGCTCGCTGCCGTCGTCGATCGTCGGCGCGGGCGGGCGGCGGCACGTGGTCTCGTCGAGGACGTCGATGAGGGTGCGCGGCGACGGGGCCCTCGCGGTGCGGTAGCGTCCGGCGCCATGGTCACGGATGTCTGGAACCGATTACGCACGGCCGCCCCGCGCGGCGCCACGGCACTGATCGCCGACAGCGCTCTGGGCGCGCTCTTCCTGGCCCTGTACCTGGCCGAACGGCTCGTGGTGGCCCCCCTGCCGAGCGCGAGCCTTCCGGCCGCCCTGGCCTGCGGGCTCGGCATAGCGGCCGGTCTGGCTCTGCGGCGCCGCACACCCCTCCCTGCCTTCGTCCTCGGCGCGACGGCCCTCGTCGCCGGCGTCATCGTCGCCGCCCCCAGCGTGCTCGCGCCGTACGCGAACCAGATCGGCGTGTACTCCGTCGGGCTGCATGCGACGCGGCGACGGGCTCGCTGGGGGCTGGTCCTCACGATCATCTACATAGCGGCCTACTTCGTGGCCGTCCGGCCCACGCCCAGGCCCGCGTCCATCGGCGGTGTGGTGTTCGTGTGGCTGCTGACCTGGCTGGTCGGGTACGGCACGGCGCGGCGGCGCGAGGAACAACTCGCCGCCCGGCGGCTGATGCGGCGCCAGGCCGTCACCGAGGAGCGGGCGCGCATCGCCCGCGAACTGCACGACCTGGTCGGGCACACGGTCAGCCTCATGCTGGTGCAGGCCGGGGCAGGGCGGAGGGTGCTCGACCGCGATCCCGCCAAGGCCCGCGAACTTCTCCTCGGCCTCGAGCAGACCGGCCGCGCCGCACTCGCCGAACTCGACCGCGTCCTCGGCGTGCTGCGCCGCGACAGCCCGGGAGACGACGGCGAGACCGGCCAGCCCGGGCTCGCGGGCCTGCCCGAGCTGGCCGGGCGCATGACGGAGGCCGGGATCGAGGTCCGGGTCCAGATCGACCCCATACCGCCGGAACTGCCCCATAGCCTGGACCTCTCGGCGTACCGGATCGTCCAGGAGGCCCTCACGAACGCGCTCAAGCACGGCGACGCGACCTCCGCGACCGTCACCGTCCGCCACGACGGCGGTTCGCTCGACATCGACGTGCGTGACGACGGACGCGGGTCGCCTCCCGGCTACCAGCCGGGACGTGGCCTGCTCGGCATCGGCGAGCGGGTCGCCCTGTTCGGCGGTACCCTGTGGCACGGCCCGGCCGGCGCGGGCGGCTTCCGGCTGCGCGCCGTGCTCCCGTTGCCCACGAGCTCCGCTCTTTCACCCGGGGGCGCCGCCGCTTCAGGCGGCCCGTCGTCCGGTGACGGCCCCTCCGCCGAGCAGGAAGGACCGGTGACATGACCGTCCGTGTGCTGCTCGCCGACGACGACGCGCTGCTCCGGGCGGGGGTGGCGGTCGTGCTCGCCACCGCCGACGGGATCGAGGTGGTCGGCGAGGCCGCCGACGGCCTGCGGGCCGTGGCCCTGTGCAGGTCCCTCGCGCCGGACGTCGTCGTGATGGACGTGCGGATGCCTGGCCTGGACGGCATCGAGGCGACCCGGCGCATCGTCGCGGCGGGGCTGCCGGCCCGGGTGCTCGTGCTCACCACGTTCCAGTACGACGAGTACGTATGGGGCGCGCTGCGCGCGGGTGCCAGCGGCTTCCTGCTCAAACGCGCCTCGCCCGAGCGGCTGATCGACGCCGTGCGCACCCTGGCCGCGGGCGACGCGCTGCTGGACCCCGCGGTCACCCGTGACCTCATCGGCCGGTTCGTGGCGAGATCGCCGGACGCGCCCGCCGCGCCGGCGCCCCACTGGTCACGGCTCGCCCAGCTCACCGAGCGCGAACGGCAGGTGCTGCGCCTCATCGCGGAGGGCTACTCCAACGAGGAGATCGCAGACCTGCTCGCGATCGCCGAGTCGACGGCCAAGACCCACGTGAAGCGCATCCTCGCCAAGATCGGCGCCCGTGATCGCGCACAGGCGGTCGTCATCGCCTACCAGAGCGGTCACATGGGCGAGGGCCGTTCCTGAGCGCGGGCACGTGTCCCCGACGCGCGTCCGGGGTCGCGTACCCCCTCGGGGGTACGGGTGCTCACCCCGGCGGGGGGACGCTGCGCGGGCCGCCCGTCCGTAGCGTCAGCGGCCATGAAGGAATCCCTCAACGCTCCCGCCGGGTCGCCGGCCCGCCGCGCCGGTTGGGCGGCGATGACCGTCCTGGCCGCCGCCGTCGTCCTCCTGACGTCCCCGTATCTCACGCTTGATCCGGACGTCTTCCTGGAGCCGCAGAAGGCGGTGTACCTCGCCCGCCAAGGCTCCCTCTTCCTCCACGTGGCCGGCGGGGTGGTGGCGCTGGCGCTGGGACCGGCGCAGTTCGTGAGCCGGCTGAGACGGCGTTTCCCCGCCGTGCACCGCTTCACCGGCCGTGTCTATCTCACGGGCGCGCTGGCGGCCGGGATCGGCGGGCTGCTGCTGGCGCCGACCAGCTACACCGGGCCGGTGGCCGCCCTGGGGTTCGGGACGCTGGCGGTGCTCATGCTGCTGACAGCCGTGGCCGCCTTCGTCGCCATCCGGCGTCGCCAGGTGGACCGGCACCGGATCTGGATCACCAGGTCGTACGCGCTCATCTTCGCTGCGGTCACCTTCCGGCTCTGGCTCATCGTGCTGCGCATGTCCGGGGTCCCGTTCGAGGACGCGTACGTGTGGGGCGCATGGCTGTCATGGATGATCAACCTGCTGGTGGCCGAGCTGGTGATCAGGACGACCTGGCCCGCCGGTGGACAGCCCGCACGAACGACGGGATGACCCCGGGAGCCTGCGCGGTTCGACCAGGCAACCTTCACCGGCGTTGCGAAGTTCGGCAGGGTGCGTGGCAGGTTCATCCTGCTGGAGCGGGCGCGCGTGGCACACCCGGGCGAGCGGCCCGGCCGTGCCCCAGGGCGGTGGGGTGGCCGTCGCGCTGGCCAGGCGGGCGATGCTCATTGAAGGCGGCGAGTTCCCCGGCGATCCGCCGGTAGCCCCCACAGCGGATTCTCCCTGGCAAGACGAAGCGCCAAGGTCCGGATGGAGGCGCGGGTGGGAGGCCGGCCCTGGTTGCGGCGCTTGAAGGTCCAGCGCCGCCGTACCAGATCGGCGTGCCGGCGCGCTGATCACCGCCCGGATCCGCCCTCCGTCCGCGTCCATGCTGCTATCTGCGCGCGTGAGGTGAACCCGAGCTTGGTCAATATGTGCTCGACATGCGCTTCGGCGGTGCGTTGAGAGATGACCAGGCGGGAGGCTATGTCTTTGTTGCTCATGCCTTCCGCGACGAGTTCGGCCACCTGCCTTTCCCTGGAGGTCAGCACGGAGGAAGCACGGGAAATGGCCCGCGCGGTGTCTTCGGGCAGCAAGCGTTTACCGACCGCATCGGCGATGGCGTCCTGAACATCGATATTCAGGCCGCGCTGGAAGGCTGCCTCATACCCTTTGTCTCCCAGGGATTCGCGCAGGCCGGCCGCGCACCGATCGTGCGCGACCGCGAAGGGCCGGAAGCCGGAGAGCGACACTCCTATCAAGCGCCGCAGGTTCTCCGCGACACCGAGCAGGAAGGCCGCGCGTCGGACGGCACGGCAGTCGGCGGCCGTGACCCAGGCCAGCGCCTCCAGAACCCAGGCCGGACCCCACCGGTCGTCCAAGGCATACTGCCGTGACAGGGCGTCCTGGAAGAGATTCGCGGCTTGCCGGACGTCCCCCGCTCGCCACCGTTCGAGACCCACAACCCATGCTCCCCACGACAGGGCCCATTCCGCGCCGGACGCCTCCGCGGTCTTCCGGCAGCTCTCGGCGAACGCGCGGGCGCGTGGATCTTCGAGGAAGGTCGCGGCGAAGGAGAGATAGACAGAGGTCAGGAAGGCGTCGTTTCGATCGCTGCGATGGGCGGGGCTGTCGTGGTGTTCACCATAACCATCGAGCGCCCCCTTCAACAGGGGGACCGCGGCCGCCAGGTCTCCTTGGAGGAACGCGGCCAGCCCAGAAATACTCATGGTGAGCGCATCGGCGTGCGAGTCTTCGATCAGGTGGGCGTGGTCGCGGCGCTCCTCCAGCAGGGGCAGCGTCGTGGGCGCCTCGCCCTGCAGGAGCGCGATCGTGGCATTCACCGCGAGCGCGTCGAACCGGTCCGTGCTCGGCTGGTCCTCCAGCTGGAGTGCCTGGTCAAGCCAGTGGCGGGCTTCGCTGTGCGCCCCGTAGAAGACCCAGTATTCATACAGGTCCGCGCACATGCGCAGAGCGGCCCGCGCTTGGCCGGGGACGGTGAGACAGAAGTCCAGAGCGACTCGGATGTTGGCCAGCTCCAGGCGAACCCTGTTGAGCCATTCGGTCTGGTGCGGGGTGAACCAGGCCGCGTCGGCCTCCTCGACCAGTTGCTGGAAACAGTCACGGTGACGACGGCGAAGTTCGGCTTCCGTACCGGACTCGACGAGCCGTTCATGCCCGTACTGGCGAACGGTCTCCAGAAGCCGGTACCGCGTACGGGCATCGTGGTCATCGCGGGCCACTATTGATTTGTCGATCAGCGCGGTGACAAGGTCGAACACGTCGTCGGCGGTGAACGGGTCGCCGGCGCAGATCCGCTCGACCGCCTCCAGGTCGAACCCGCCGGCGAACACCGACAGGCGTGCCCACAGAGCCTGTTCCTGGCGCGAGCACAGATCGAAGCTCCAGTCCATGGCGGCGCGCAACGTCTGGTGACGGGGCAGAGCCGTACGGAAACCTCGAGTCAGCAGGCGGTAGCGGTCGTCCAGCCGTTCGAGGATCTGCTCGGGGGACAGCGCCGGAATCCACACCGCGGCCAGCTGGATCGCCAGCGGTATGCCTTCGAGGCGCTGGCACAGCCGCACCACCGTCGCGCTGTTTTCGGCGCTGAGCGTGAAATCCGGCACGGCCAGCTGCGCGCGCTCGACGAACAGCCTGACGGAATCGTACGTGCTCGCCTCATTGACGGTGGCAGGGCAGCCGGGTTCGGGCACCGACAGCGGCGGCACGGCGAGCAGCGTTTCGCCGGCCATGCCGAGAGGCTCGCGGCTGGTGGCCAGAATGCGCACCTGCCCGGCGGTGGAAAGGAGCAGGCTCGCCAGGTGTGCGCAGGCATCCAGAAGGTGCTCACAGTTGTCCAGAACCAGCAGCAGTCGCTTGTCACGCAGATAGTCCGCCAGCGTTTCCGCCGACGGCCGGGCCGACTGGTCACACAACCCCAGGCCCACAGCCACCGTCCGCGCCAGCAGGGTGACGTCCTGCAGAGGGGCGAGCTCCACCAGCCACACCCCGTCGGGGAACGCGGACCGCACCTCCGCGGCGACCCGCAACCCCAACCTGGTCTTGCCCACACCGCCGGGCCCGGTCAGCGTGAGCAGGCGGGTGTCCGGCAGCAGCCGCCTGGCCTCGGACAGTTCTCTCCGGCGGCCGACGATCTCTTTCGCGTCAGCCGGAAGATTGCCCTTCACCTGCGGCGACGCTTGCGGCACCACCACTTCATGATAGATGCCCACGGCAGACAGCCGCCCACTGACACTGCCGGCACGGTCATGGCAACCCCGAAAAGAATCCGGAGGTCATCGCTCCTGAAAGCCCAGCAGATTGAGGCACGGGCAACCTGGCGAAGCCTCACGGATCGAAGCGCGGACTTGTCACGATATGCAGGTGCCTGTGCCGGCCTGGCAGTCACAGGTGAGTGACATCACGCCTGGAGCGCCGGAGCTTCCTCGACTCCCAGGCCCAGCCCGCCGCAATGAGCAGGACGACGGTGATCACGATCGGCGCGATCACTATGACCTCGTCGTCGCCAAAAGACGGGATGAGGCGCAGGACAATCAGGCCCATGCCGTCGAAGGCGAGATACGCGGCGCCGCCACCGGCGAGGAACCCGACGACACCCACGACGACGGCAACGGTCTTCCCGGCGATCGGCGGCACGAAGCGGGCGACCTGCGCGCACAGTAAGCCGGCCAGACCGATGTCGGCGAGGACGGCGACCACCAGGGGGATCATGTCTTCACGGTCGAACTCGTCCTCGAGTTCGTCCCAGGTGATGCCGAGGTGAGTGAGGCCAAGGAGTCCGAGAGCGAAGATGATCGCCATCATCACCGCGACACCTTTGTGCTGCCACCCCTGCTGGGGGACCTGCCCGGGCGGGAGGATCCTGGTGCCGTCCCGTCCGTGGTCCCGGCCCGGCTGCTGCTCACCGAGGATGGCCAGCGCGCCCTCGACGGTCGGCCTGTTGCCGGGGTCCTTGTCGAGCAGCCGCGTGATGAGCGGCGCGAGCCGGCCCGCCTGTCGCGGCGCTGGGGGCTCCTCCAGCAGGACCGCGGTCAGTGCCGCCGGTTGGGTGTTGCGGCGGAACGGCGAAACGCCCTCGACGGCCTGGTAGAGGGTGACGCCGAGGGAGAACAGGTCGCTGGCGGGGAGCCCGTCGACCCCGCGCAACCGTTCGGGAGCCATGTATTCGGGCGAGCCGATGGTCATTCCGGCGGTCGTCAGGGTGGTGTCGGTGGTGTGGACGGCGATCCCGAAGTCGGTGAGCAGGACCCTCCCGTCCTTGGCGAGCATGACGTTGGCCGGTTTGATGTCGCGGTGCACGATGCCTGTCTGGTGTGCCGCGCCGAGCGCCTTCAGCAGCGCCGTGGCCAACTGTGCGGCCCAGTCCAGCGGCAGCGGTCCGTGCGTTTCGAGATGCTCGTGCAGCGACTGGCCGTCGATCAGCTCCATCACGATCCAGGGCAGGCCGTCCGAGATGATGTCGTGGATGGCCACGACATTCTCGTGCGCCCGCAACCGGACGGAGTTGCGGGCCTCACGCGTGGTGCGCTCCAGCCGCTTGTCCTGTTCCTCCTGGGACATCCCGGGCAGCAGCTGCAGCTCTTTGATCGCCACTTCGGCGTCCAGTACCTCGTCATGGGCGCGCCAGACGCGTCCGAAGCCGCCGGACCCCAGTATCGCGATCAGCCGGTAACGTCCGCCGACCATGTAACCAGGCTGCGCCGATGTCATGCCACCTCGCCCGTCTTGCCCCGTATGACAGTTGATCAGAGTAGATCACCGGCAGGAGCGCCGTAACCCCATAACGTGATCGGGAGCAGTCCGGCCTTGCTTCCCGCGTTGCGCAACCCGCACCGCTGTTCCCGAACCCGGTCGAGCCAGAGCGGCAGGGCGCGGACGGCGCTCCAGGCGCCGACACGGGACTTCACACCTTGTTACAAACTCCAGGCAGACTTTGACTGGAAGTTTTACACAATATCACGAAGACGCATCCCGGACAGTCGATCACCATAGGGGAGGCAGTACGAACCCCCTTTCCCTCGGGAGGCGCAGAAATGTCCACACATCTTCGTACGCTCGTTTTACCCGTCGCTCTCGCGTTATCAGTCGTCCTTATGGGAAACCCGGCCTCCGCCGCTCAGGAAAGGCCGTCCGTTCCCCTCAAAAGTGGCGCCACCCAGTCGTTCACGATGACCCTCACGAGAAAGGCTGACACCCCGAAGGGCGTCAACGCGCCGGCGGACGTCATTTACTGCGGCGGTTATCTCAGTCTCCCGTACGTCAACAGCCTGTACAACGACGTACGTACCGAGATCGAGGTCCAGTGCACCGCCGTCGTCGACTCGATCGACCTGTACCTCAACCTCTACAAGGACGGGTCCACCACCACGACCACCAAGCGCTACAACCCGGCCAACTACGGGATCCATTACTCCAGCGCGCCGTGCCAGGGCACCACGAACACGTACTTCGCCGGCGGCACCGCCGTGTTCACCAAGGCCGGCTACGCCGGGTCCCCGCTGACCATGAGCGGCACCACCCCCCAAGTCACCCTCGCCTGCTGAGAGGATCACGATGCGACGCGCCGTCATCGGAATGCTCCTGACGTTCTTCACCCTCGCGCTGTTCTCCCTCCCGGCGAAAGCAGAGCCGGAGCCGTCCTACTTCGAAAAGTCGAAGGTCTCCACCACATTCCAGAGGCCGCCCATCTCCGGAATCATGGAGGACGGCGTCTGCAATTGGTACGACCTGTGCGTCTGGGAAAATCAGAACCTGACCGGCCGCATGGCGGACTTCACGTACATGGACACGACCGGGCACCCTGACTGGTCCGCCAGCACGGCAAACGGATTCATCGCCAACAATGACGAGTCCGCCATCAACGCGCACCTGTTCCTGAGCGCTTACATCTGCACCAACACATACCAGTCCGGCCAGTGCGGACAACTCGTACCGGGCGGTTACGGCAACACCGCGCCCACGTACGCGAACAATTCCGAATCGCACTACTGGAACTGACCCCGTTCCCGGCGGCCGCGGGCACGTGCCCGCGGCCGCCGCCCTTCCGGGAGACACCATGCGCCCCCACCTCGCCGCCCTGCTGGCAGCCGCCACGGCCCTCACCGCATCGTGCGCCCAGGCCCTCCCGAGCGACACCACCGCCCCGGACGGCGCCGCCCTTCGCCTCCCTCTGGACGACTATCAGCATTCCCCCACCCAGACCCTCACGGTGACCAACGCCTACCGCGTCCTCCTCATCCGCTGCGCGCGGCGCCATGGCCGCACCCTTCCCATCGCCTCCTCCCCCCGCCCCCTGGTCGGCCCCCGAACGTGGATGGAACGCCGCTACGGCCTCACCGACGCAGCCGACGCAGCCTCCTACGGCTACGGCCTCGGCCCCCGCGACCCGGCCCGGCACCCGCCCGAGACCCCGGACCTGGACCCCGCCACCATCGCCGTCATCACCGGCACCGGTGACAAGGCCCCGCCGGGCGGCTGCCAGGAGCAGACGCGCAGGTCACTCGCCATGGCTCCCGCGGGCACCGACCCTTCGCTTCCCCAGCACCTGTCCATGCTCAGCTTCCAGCGCTCCCGCAGCGATCGCCGCGTCCAAGCCGCCGTCAAGGAGTGGTCGGCCTGCATGCGCGCCGCCGGCCACTCCTACGCCACCCCCTTCGACCCCATAGCCGACCCGGCCTTCCGCGACGGAACGTCCGAGAAGGAGCTCGCGACCGCCCGGACCGACCTCGCCTGCAAGAAGCGGACCAACCTGGTGGGCGTCTGGCTCTCCGTCGAAAGCGCCTACCAGCGGACGATGATCGCCCAGAACGCCACCGCCCTCCAGGGAGCCAAGCGGGCGAACCAGACCACCCTGCGTCTGGCCCAGGAGACCCTCGCCGCCGAGATGCGGGCCCCGGAGTCGACGAGCAGCGGCTCTCCGGCCGATTGACACCGTGACCGGGCCCGGCCGCCGACGGCGGGTCCAGCAGCCAGGCGACGTCGGGCGCCACGTCCAGGCCGGGCGGTGTGGGTGGGGACGGGATGGTCGTGCCCCTTTCCGGCGGCGCGGCCGGCGAGGTTCGCGGTGGAGGGGAAGTCGGCGCAGTCGTCCGCGGCGCGAAAGGAGGTCAGGGCCGGTCGCGCCAGGCCTCCGCAAGGATGCGGGTGACGGCGGTGCTCAGCACTCGTACGCCGCGGGTTGAGCCGGGCTCGATCTCGACCAACTCGCGAACCCGTCTGAGCCGGTAGTCGAGGGTGCGGGGGTGCACGCGCAGTGCTATCGCGGTGGACATCCGGTTCATGTTGTTGCGGTAGTAGGCGTCGAGCGTGGCCACCAGGTCGGGACCGCTCGCCAGCCGCCGGGTCAGCTCGCGCAGCCACTGGTCGACCTGCGGCATCTGGGCCGCCCCCAACTCCGCGAACACGTCGGCCACGCTGTACACCTGGCGGGGGACGCTCTCCACGGGTGCCGCCTGGCAGACCTTGCGGGCCAGCGAGAGCGGATCCGCCAGTGCATGCGCCCGGCCCGGGGCCACGCCGGCCGAACAGGGCCCGGACAACTCGGCGAAGTCGCGGATCAGGGACAGCGCCTGGGACCGCGCCGCCGCCTGCCCGTCGATCGGGTCGTCGCCGCCGCACGGCACCAGCGCCGCGAACTCATCCGGCCTGTGCCAGGTCAGCGGGAAGCGGTGGCGGTTCAGCAGCGTCTTGACGACCTCGTCGCGCCGCAGGTTGTCGTGCCGGCCGCCGGAGGTCCGGGCGATCGTCACCAGGTAGTGGTCCTGCATCGGCAGGTCGAGTTCGCAGGCCAGCTGGGGCGCCGCGAGGTCGTCGGAGAGAAGCATCCGGGCGAGCATCTGGATCCTGGCCACGACGGGCAGGAAGCGCTCCTGACCTTTGAGGTATCCGCGGGTGTAGGCGTTCTGCGCGGTAAGGCCATGGTGGGCGATCCACCCGAGGACGCGCATGACGTCGCCAAGGTCGTTGGGGCCCGCCGCCTCGTGGATCTCGCGCAGCGTGAGATTGGCGTGCAGGAGCAGAACCTGCCGCTGAGATGCCAGCGAGACGCCCGCCTCGCCCCGCGCCGCGCCGACCGAGGCCATGTACGTCTGGTCCTGCTCGGTGTACGACTGGTCCTCCGCGGCCAGCTCGATGGTGCGGCGCCGCAGAATCACCGCGAAGTCCAGCATCGCGGCGGACCCCCGAGCCTCAGCGGCCAGGCTGCGGTAGTCCGCGAGCTCGCGGGTATACACCTCAACCGCACGCCGGGCATTGGCATCCAGGCTGCTGCGTAAGGTCCGGAACAGGTTGCCCATATCGCCTCCCTTCACATCCGGCCGTCATCCGCCAGGGGCCGCCCGCCACCGCCGCAGACGTCACCGACGCCATGGCGGCCTGTGCCGATCTCCGCAGGTCCCTCGCTGACGCGGTTCATGAGGACACTGGCCTGGGCGGCCTCACGGGGTCTGCTCGTCGATCTCGCACTGGGTGAAGACCCGTTGACGGCCGCCGCTGTTCTTCAGCGATCAGTACATCCACGCCGTTCCGGTCAGGCCGACGCTGACGGCGAAGTCGAGCGTGCTGGTGGCGTTGGTGGTGTCGAGGTGGAAGCGCAGCCGGTAGGGGTGCGGGTTGCCGTCGGGCACCCGCGCGTACGGCACCACAAGCCGGGCCACCGAGGCCGGGATCACGTTCGGGTTGAAGGCGACGTCGCTCGGGGCGAAGCGTGCACCCCGTAGAGCACGAGCTGGGGGTCCACGGTGCCGACCGGCATCCAACCGGATGCCGCGCCGCTCTGCGCACCCGAGCCGGGTGCGAGCCCCGCCCAGAGCAGCACGGCCGCCAAGCCCGCCGGCGCTGATCTTCTTGCGGTGGTACCCATTGAGCGCTCCCTTGCGATCGTCGTCGTGTCGCGGGATGTGCTTCAACCGATGCTGCCCGCGAGGCAGGCGCGGGGAAACTGCCCTCAGAGGAACAACTGCGGGCGCACGGGCATACGCGTTCGATGTGCCTCACGGCTGCCATAGCCATGCCGAAATAGGGCAACCGGCCGCAGCCGTCACCTGCTTCAATCGCCGAGGTCAAGCCGGGCGAGTTCGGTTCTGGAGGCGACGCCCAGCTTGGGGAACGCCTTGTGCAGGTGGTAGCCCACAGTGCGCGGGCTCAGGAAGAGCTGCGCGCCGATGTCGCGGTTCGTGGCGCCCTGCGCGGCCAGCCGTACGATCTGCAGTTCCTGCGGGGTCAGCAGGCCCGCCGCGCCCGCCGCCCGCGCGTCAGCGGTCGCCTCTCCCGTGGCGCGCAGTTCGGCACGGGCGCGGGACGCCCAGGGGACGGCCCCGGCGCGGTCGAACGTGTCCAGCGCCTGCCTGAGATGGACCCTGGCATCGGCCTTGCGCCGGTTCCTGCGTAGCCACTCGCCGAACAGCAGTTGAGTACGGGCTTCCTCGAACGGCCGCCCTCCGTTCAGGTGCAGGCTGACGGCGTCGGCGTAGTGAGCTTCCGTCTCCTCCTCCGACCCGGCGATCAGCGCTTTGCAGCGCAGGGCGACCGCGCGCGCCCAGGGCTGCCCGGTGGCCGTGGCCCACTCGTCGAATCTGGCGAGCGGCGCCCTGGCCCGATCGGCCTGCTCGCATCGGACCGCCGCTTCCACCAGGTCCGGGACGAACAGGGTGGTCGTGAGCTGGTAGCGGACGGTGCCGGTGATGCCGGCCTCCAACTGTTCCAGGGCTGCCTGCGTCCTGCCCTGCCCGAGGGCGAGCAGGCCCTGTGCCCAGACCGCCCATGCCAGGCTCGACACGTTGCCGTGGTCGGTGGCATGGGCTCGGACGCGGCCGGTGAGCTCCGTGCAGGCGCGGTCGTCGCCGTGGACCGCGGCGAGCCAGGCGAGCATCCCCTGCAGGTGATCGACGCGGTGATGCTGCCCGGTGTCGTCGGCGATGCGCACGGCTTCGGTGGCCGACGCCTGCGCGTCCCGGAACCGGCCGAGGTAGAGCTGGCTGGTGGCGAGGTTCTGCAGCGCGTGCGGCAGCCAGCCGATCATCCCCTGGGCCCGGCAGTCGTCGGCCAGGCGGGCGGCCAGGTCCATGGACGTCTCGTCGTCGCCCACCATGAACGCCATCGACGCGATGATGAGCCGGTCTCCGGGCGTGCCCGGCTGCGATCGCCGGGCGGCGGCGAGTGCCGCGTGGATGGGCACCAGCCCGCGGGTGGAATCGCCCGCCAGCAGGGCGGCCAGGCCGGTCATCGCCGAGATGACCGGTCGGAGGTGATGCCCGGACGGCAGGGCCAGCGCGTGGACGCGGTCGACGCCCTGCCTGGCCAGCTCGGGCGCACCGGCGAACCAGGCGTCGCGTACGGCTTCGAGCAGCATGGACGCGGCCCTGGTCGGGTCCACGGCCGAGACGGGGGCGGCGGCGGTCGTCAGGATGCCGTGCGCGACCCGCGGCGAGCCCTGTTCGAACTCGATGGCCGCGCGCACCCCGGCGAGTCTGGCGTGCTCGCGCGGATCGTCGGTGAGCAGCGCCGCGCGGTCTGCCAGCGCGCGGGCCTGCAGGAGCTGGCCGGCGTCCATCGCCGCCTCGGCGGAGCTGATCAGCCGTCGCACCTGCTCGCGCGGTTCGGGAGAGAGCTGTGCCGCACGGCGGTAGGCCGCGGTCGTGGCGGCGTGGCCGCTTCTGCGCCTGGCCCGTTCGGCCGCCTGTTCCAGCTCGGCGGCGACGATTTCGTCGGGTCCGGTGCAGGCGGCGGCCAGATGCCAGGCCCGGGCATCGTCGTGCCGGCTGCCGTCGTGCGCGCCGTCGAGAGCGGCCGCCAAGGCCCGGTGCGCGGCCAGGCGCCTGGTGAACGGCGCTCCCTGGTAGGCGGCCGCTCTGATCAGCGGATGGCGGAAGGCGAGCTCCCCGTCCACGATGCGGATGAGCCCGCTGCGCTCCCCCGGCTCGACGGCGTCGGCGTGGATGCCCAGCCGCTGCGCGGCCCCGAGGACGACGGTGAGGTCGCCGGTGCTCTCTGCGGCCGCCACCAGCAGCAGGGTCTGGGCGGGCTCGGGCAGCGCGTGGATCTGCGTCTGGAACGCCTCCTGCATCCGGCCGGTGAGCGGAAGCGGGCCGAGATGGTAGGCCAGCGGGGTGACGTGCCCGGCCCGCTGATCAGGAGTGAGCGCCGCGGGCAGCTCGATGAGCGCGAGCGGGTTCCCCTCGCTCTCGGCGAGGATGCGGTCCCTGACGTGCGGCGCCAGCGTGCCGCCGGTCTCGCCCAGCAGCATGGCCGCGGCCTCGGAGCCGAGGCCGCCGAGCCGGATCTCGGGCAGGCCGGTCGGCCGGAAGGCGTGGCTGCCGTCCCGCGCCGAAAGGATCAGCGCCACTCCTTCCGCTTCCAGCCGCCGTGCGGCGAAGAGCAGGGCGTCGGCCGAGGAGCGGTCCAGCCATTGTGCGTCGTCGACCAGGCACAGCAGGCCGTCGCCGGCGAGCTCGGACAGCAGGGTCAGGGCGCCGAGACCGACCAGGAAACGGTTGGCCTCACGGGAAGGGGCCAGCCCGAAAGCGCCCCTGAGCGCGTCAGCCTGCGGGGCCGGAAGCCGGTCGAGGCGGTCGAGCCCGGACCGCAGCAGCAGGTGGAGCGCGGCGAACACCATCTCGGTCTCGCTCTCGATGCCCACCCCGCGCACGGTTCGCATGCCCAAGGCTTCAGCCGTCCCCGCCGCGTGTTCGAGCAGCGCCGACTTGCCGATTCCCGCGGGGCCGCGCAGCACCAGGACGCCGCTCCGGCCGTCCCTCGCCTCTGCCAGCAAATGGTCTATTCGATCGGTTTCCACCCCACGCCCGTACAGCACGGGACGATCTTATTGAGCCTGTGACCTATGTCCGTCGCCGGAGGGCTGGTCACCTGACAGATTCCGGCCAGGCGGCGCCGTCCTAGCGTCGTCGGCATGGATCTTCCCACCTACTCGCCGGCCGAACGGGACCGGCGCTGGGATCTCGCCAGGCAGCTGATGGATGCCGAGGGCGTCGACGCGCTCGTCGTCTACGGCGGGGCGGAGTGGGCGCCGGATGTGTTCTTCACCAACGACCGTCCCGGGGCGATCGTCGTCTTCCCCCGCGCCGACGAGCCGATCGCCCTGGTCCGCGCGCCCGCGCAGCTCGGCGACCACCTCGACGCGAGCAGGCGCGGCGACGCGGTATGGATCAGGCCGGAGAACGTGCTCGTCGCCAAGCACGCGCACGGCGTGGCGGAGGTGCTGCGTACGCACGGGCTCGGCAGGTCGGCCATCGGCGTGCTCGGTCTCGAACCGTGCCCGCCGTTCCACGCCGACCCGCTCGTGCCGTACAGCCTGTGGTCGTCGGTGCTCCAGCAGCTCCCGCAGGTGACCTTCAAGCCGGTTGAGGCGGCCTTCGTACGGCGCGCGCTGAGCCAGTCCGCCGAGGAGCTCGCGGTCATCGGCCACGCGGCCGCCGTCGGCGAGGCGATGGCACGGGCCATGCTGGAGGCGGTACGGCCCGGCGTCACCGAGGCGTCGGTGTACGCGGCGGGCATCTCCGAATCCCTGTGCCGGGGTGCCGCGGTGCCGGGCCTGCTGATCGTGTCGGGCAAGGAGTTCGTCTCCTGCGGCCCGCCCGCGTGGTCGTACCGGCCGCAGGCGCCACGCGTGATCGAGGACGGCGATCTGCTCCTGGCCGAGATCTCCAGCTCGTACGGCATGCGAGAGACCCGGCAACGGCTGGCCGTCGCGGTCGGCGACATCCATCCCGACCTGGAATCGGCGGCGCTGGCGACCCGCGCCTCCTACGAGGCGGGGCTGGCGGTCCTGCGTCCCGGGCACACGTTCGGCGAGGTCGTGGCAGCGATGAACCGCCCGCTCCAGGAAGCGGGCGGCTGGCACGCGTACCCGCTCGTGCACGCCGTCAATCCCTGCGGAGCGGCGGGCGGGTCCGGCTCCGGGCTCGGCACGCTGCCGCAGAGCACGCGCTACGGGCTGCTCGCCGAGCAGCCCATCATCGGCTCCGACCTGCCGCTCAGGCCGGGCATGACGTTCGCCTTCGCGCCCAACAGTGTCCGCGGCCGCCGCCTGGTCTGGATCGGAGGCACCGTCGTGGTCGGCGAGGACGCGCCGATCGAGCTCAACACCATCACCACCCACCTCATGAGGAGCACCCGATGACCCGCCACCGTTCCGCTGTCGCCGCCGGCGTCCTGGCCACCGCCCTGATCGTGGTGTTCGCCTATCTGTCGCCCGGACTGGCGCTGTGGCTGACCTTCATCCCGGCCATGGTGATCGCCTACGGCTGCCACCTGGCCACCACCGACCGCAGGCTCCCCGACCCCTCCCGGGTGCTGCCGATCTACCTCATCGGCCTGGCCTGGCAGTTCCTGCACTTCGGGGAGGAGTTCATGAACGGGTTCAACCGGCGCTGGCCGACCGAGGTCTTCGGCGCGCAGGCCATGTCCCTCCCCCTGTTCGTCTGGATCAACATGATCTCCTACGCGGCCTTCGCCATGGGCGCGCTCGCCATCTACCGCGGCTGGCGCGTGCCGCTGCTCATCGCCTGGTTCTTCGCGATCATGGGCGCGATGGGCAACGCCATCGGCCACCCGATCTACGACCTGGTCGCGGGCGACCTCGCCTTTCCCGGGATCGTCACCTCACTCGGCTACTGGGTCATCGGCCCGATCCTCGTACACCGCCTCTGGACGGCCTCTCTCCCCCAGGCAGCCGAGGCCCGGCCGGTGGCCGTCTCCGTCTGATCAATTTCGCTGGAAACCGAACAGAAGGAAAATCGAATGTCGACGTCACTCACCCCGGAGCGCGAGCTCGCCGAGCGTCCCGAGGGTTACGGCGGGCCGAACCTGTCGCCGGTCGGCCTGGAGCTGGTGCCACACGAACTCGCGCAGGGCGTGTGGGCACTCATGGCCAACCTTCCGCCCAAGGACAACAACGGGGTGGTCGCGGGGCGGGAGGCGGCACTGGTGATCGATGCCGGGATCACCCCCGACGTATCGGTCAGGATCCAGGCCACCGCCGCGGACCTCACCGACCGGCCGCTACGCTACCTGGTCAACACGACCTACCACGGCGACCACACCTTCGGCAACGCCGCCTTCCCCGACCAGGTCGTGGTCGTCTCGTCCAGGGTCAACAAGGCGAACATGACCGACCTGGCCTACGAGAAGCAGACCCGGTCAGCCAACATGTACGGCGACGCCGCGCTGCTGGACGAGGTCACCACCTGGCGCAGACCGGACCTGACGTTCGACTCCTACGCCGAGATCGACCTCGGAGGGCGGATCGTCCAGCTCCACCACTTCGGTCCGGGCAACGGGCCGGGCGACACCGTCGTCTACGTCCCCGACGCCCGCACCGCCTGGACCGGCAACTTCCTCAGCCACGCGGGCATAGCCCCCATGCTGCTCCAGGGCGGACCTGAACCGTACCTGGAGTCGCTGCGCCGGATGCGCGAGGCCCTGCCCGAACTGGAGACCGTCGTTCCCGGGCACGGCCCGATGGGAGCCGGGCCGGCGGCGGTGGACGATCTCATCGGCTACCTCGAGCGGCTGCACGACGAGGTGCGGGCAAGCGTGGCGGCGGGTCGCAGCCTGGAGGAGACGTTCGCCGCCTGCACCGACCCGTGGGCCGAACGCCTCGACGCCGCGCTGTCGGCCGCCCTCGCCCGCTACCCGGTGCCGCAGGGGGCCGCCCAGCAGGGCATGCTCTTCCTCTGCCGCGACCTGCACCGGCTCAACATCCTGGCCACCTACCGCCTCTACGAAAGCCAGGCGTCGCAAGTCTCCTGAGCAGAGGCGCCGCGCCCGGATGGGGCGTGCGGCCGGTCGGCGGCGTCTTGGCCGCCCTGGCCGCCAGCCGACGCGGGCGCGTCCTCCCCTTTCGGCAAAGGGGGAGGACGCGTCGGTGGGTTATGGGTATTCGGTGAGGTTTGCGACGTTCGTGGAGGAGTTGCTCGGGCCTCCCGTGGAATTGATGACGTGGGCGATGGTTCCGGTGCCGCCCAGGGAGACCGTCACCATGTGGTGGAAACGGACCCCCGGCGTGTTCGGCACCTCGAAGGCCCGGTCGGCCACCACCGCGGGGTTGGCGCTGAAGTAGCAGTAGCTGCCCAGCCCCCAGGCCTCGTGCGAGGTGACCGAACCGGCGACCTTGTAGGCCGCCCAGCCGCGGGTGGAGCCGTTCATCCAGGACGCCTGGTTGGGCGGATCGTAGGGCATCTCGTTCTGGAAGAAGTAGGTTCGCCCGCCGTTGCCGTTCCAGATGACCTGGTACTGGTGGAAGTGCTCGACGAACAGCCCGTAGAACGTCACGTTGTCGCCGTTGACGACGAGCCCGTTGACGGTCGTGTTGGTGTTCCACCCGACGCCGCTGCCGTGGTCGGCCCGCCAGATCCAGGTGTGATCGCCGATCACGTCGTCGCTGTTGATCACCAGGCTCTGTGACGCCTTGCCCACCCCGGCGCCGCCGACGCGGAAGAAGACGTCGTGCAGCGAGGTGGGGTTGGCCGCGTGTGAGGCCGCCGAGCCCGCCGGGCCGACCTGCATGAGCGTCGCCGAGTTCACGGTCCCGGCGTCGATCAGCAGCCCGGCGATCTTGACGCCGTCCACGTCGGCGACGGTCATCGCCGTGACGCCGTTGTCGGGTACGAACGTCGCCAGCCCGAGACCGAGCACCACGGTGTCGGGCCTGGTGACCCTGATCGTGTCGTTCAGGTGGTAGACGCCCGGAGTGACCAGCAGGTCCTTGCCCGCGGCCAGTGCCGCGTTGATGTCACCGGCGGTGTTGCCCGGCTTGACGACGAAGAACTGACTGATCGGCAGCGACGTGCCCGCACCGGGCCACGACACCCCGGCGGAGTTCGACTTCAGCGCGGGCACGAACACCTGGTATGCCCCCGCCGCGTCGATGTAGAGGAACGGCTTCTCCCGCACCACCGGCGTCTGCCCCACCGTCGTGTACGGCGGGCTGGGGAAGGTGTTGCCCGGCGCGCCGGACACCCCGACGAAGACCATGTTCCAGTTCGACCCGGTCCAGGACCCGAAGGCCGAGTTGCGGGAGATCCACTGCTGTTGCGACCCGGACCTGACCTGACCGTCGATCCGCGAGTCGGAGATCCACCCGCCGCTCGACCAGCCGCCGTCGTCCAGCTGCAGGTTTCCGCGCACATGCATGCGCCGGTACGGCGCCGCCTGCGAGACCGCCCACCGGTCCGTGCCGCCCGCCGGGGTGACCGAGAGGTTCTCGGCGGAGCGCCAGAAGTTCTGCGTGGCGTTGCCGCCGAACCAGTCGGCCTCGGCGTGCACGGCCCCGTTGATCGTCACCGCGTCCGGCGTCTGTCCCAGGCCGAGGACCTGGGTGTAGAAGCCCACGTTGACGTCCACGTTGTAGGTGCCCGGCTTGAACAGCAGCGCGTACCGGTTGGACCCGAACTGGTTGGACTGCTGCTGGCTGAACACCGAGTTGAGCTGCGACTGGATCGTGGACGCGGGCATCGACGGGTCGAAGACGCGCACGTTCGGCCCCAGGTCGGGATCGGGGCCGCCACCGCCGCCGCCCGACAGGGTGAACGACTGCGCCGCCGTGCCGTTGCAGGTGTACTGCTGCAGTTGCACGCTGTCGGCCGTGGAGGCGCCCGGCACGTCGAGGCACTTGCCGCTGTTCCTGTTGACCAGGTGGTACGTGCCTCCGGACTCCTCCACCGGCAGCCACTGCTGGTTGTTGCCGCCGCCGTAGGCCCACAGCTGGACCAGCGCGCTGTCGGCGGTCGAGACACCGGTCACGTCCCAGGCCTGCGCGGCGTTGAGCGAGCTGTTGACCCGGTAGTAGCCGCCGCTGGTGGCCTGGAACTGCCAGAGCTGCGCGCCGCTGCCGTTGCACGCGTACTGCTGGACGGCGGTGCCGTTGGCGGTGGCGGCGGCGCGGGCGTCGACGCACTTGCCGCTGTGCTTGGCGACCACGGTGGTCAGGCCGGTGGGGACGGCTGCCTGCGCGACCGGCATGAGGACGAACCCGGCCGCGATCAGCACGAGGACGACCAGGGCACGCATCAGAACCCCGCCGTCAGTCTGGTGAAGTCCCAGGCGTTCTGGGAGACGCCGCTGCAGGTTTCGGACAGCCCTCCGGAGCAGGGGCGGTCGCGGTTGACCGACCAGAACGCGAGCCTGGTCAGGCCGTGGGAGTTGGCGTAGTCGCGGATCTGGGTCCAGGTGGCGACCGAGGTGACCTCCGACTGGTCGGACAGGCCGTTCATGCCGGAGATGCCCATGTGCGCGTACGCCGTGGCGTCCGACCAGCCGAACGCCGACTTCAGGGCGTTCTTCAGCCCTTCGGCCGCGTTGACCGTGCTCTGGTACATGTTGGACCCGCCGCCGAAGTCGAACGGCATGATCGTGTAGTTGTCGATCGGGACGCCGAGCTCCTTCGACC
Source organism: Nonomuraea sp. NPDC005650 (assembly GCF_040605375.1). Lineage (NCBI taxonomy): Bacteria > Bacillati > Actinomycetota > Actinomycetes > Streptosporangiales > Streptosporangiaceae > Nonomuraea > Nonomuraea sp. NPDC005650. Next base: position 79,744 of record NZ_JBEXCR010000031.1, read on the forward strand.
GGTTGATCAGCCGGATGCCCGCGCCCGCCGGGCCGCTGGTGGAGGTGCCGAAGGTGACGACCACCTTGACGTTCGGGTTGTTCGCCTTGACGATCTTGAGGCCGTTGAGAATGCGGTCCTGGACGGTGTAGTTCTCGTACTCGTCGGTGTTCTCGATGTCGAAGTCGACGGCCGCGGGTCCCAGGGCGTTGATGACCTGCTGCACGGCGCCCGCGTACGCCTCAGGCGTGCTGCAGTTGGGGCCGAGCTTGTTGCCCGACCAGCCGCCGAAGGAGATCTGGACGCTGCCGCCCTTGGACTTGATCGTGTTGATCGCCTGCTGGTCGGCGCCGCCGGTCAGCGCACGCGAGCCGTCCCAGCGTGGCGTGCAGCCGCCGCCGGACAGGATGAAGGCCATCGTGAACGACTTCACGCCGGTCGCGTCCATGACCGTGCCCGGGCTGGGCGGGCTCCCCCACCCCATGTAGAGGTACGGGGCGCCGGGCAGCTTGCCGGGACTGGGGGTGCCGCCGCCGGAGGGCAGCGTCCACTTCTGGTTGGCGCCGGTGCCGCAGCTCCAGATCTGCAGGGGCGTGCCGTCGGCCGAGCTGACGTTGGTGGCGTCCAGGCACTTGCCGAGCGCGCGCAGGGTGCCGTCGGAGGCGGCCGTCCACTGCTGCGCGGCGGTGCCGTTGCAGTCGTAGATCTGCACCTTGGTGCCGTCGGCGCTGCTCGCGCCCGCCACGTCCAGGCACTTGCCGAGCGCGCGGACCGTGCCGTCGGACTGCGTGGTCCACGACTGGGCGGTGGTGCCGTTGCAGGTCCAGAGCTGGACCTGGGTGCCGTTGGCGCTGTTGGCGCCGGCGACGTCGACGCACTTGCCGCCGTAACCGGTGATCTGGCCGGTGGCGGCCGAGGCCGGGGAAGAGAGGCCCGCCACGGCTAACGCCGTCACGGAGGCAAGGATGATTCCTCGTCTTTTCATCGGGGTGTCACCTTCTGTGGGGGGTGTACGCCGGTGGCCGGCCGCCGGCGTGGGTGAGCACCATGGCTAAGAGAAATCCACGGTCGTGACCTTATGGTGACCTTACGGTGACCTTACAAGAGCGTCAATACTTAATTTAAGGGTTGACGCCATCTTCGTGCCGTTGGGACGTGGGCCCTCAGCCGCCCAGGAACTGATCCACCACCAGGATGGCGGCGCCGAGCTTGACGCCCTCCGACCCCAGGTGAGCGGCCTCGATCGCGACGTGGTCATAGGAGGAGCGCAGCGCGGAGCGCCGCGTGGCCGTCAAGATCGCGGGCAGGTGGTCGCGGGCGAGCAGCAGGCCGGCCCAGCCGCCCAGCACGATGCGCTCGGGATTGAGCAGGTTGATCAGGCTCGCCAGCCCCGCGCCCAGGTGGCCGACGGCCTCGTCGAACAGGGGACGCGCGCCAGGGTCTGCCAGCAGCGCCGCGAAGGCGCTCTCCTCCTCGGTGCCCGCCAGGTCGATCCCCGCCCTGGCGAGGACCGACTCGGCGCCGACGTAGGCCTCCAGGCAACCGCGCGCACCGCAGCGGCAGGGGCGGCCGTCGGCGACCACCGTGGTATGGCCCCACTCCCCCGCCCCACCGGACACGCCGCGGACGGTGATGCCGTTGGTGATGATGCAGGCGCCGACCCCGCTGCCGATCAACACCATGATCATGTAGTCGCTGTCCCGTCCCGCGCCGAACCAGTGCTCGGCCAGGCCCAGCGTCATGGCGCCGTTGTCGACGAACACGGGCAGGCCGGGGAGCATGTCGGCCAGCCGTACCCCGTTCCAGCCGAATGTCGGCGAGTCGACGACCGAGCCCCGCACCATGCCGGGGACGCCGACGCCGACGCCCAGGACGCGGCCGGGGTCCACCCCCGCCTGCGCGATCACCGCGGCGACGCCCTCGCGGATGTGGCCGGCCACCAGGTCGGGAGAGTGCCGTCCTGGCCGCAGCGGGGTCTCGGCCTTGGCCCGCGGCGTCATGGACAGGTCGAACAGCTCCACGCCGACGCGGGTCTCCCCCACCTCGACGCCGACCGCGTAGGCGTGGTCGGCGTTGACGCGGAGCTGGACGCGGGGCCGGCCGCCGTCCGACTCGACCCTGCCCACCTCGACGACGATCCCGTCGGACAGCAGGCCGGTGACGACGTTGCTCACCGTGGCGGGGCTCAGGCCGGTCGCCTGGGCGAGCTCGAACCTGCTGCGCTCGCCGTCGAAGAAGAGCGTGCGCAGCAGCACGGCCTTGTTGGTACGCCGCACGTCACGCGACGTCCCCCGCTGCGGCCGGATCATACGGTGAAGTCTAGGCCCCGTACTTGTAGAGCTTGTTAACACCGCCGAACGGCGGTGTGCCTGGCTTCAGGTGGATCCGGGGATCGCCCACGCGCGTGGCACCGACGAGGGTGACGGGCTCTTCCTGACCTACGGCACGGTCCGCGACCACCTCGCCTCAGCCGTCGCCAAGCTGGGAGCCCGCAACCGGGTGGACGCCGTCCGGATCTCCGACGAGTCCGGTTGGATCTGACCTGAACTCGGCGACCACCTCGAACCTGCCACCGGGGTGATGCACCGCCGTCAATCGCCCGCCGGTGCGTCGTGCGAGGCTGCCGAGCCCGGATCCGTGCCGCCCCGGCTGCGCCGACCCGGAGGATCCGGCTGAGGCGACGGGCAGGACGCCGTCATTGACGACGCGCAACCGTAGGACCTCTTCAGTGCCGGAGATGGAGATCTCGCACGTTCGGGCCTGGCTGTGCCGCAGGACATTGGTGACGGTCTCGCGAAGCGCGGTGGCCACCGCCGTGTCGACCTCGGCCGGCAGCGGGCCCGTCGCATCCCGTGCCGCCACCTCGATTCCGGCGGCCTTCAGCACCTCACGCGCCGCGTCGAGCTCTGCCGCCAACCGCAGGTCGACCCGGTCGCCGGAGATGGACGACAGCTCGGCCAGGGCTCGTTCGACCAGCGACACGACGGTGGCGATCTCGGATCTGGCCCGTGTGGGGTCGGTGTCCAGCAGGCGTTCGGCCACCTCGCCCTTCAGCGCGACCGCCGACAGGCTGAAGCCCAGCACGTCGTGCAGGTCGCCGGCGATCCGCACGCGTTCGCGCCGCACCGCCGCCGCGGCGAGTTCGTGCCGCGCCCGCTCCAGGACGGTGAGGAGCCCGCTGAGCCGCCCGAGGCAGTACACCAGCCACATGATCATGACGTGACCGCCGAAAACGCTGAGCGCGGCCGCGAGGTCGTCGATGAAGAGGAAGGAGCTGTCGACCCGGAGCAGGAACCAGGTGAGGTGCCCGGCCAGGACGACCCCGACGATCGCCCAGGAGCGCGGCGGCCGCACGTTGAGCAACAGCTTGCCGGTGAAGATGCTCAGCAGACGGTCCCACGCGTCGGGGAAGATCGCCAGAGGCAGCAGGATCAGCAGGCTCTGCGCGACCAGGACCAACCGCGACTGCGGCAGCAGCTCAAGGACCACGATGACGGCGAGCAACGCCGCGGCGAAGCCGAGGACCGGCCAGTCGGCGGGGTAGAGGTAGACCAGGAGCTTCATCACGAGCACGCACTGGATGACCAGAACCGCGAGCAGCACGCGCCGGGCCGGCCGTGACGACTCGATCAGCGGCGTCTCCGCGGGCGGGTCGGCCCGGTAGGCCCCGGCCATGGCGCGTACCTCTGCCAAGGTGCGCCGGGCGAGCGCGACGCCTTCCTGGATGTCGTGCCGCGCGGCCCCCGGCTCCCCCTGACCCGCCGCCTTCCGCATCCGGAACGCGATCGCCTGGAGCTTCGCGCCGAGCAGGTCCCGCAGCTCTCCATCCAGCCGCAGGCGTTCCCTGGCCAGGGCCATCCTGGCCAGTTCCTCCCGGGTGCCGTGCAGTTGTTCGACAGCCCTGACGAGCGCGGACAAACCGAACAAGATGAGCCCGTCGTCCGCCGCGATGATCAGGTATCCGACGCCGACGATCCCGTCGTACCCGGGATAGAGGTCGTATCCGAGAACGAGCACGGCCCCGCCGGACGCGGCCACGACGAGGACGAACAGCGGCCAGGCGACCCGGCCGGGCAGAGCGCACAAGACCGCGGCGGCCACGGTCCACGGCACCCAGTCCCAAAGCTCCCCGACCACCAGGAACGGCACGAAGTAGAGCAGCACCACGGCCGCGAGGAGCCCGTACCGGACGGGCGGGCGCCAGCGCCACACCACCAGCGCGACGAGCGGCGGATACGACACCATCGGGAGCAGCACCCCGAGCACACCCGCGCCGTTGTCCAGCCCGGAGGCCGCGCGGATGTAGACCAGGATGCCGAACGCGGCCCACAACATGCCCCGGGCCGGCCGGAGCGGGAGGTCATCCGTTGTGTCCCCCACCCGAGCCCTCCCGACAAGCCGTGCAAAATGCATACCTGGCCGATGACAGCGACACTATCGACCCTTCTTCGCCCGATGTCACGATCTCGTATGCCAAGTCGGCAAGGTCACATGACGAGGGGGATCGGATGGGACAGGCCACCGAGATCCTGCCTATCATCGCCCTGGCCGTCGATCTCGCCGCCGGCGCCTTTGAGCTCTTCACCCGATGGGAGACATGATGATCTTAGTGACCGGCGCCACCGGCAACACCGGGTCGGAACTGGTGGCCGCGCTGGCCCAGGAGGGCCAGCGGGTGCGCGCGCTGGTACGCGACCCCCAGGTCGTCACTCTGCCGCCCGGCGTCCAGCCCGTCACCGGCGACCTGAACCGGCCCGACAGCCTGGCCGATGCGCTGATCGGCGTGCGGGGCGTGTTCCTGCTGCCGGGATATGCGGACATGCCCGGCCTGCTGGCCCACATGCGCCGGGCCGGGGTGGAGCGGGTCGTGCTGCTGTCGGGCGGCTCGGCCGCGCTCGCGGACATGAGCAACGCGATCTCCCGCTACATGACCCTTTCCGAGCGCGCCGTACGCGAGGCGGGTGTGGCCTGGACGTTCCTGCGGCCCAGGGCCTTCATGTCCAACGCGCTGCGCTGGTTGCCGCAGCTTCGGGCCGGTGACCTGGTACGCGTACCGTTCGCCGGGGTGGCGGCCGCCGCCATCGACCCCGCCGACATCGCGGCCGTGGCGGCCCGGGCGCTGACGGGCGACGGGCATGAGGGCCGGATCTATGAGCTGACCGGGCCGGACTCACTGCTGCCCGCCGACCAGGTCGCCGTGCTGGCCAAGGTGCTGGGCAGGGACCTGCGCTGCGAGGGGCTGCCGGACGAGGAGGCCCGGGCCCAGATGGAGGCGAGCATGCCGGCCGAGTACGTCGACGCCTTCTTCAGCTTCTACGCCGACGGCACGCTCGATGAGTCGCAGGTCCTGCCGACCGTGCGAGAGGTGACCGGTCACCCGCCCCGCACCTTCGAACAATGGGCCGAAGCACATGCCGAAGCCTTCCGCTGACCAAGGAAGCAGCCGGAAAGGAGCGGCCATGGAGGCGGAGAGCCGCGACGCCGGGCCGTCGGCGCCGCTCATGTCGGCGATCGTGACGGAGCATTTCGTGCTGCAATCGGCGGCCGGCACGACGGTCAGCGAGGCGATCGGGCGTTCGTCACTGTACCTGTCGGCGTTGTCCAGCAGTTTGATCGCGTTGGGGTTCGCCGCGCAGACGCCTGGTCTGTTGTCGCCGTTCGCCGCCGCCGCGTTGCCGACGGTCTTCTTGCTGGGTGTGTTCACCTCGGCCCGGCTCGTCGACACGGGGGTGCAGAACGTGTTGTATCTGAGCGGCATCGCTCGCATCCGCGCCTACTACCGCACGCTCGACCCCGAGGCTGCGCGCTATTTCGCCAGGTGGGGCGGGGGTGAAGGGGAGACCGACGATGCGCTCGGGTCGCTGGCGGTCAAATCGGGCCCGCTGGCCGGGCTCTTCACCGCGGCCAGCATGATCGCCATCATCAACGCCGTTCTGGCCGGCGTCTGCCTCGCGCTGCTGACCTACAACCTCGCGACGGACCACCACCTGCCGGCGGCCCTGGCCATGGGGCTCGTCACCGCCGCCGCCTGCCTGACCGTGTTCTTCCGCTACCAGCACCACCGCTACCTGAGTGTCCAGCGCTGAGCAACGCTCAGGCGGCCGGGAGCCCGGCCGAGCGCAGGTCGGGTGGTCTTCACCGGTCGTCACCCACCTCGGCGGCCCTTTCAGGGCGGCGGTCAGCAGCTGCTTTGCCTGCATGCCCGCACGCCGGCGGCGCTGCCAGGCGCCGAACGGGCCATGATCGGAGCGCAGGGGCGAGCGCGTGACTGGCACGGCGCGCCTTGTGAGATCGCGCGGCGACGGAGCCAGCTCATGGACGAGGCAGCATCGATCCCCAAGGTCACCCGAGGCCGGGTCGCCGACCAGATCCTGGCCGATCTTCGTCGGCGCATCCTGGGCGGTGAGCTGGCAGACGGCTCAAAGCTGCCGGCCGAGCGTGACCTGGCGGCGGCCTACGGCGTCAGCGGCGCGACCGTCCGGGAAGCCGTTCGCGTCCTGTCCGCGACCGGCCTGGTCGACGTCCGGCACGGCAGCGGGTCATACGTACGCGCCAACGCCGACGCGCTGATCGCCACCTTGCTCGCATCCGTGGTTGAAGTGGAGCGGACCGGCCTCACCGATCTTCTCGATGTGCTGCAGGCCCTGAACACCCGTGCCGCCCAGCTGGCCGCGGAGCGGGCCACGGCCGAAGACCTGGCGTGTCTGCGTGATGCCGCCGGGGAGGTGCCGGAGGCGAGTGTCGGCGATGTCATCGGCGGCTTGAAGCGGTTTTTCACCACTCTGTGGGCCGCCGCCCACAGCCCGCTGTTGACCACTTTCGCCAAGTTCTTGATGGACATCCAGCTGGGTATCGCCCTCGAACTGTCCGGTGGTCGGCTCGACCGGTGGCAGTGGGCGGCCCGCGAACTGGCCGACCAGCGGGTCGCCCTGGTCGACGCCCTGCAGGCGCGAGACCCAGAACACGCAGCGGCCCTGGTCGCGAAATACCACGCACACCTGGTCTCGGTCATCGATGCGCTGCCGAACACGACCGCGTCCAAGGTCAACGATCCCGAGTTGGCCGCCTTCCTGGCCTCGTTCGTCGCAGCCCAGGTCCGTGACCCGCAGCAGTAGCGCGGCCTGCACGGTCCACAGCCGCACCCGGCCCGGCCTGGACTTCGACATCCCTCAGGGAGAAAGGAACCCACCATGCGTCCTCGGGTCCACACCCAGCAGGGCGAGGTCGAGGGACTCCGGCAGGAGGGGATCGTCCGGTTCCTCGGTCTGCCCTTCGCCCGGCCTCCCGTCGGCGACCTGCGCCGGCGGCCTCCAGCGCCACCCGAGCGCTGGGACGGCGTACGCCCGGCCACCCGGTTCGGCCCGGCGTGCCCGCAGGTCATCCCGGCCATGTTCGATCTCCGCACGCAGGACAAGTCCGAGGACTACCTGTACCTGAACGTCTGGACGCCGGAGTTGGGACGTCAGGCACGCCAGCCGGTGATGGTGTGGATCCATGGCGGCGCCGACCTCTCCGTCCTGCGACACGTCCCCACCGCACAGATCGCCGCGCTGTCGCATGAGTTGTCCGGCGCCGTGCCGCCCGCCGGTCAGGTGCACACGCCCGCGAACCTGGTGTGGACGCCCCTTCCCGACGACGACGTGCTGTCCACCACCGGCTTCCCCGGCGCCCCGACGGAGGTGCCGATCCTGCTGGGCCACGTCACGAACGAGGCCCGCTACTTCATCAAGCCCACCGGCACCTATCCCGAGGTCATCACAGACCGAGCGGTTTCCGATGCCATGCAATCCGCCTGGATCGAATTCGCCCGAACCGGCGTACCGGCCGGCGGTCCCACCTGGCCCCGGTTCGACCCCGCCGCACCGAAACTGACCGTCATCGCAGACACCGTGCACTTCCGCCCCATGGTCACCGCCAAGCTCACCGAGATCATCGCCGCACAACGTTAGGGACCCGGCGACGCCCAAGCTGGGGCAAGCATTACGGAATGGACCGTGTCCGCGCCAACCGGCCCTACCTCTCCGGCGGCGTGAACGTGCAGGTCATCGCCGGTCCGGATGGGACGATCCGGTGGACCTCCGGCGAGTGGACCGGACGACCTCGTATCGCAACAGACGCTGCCCCGAGTGAACAGCACCAGCCCGTCTTCTGCCGCGCGGGGTGGAGGCGATTGTCCGGGGTCCGTTGCTGGAGGAGCCGGCGCATCGTGGGCGCCCCCCTCGCAATCCCGCCCGACCCCCAGAAAACATTCGCTGAGCGATGCAACATCTTCGTCCCTTCGGCCGTCTGGGACGTGACTACCGAAGGGAACAACCAGTGGACGACGAACCCGGCTTCGACGAGTTCGTGGCAGAGCAGACGGACGCGCTGCTCCGCTACGGATACGTCCTGACCGGAAACCCTCATGACGCCGCCGACCTGGTCCAGGAAGCTCTGGTACGGCTGTGCGGCGCCTGGCCGAGGGTGAGACTCAAGGACAGCCCGCACAGCTACGTCCGTACCACGATGGCACGGCTACACATCAGCATCTGGCGGCGGCGCAGGCGCGAGCACCTCATCGGAGAGCCGCCGGAGCGGGTTCACCACGACGTTTTCCCTCCCGACGAGGACCAGGGTCTCTGGGAAGAGCTGGCCGCGCTGCCCCGCAGACAGCGTGCCGTGCTGGTGCTGCGCTACTACGAACAGCTCAGCGACGCCGAGATCGCCAACATGCTCGACATCTCTCCCGGAACCGTGCGCAGCCAGGCCTTCCGTGGCCTGGACAAGCTGCGTTCCTCCCTCTCCTCCTCACCGGTGACCCACAGGAGCATGCGATGACCGATCTGGAAGACAAGCTGAGCAGCGTCCTGTCCGGGGCGGCGCATCGTGCCCCGCAGGCGCCGGCCGGGCTGGTCGCGACGGTCAAGACGCGCCATCGCCGGCGGCAGGCGCGGGCCGCCGCCATGCGCGCGGCCGCGGCTGTGGTCCTGGTGGCAGGCGGAGTGGGCGCGGCCGTGAGCGCCCTGGACGCGTCGGCCGAGCCGAACCCCGCGGCCAGCGCGACCGGCAAGCCCAAGCCGCCGGCGGACAAGATTCCGCCACCCATCGAGAAAGTGTGGCCGCAGGCCGTTCACAAGATCCCGGCCAAGTTGCCCGACGGCCGCGCGTACTACCCGCAACTACTCCTCGACGATCGCACGCTGCTGGTCATGACAGGCGTCAGTGACGGAAAGCGTCAGTTCCTGTGGAGCTACGACCTGGGCACCGGCCGGCCCAGGCAGATCGCCGAGATCCCCCCGACGAAGGGATCGGCGATCTTCGCCGACGGCGTCGCCGCCGGTGGCGGCAACATCGTCTGGTGGGCGTCCTACAAGGAGGCGGGCAGCCCGCGGGTCGCCCGGATCTGGACGGTGCCGGCCACCGGCGGCCGGCCTCGGGCGGTGACCGACGTCCCCCTCGGAAACGTCATGAAGCAGGGGCACATCAACGGGCTGACGGTGACGGGCTCGGACGTGGTCTTCGCCTACGAGAAGGGCGGGGTTTACCGGGTGCCACTGAGCGGGGGCTCGCCTCAGCCGGTGAAGGGCGCCGAGCGGCACCACATCCTGCAATGGCCGTGGGTGGGCATCCACCGCGGAAAGGCGATCTTCCGCGAGCTGCTCAACGTCGAGACCGGTGAGCGGCGCGACGCCGTGGTCAAGGCCGACGAGGAGGTCAGATGCGGCGTCGACCGGTGCGCGGGCGTAACAGTGCGATACAAGACAGTCAAGGTCGAACGCCCCCGCGACCGCTCCGGCAAGGAGATCAAGTGCGGCGATCGCCGGTGCCCGGACACGACGCGGAACGGGACCATCCTGAGTAGGTTCATCCGCGACCGCGACGGCTCCCACGAGCGCGAACTGCCGAGCACCTTCCGGCCAGGCGACGACGCCGGCCTGGATCGCTTCTTCAAGGTCATGTTGAGGGGACCGGGAAACCAGGACGTCCAGACGCTGTACGACGCCGACACCGGCAGGTCCGCCGATCTCGGCATACGGCCGAACGCGAAGGGAGGCATGGCGACCCCCGACAGCGGCCTCGACCGCCTGATGACCTACTCGATCAAGAACGAGATGTACGTCGTGGACCTGGCCGCGATCAAGTAGAACCGACCCCACAGCACCCCCAGGTCACAGCATTTTCGAGCGGGACACCATGACTACGGCGATTGAACGTCCCGCGCCCGGCGTCACGAACAGCGCATTTCCCTCCTCGATCGCAGCCTGCTCGCCCAGCGGACCGGGCTCACCTGAACGCTGATCGCGCCAAGCGTCCACTTGGCGCGATCAGCGGGCGGAGGGTTCAGCCGGTCAAGGTCGGCCGACGCTGAGGTACCGGTATCCGGCGGCCCGCATCAGGGCCGGGTCCAGCAGGTTCCGGCCGTCGAACAGCAGCGGGCGCCGCATCGTCGTGGCCGTGCGAGCCCAATCGACCTCGGTGAGCTGTGGCCACTCCGTGACGATGATCGCCGCGTCCGCACCCTCGACCGCCAGCTCCACGCTGGGGTGGCGAGTGGTCGACGTCCACGGCTCCGCCTCGGCGGGACGCGCCATCGGATCCCAGCAGCGCACCTCGGCTCCTTCGGCGAGCAGCCGGGCCGCCAGGACCGTGCTGGGTGCCTCCCGCATGTCGTCCGTCCCCGGCTTGAACGTCAGCCCGAGCAGTGCCACGCGCGCACCTGCCAGCGTGCCGAGTTCGTCCTTCAGCTTCTGGATCGCCCGCCGTTTCTGCAGGTTGTTGACCTCGATCACCGCGGACAGCAGCTGCAGGTGGTAGCCGGTGTTGTTGGCCAGCTGCCGCAGCGCCTCGCTGTCCTTGGGGAAGCACGAGCCGCCCCAGCCGATCCCCGGGCGCAGGAAGTGCGGGCCGAGACGATGGTCCAGGCCCACGGCGTGCGCGACTTGCTCGACGTCGGCTCCGGTCTTCTCGCACAGAGTGGCGATCTCGTTGATAAAGCTGATCTTGGTGGCGAGCAGGGCGTTCGCCGCGAGCTTCACCATCTCGGCCGACCGAACGTCCATCACGGCGACCGGCCCGTCCACGCCCTGGTGCAGCTCGGCGATCAGGCGAGCGGTCGCCTCGTCGGAGGCGCCGATGACGATGCGATCCGGGTGCATGAAGTCGGCGACCGCGCGGCCCTCGGCCGTGAACTCGGGGTTGGCGCCGTACCCGACATGACCCATGCCCGCGGCGTCCAGCGCTGCTCGCACCCGGCCGCCCGTGCCCACGGGCACGGTGGACTTGACCACCACCGCCCGCAAGTGAGCGGCGTCCTTCAGTGAGGTCACCACCGACCAGACCCGTGACAGGTCCGCATCGCCGGAGGCCGAGGGCGGTGTGTCCACGCACACGTAGGCGATCTCGGCGTCGGCCACCGCCTCGTCGGCGTCCAAGGTGAAGCTCAGCCGATCCTTGTTCCGGGTGATCATGTCGCCCAGGCCCGACTCGTAGATCGGCACATCGCCGGCCCGCAACAGCCTGATCTTCTCCGGATCGATGTCCCGCACCACCACCTGGTGGCCCAGCTCGGCCAGACAGGCACCGGTCACCAGACCGATGTATCCGGCGCAGAACACAGCAACTCGCCGATGTTCCGGCTGTCCAACCATCTGACCGACCGTCCCTTCTCCGCACCCGTGATCGCGTGGATCGTCCTGCTACCGGGGTTTGTGCGCTGATGTCCTTAAACGGGGAGCCCCACCATAGTCCGTACTCCGCCGAGCCTCGGGGTCCCGGCTTCGCTCAGCTCGGCGCTCGTCAGCCAGCCCGCCCAGCTCACCGCCTTGGGATCGGGCGAGACGTCGCCGGCGATGACCGCCTCGTACACCCCGAGCCAGTACGAGCCGATCTCGCCCTGGCACAGGAACGTGACCACCTCACGCACCGGGATGTCGACGCCTAACTCCTCCGCGAGTTCGCGCGCGGCCGCCGCCCGGTAGGACTCCCCGACATCGACTGCCCCGCCGAAGGCCACCTCGTAATAGCCGGGACATCTGGACAGTCCCTCAGCCTCAGCTTCCGAAGCGAGCCCGACCCCCGGGCTACTTCCGCCGCGCTTAAGTGCAGGGTGCGAGGCCCTCAGCTGGGGATCGGCAGGCTCGCCGGGTCATCGCAGGGAGTCGGCGCCGTGGTCCGGGCTGTGGTCGGTGCGGTGGGTCGTCAGGCGGTCGGCGTTCGGCCAGCGTACGCCGTGGGCCCAGCCCGCCCGCTCGAACCAGCGGATCAGCCGCGCGCTGGGGTCGAGCTGGCCCTTGAGCACGCCGTGCCGGGCGCAGGTCGGCTCCACATGGTGCCAGTTGTGCCAGCCTTCGCCGAGCGTCAGCATCGCCACCCACCACACGTTCGACGAACGGTCTCTCGTGCGGAACGGGCGGTCGCCGAAGGTGTGGGCGATCGAGTTCACCGACCAGGTGACGTGGTGCACCACGGCGTAGCGGACCAGGCCGCCCCACAGGAGCGCGCTCCACGCGCCCGACCACGACATCGACCACAGCCCGCCGGCGGCGGCCGGGAGCGCGAACGACATGAGAACGACCGCCAGGTAGGCGGCGTCGAAACGGCGCACATCCGGGTCGGCCAGCAGGTCAGGCACCCAATGCCGGCGGCTGGAGCGGCGCCGGGCCGTGTAGAACCAGCCGATGTGGGCGTGCAGCATGCCGCGCAGCAGTGCCAGGCCGCTGTCGCCGTAGCGCCACGGCGAGTGCGGGTCGCCTTCGCGGTCGGCGTACTTGTGGTGGCGGCGATGCTCGGCGGCCCACAGCGTGAGGGGGCCCTCGACGGCCATGCCGCCGGCCAGCATGAGCGCGATCCGTAGCGCCCGGTTGGCCTTGAAGGCGCGGTGCGTGAAGAGGCGGTGGTAGCCGATGGCGATCCCGAAGATGCTCACCAGGTACATCGCGACCGCGATGACCAGGTCGCGGGGGCCGATGCCCCAGCCCCAGGCGGCCGGCACCGCGAGGGCCAGCAGCAACACGGGCAGGATGACCAGGACGATCAGATAGGCGGTGCGGCGGCCGGTGGTGACCGTCACCGTCTCCGTCGTGCCCGGCTGCGGCATGGGTGACGGCACGTCCCCTCCCATGGGTGGTGCGGAACGATCGGGCTCCCTATTCAACGGCCAGGCCCATGGACTGCGGCAATGTCCTGACAGTAACGGACCAATTACTCCGAGGAAGCAAAACAATGCACTCGGGTGTCATGAAGAAAGGTGTGACGCATCCCTAGATTGTGATTGCACAACGTGATCATCGTTGTGCGCTCCGGCATCAGGCGGGAGGTCCACGGAATGGGTGCTGTCGATCAGGCGACCACGGGCGGCCATCTGGAGAGATACGACGAGGCGCTGGCCAGGGACCCGATGTCGGCGTTCGGCCTGGTCCGGGAGTGGATGCGTACCGACTGGCGGAGCCTGTTCGCCGAGTTGCGCGAGCGGCGCCCCGTCTTCGTCACCCCCGCCTTCACGGTCGTGACCCGCTTCGCCGACGTCGTCGAGGTGCTCTCCCACGAGCAGGTCTTCTCGGTACGCGCCTTCGGTCCGCGCCTCGACGCCGCGCTGGGCGCCCCGTTCATGCTGGGCAGGGACGCCACGCCGATGAACTGGCGGGAAAAGGGCCTGATGCAGCTCATGCTCGACCCGCGGGACGCGGCCGACGTGCGCGAGCTGACCGGCCACCTCGCCGACGAACTGCTCGACGCCGCCTGGCCCGACGGGCGCCTCGAAGCGGTCAACGGGCTGTTCCGCCCTGTCGCCCTCGGCGTGTGCGCGCGGTATTTCGGCGTTCCCGGCCCCGATCCGCAGACCCTGGGCAGGTGGACGCGGGCCATCGTCGCCGACGGCTTCGCCAACTTCCTCGGAGATCCGCAGATCCAGGCCGCGTCCGTCAGAGCGGGCGCCGAGATGGTCGGATACCTGCGAGACCGCCTCGCCGAGCACCGGGCCACGTTGCGGGCCGGACGGGACCTCCCCGACGACGTCTTCGCCCGCCTCGTCCGCTCCTCCCTGCCCGCCGTGGCCGACGACCGCATCGTGATCAACATGGCCGGGCTGCCGCTGGGCTTCGTGGAGAGCGCGCCGGGGGCCATGGTCGAGGCGGTCGAGCAGCTCCTGCTGCGCCCGCGGGTGCTCGCGGAGGCCACGGCCGTCGCCGGCGACCCCGAACGGTTCGATCCGTACGTCTGGGAGGCGCTGCGGTTCAGCCCGTTCTTCAAGCTGCTCCCCCGGCTGTGCGAGCGCGACCATGTCCTGGCCGCCGGCACCCCGCGTAGCACGATGATCCCCGCGGGCACGTTCGTGCTCGCGGCGCCGGCCTCGGCCATGTTCGACGCGGCCGTGGTGCCGGAGCCCGACGAGTTCCGCCTCGACCGCCCTCGCCACCATCAGCTGTTCTTCGGCTCCGGTCATCACGCCTGCCTCGGCGTGCACGTGGCCGGCGTGGTGATCGCCGAGACCGTACGCCGCCTGCTGCTGCGTCCCGGCGTGCGGCCGCTCCCGCCACCGGCGGGCGGCGTCGAGCGGACACTCGGGATCTTCCCCGACACCTTCGCCGTCGCGCTCGGCACCGAACAGCGCCCCGGCATCGACGGGAGGGAAGGCTGACGATGGCGGCGAGCCGAGCACGCAGCATCGCCACGGACGGTCTGTCCAACCGGCTCAGGTTCCTGGCCCTGACCAACGGCCGGCCGTTCTGGGACCTCGTGCAGAGAAGCCAGCCGGTCCGGCGCCGGATCAACGCCTCGCTGATCGACCATGCGATTCGCGAGATGCCGCCGCGCCCCGAGCCGCTGAGCACCATGGCCGACTACACCTCGTGGGCCTCCTTGACCGACCGCACCTACAGCGGCAGGCACCTGCCCCCGATCGCCGTCGCCGAAGGGAACCGTCCCACTCCCGAGAGCGCCGGCGCCCTGTTCACCCGCGGCGAGTCCATGATCCCCTGCCCGCGCTCCACGGTGCTTTTCGCGTACTTCGCCCAATGGTTCACCGACGGTTTCCTGCGCGGCGACACCAACATCCCGCGCGACCCGCGCAAGAACAGCTCCAACCATCACATCGACCTGAACCAGGTGTACGGCCTCGACGAGGCGGCGACGGCCGCACTGCGCACGTTCGACGGCGGGCTGCTCAAGAGCCAGCTCATCAACGGCGGCGAGTTCCCGCCCTACCTGTGCGAGAACGGCAAGATCAAGCCGGAGTTCGCCCCGCTGAGTGTCATCCGCTTCGACCGGCTCTCCGACGCGCAACGCGACACGCTGTTCGCCACCGGCAGCGACCGGGGCAACGGCCAGATCGGCTTCACCCTGCTCACGGTGCTGTTCCTGCGCGAGCACAACAGGGTCGCGCGGCTGCTCGCCCGGGAACATCCGCGCTGGGACGACGAGCGGCTGTTCCAGACGGCCCGCAACATCCTCATCGTGCTGCTGATCAAACTGGTCGTCGAGGAGTACATCAACCACATCACCCCCTACCACTTCCGGTTCACCCTGGACCCGCGGCTGTCGGCACGCCTGGACCACGCGCCCTGGCACCGGCAGAACTGGGCCTCGGTGGAGTTCAACCTCGTCTACCGCTGGCACAGCCTGATCCCGTCCCATCTGTCGGTGGGCGGGCACGACCTGCCGATGGCACAGACCTTTTTCGGCAGCGCGCTGATCCCCGGCCCCGGCCTCGGGCGGCTGTTCGAGGACGCCTCCTGCCAGCGGGCCGGCCGCATCAGCCTGTTCAACACCGACCCCGTCCTGCGCGAGATCGACGTGGCCAGCATCGCCGACTCCCGGGCGCTCGACCTGGCCCCGTACAACAGCTACCGCGAGCACTGCCGCTTCCCCAGGGTGCGCGCCTTCGAGCAGATCTCCGGCGATCGGCGGGTCAGCGGCGCGCTGCGCGAGCTCTACCGCGACGTGGACGACGTCGACCTGTACGTCGGGCTGTTCGCCGAGGAACCCGGATCCCCCGCCGCGATCCTGCCGCCGCTGCTGACCAAGATCATCGCTATCGACGCCTTCTCCCAGGCGCTCACCAACCCGCTGCTGGCTCCGCGGATCTTCAACGCCGCCACCTTCTCCCCGCAGGGCATACGGGTCATCGCGGCCACGGGCACGCTGTCGGACGTGCTGCGCCGCAACACGCCGGAGGACCCGAGCCCCCGCCTCGTCAGCATGTCCTGGCGGACCCGGTCATGACCGGGGAGAACGATCCGGCCGCCGGGCCGCTGCGCGCCGCGGCCCGTGAACTGGTGGACATCGCCGTCACGATCCAGGACGCGGCGGCGCACGCCACGGCCGCGCTCACCGACGACGCGCTGCTGCGCGCCCTGCCGCACGCTCCCTCGGCGGCCCGGCCCGCCTACCGCGCGCTGCTACGGGCCACGACGAACGGTCAGGGCCTCGGGTACGCGTTCACCGGCGGCCGGCTGGCCACCGCGGCCGCCAAGGCCGGTGCCATGCTGGGGGCCGAGAGTCTGGCCGTACGGGTGCTGGCCACGTCGCTGCGGTTGCGCGTGGCAGCCGTGGCGCTCACCCACCCCGAGCTGACCGGGGACCCCATGCTCGCCCGGCTCATCGACGCGGCCGCCGCCGACCGCGATCTGGAAGCCGTCCGGGCCCTGCGCGCCCTGCTCAAGGACCGTGGTGCGGTACGCGCGCTCAGCCAGCTCGCCCCGGTCTTCGGCGAGGTTCTCGCGCTGCGCGCGCTGCTGGACGAGAACCCGCTCAACGACGCCACCGCCTGGCTCATCGCGACGGGAAAGGGCTTCGCCACCGCCGATCCGATCACCGGCATGAGCAACAGGGCCATCGCCGTACTCGACACCGGGGAAGGCGCCGCGCGCCGGATCGAGCTGACCGCGGCCGAGTCGGCCCGGCTGTGCACGCGGGGCTCGCTGCTCGGCTTCCTGGGCAACATCAGCACGATCGGCACCACGGGGCGGGCCCTCATCCAGAGCGTCGAAGGACCCGACGGTGTGATCCGCCACGTCCTCCAGGCGCCGGGCATGCGAATGGGGCGTCCCGACGGCGAATCGCCCCAGGACCTGCTCGGCGCGTTCAGCAGCGCCGTCCTGGCCAGCAGCCCCTACAGCCGCGCACTGGCCGAGGCCGTCGCCGACTACGGGCCGCCTCCGGGCGCCGAACTGGCGCTCGTCGGACACAGCGCGGGCGGGGCCGCGATCATGAACCTGGTGCAGGACCCCGGCTTCTGCGCCCGGCACCCGGTCACCCACGCCGTCGCCGTCGGCTCGCCCGTCGACTTCAAACGCCCCGCCGACCCGCGCACCTGGGTGGCCAGCGTCACCAACCGGCACGACATCATCCCCACCCTCGACGGGCAGGGCGCCGGCACCTGCTTCGACCTGCACCCCGACTGGTACGTGGTCGACTACGGCGATTCCACCCACCTGTTCCCGCACTGCCACAGCATCGAGCACTACCTCGCCAACATCGCCGACGACCTGCCCGAGGCTCGCGATCTCATCGAGGAGCGGCTCACGCCCTTTCGGGGGCGGGTCGTGCGTTCCCAGGCGTACCTGCTGTTCGACCGCCCGCCCGACCCGGAGGAGTTCCCCTTCCTGACCGTGCCCACCCGTGCCGTGGACGGTCCCGGGGGAACCGTCGAACTGCCGATCAGGTGCCGCGACGGCAACGCGCTCACGACGTACTTCGCCGTGAACCCGGCAGTGGTGGCCGGCCTGCTGGAGGGCACGGGGCTCGGTCCCGCCGTACAGGTGGCGGGCCGTGCGCTGGTCGCCGTGCACGCCGCCTGGAACCGGCGCACCAGCGCGGGCGGCTACGGGGAGTTGCAGGTCGGCGTCGTCGTGCCCGGCCCGTCCCGTTCTCCCGTCCGGCTTAGGCGACGCTCCTGCCTCTCCGTCTGGCCTGACCTGCTGCGGGCGGCGGACCTGCGCCGCTCCGGCAGCTTCCTCGTCGGCTCCGCGGTCGACACCGCGGTCGTACGCGCCCTCGGCCCGCAGCTGTGGGGCGGCGAGACGTACCTGACGCCCCTGACACTCCGGCTCGGCACCCGGTCCGCCCATGTCACCGCCGACCAGCTCCTCACCCTGCGCGGGCGGCTCGGTCCGGGGCTGCCCCTGAGCGATCCCGGCCTGGTCGGCTACACCCGCGAGGCCGGTGCCGTGCTGCGGTCCTGCGTACGGGCCCGCGGGCGGGCCCGGCTGCACGCGACGCCATCGCTGCGGCTGGTCGTCGAGCCGCGGTCGACCCATCCGCTGGCCGACCGGCTCCGCGAGCTGGCGCTCGACGGCGCCCGCCCGCTGCTGTGCCTGTCGGCCACCACCCGCCAGACGCTCCGGGACGCCGCCGTCCCGGTACCGCCGGTCTGACGGAGGAGCCATGTCCGCCCAGATCGCCGCGATCGTCGCCCACGCCGAAGTCCTGCGTTCGGACGCCCGCGCCCTCGCCGCCTGCGCCGAGCGCCTGCGCGCGATCGAGGAAGAGCTGAAGGCGGGCGGCGGGGCGCCGCACTGGCTGCACGCATCGGTGGCCGCCCACCTCGCGGCCTGCGCGGCGGCCGCCGCCGACCTGGAGACGTCCGCGCAGCGCCTGAGCCGCTACGCGGACGAGCTGAGAGCCCATGACCGGCGGCGGTTCTCGCCACCCGCGGGCCGGCGACAATAGTCAAGCCATGGTTGCCGTGAATACCTTGACGAGCAATCACTTCCGATTCATAGTGAGCCCGTCAACCCACGAATCGGCGGGCAGCCGTCGCGCTCGCCGCCGGCCTGCTGGCCGGCATCCCCCATCGCAGGCCGCCGCGTCGCAGTCGTGCGACATCTACGCCGCCGGCGGCACCCCGTGCGTGGCGGCCCACAGCACGACCCGCGCCCTGTACGCCGCCTACAACGGGGCGCTGTACCAGGTACGGCGTTCCTCGGACAACGCCACCCAGAACATCGGCAACGGCACCATGGAGGCCATCTACTTCGGCAACATCAAGGTCTGGGGCTACGGCACCGGCAACGGCCCGTGGGTCATGGCCGACCTCGAGAACGGCCTGTTCTCCGGAGTGAACGCTGGCTACAACGCCAACAACCCGACCGTGAACCACCGCTACCTCACCGCCATCGTCAAGGGCGAGCCCAACCACTGGGCCATCCGCGCCGGCAACGCCCAGTCGGGCAACCTGTCCACCTACTACAACGGGTCGCGCCCCAACGTCGCGGACTACAACCCGATGAAGAAGGAAGGGGCCATCATCCTCGGCATCGGCGGCGACAACAGCAACAGCTCCGCCGGCACCTTCTACGAGGGCGTGATGACCTCCGGCAGCTCGTCCGTGGACAAGAACGACGCCACCTGGATCGTGCGCAACGGCCTGGCCTACAGCGCCTGCGTGTCGTTCGAGTCGAAGAACTACCCCGGCAGCTACCTGCGGCACAGTAACTACCAGCTCTACCGCAACGCCAACGACGCCACCTTCTGCGCGCAGCCCGGCCTGAACGGCCAGGGCCTTTCCTGGGCGTCCTTCAACTATCCGAACCGCTTGCTGCGTCACTACAACAACATCGTCTACATCGGCAGCGAGGGCGGATCGAACACCTTCGACAGTGCGACGTCGTGGGCCGACGACGTGAGCTGGATCGTCGCCTCGCCTTGGGCGTAGGCACCCCGGTCGGAGCCGTCCCGCCACTCGGGCCCGAGGACGGCTCCGCCCTGCGGGGTGCAAAACCCGGCCGCCGGCCTGCGGCCCGGACCGGCCCACCGGCGCGTCGCCAGCGCTGCAACGTCACGGGGGGCGACGACGTTTCCGCACTCCACGCGTACAGCCGCCTGAGGCCGGTCGGCGCTGCCGCACCAAGGTCCGCGTTGGCTGTCGGCCGAAGGGGCTGGTGACATTCGGCCGAACCAGCGATCATCATCCTGATGATCGTCGAAGAGGGTGCGAGCACGGAGCGGGGTCCTCTGGCCGGCGTCGGCGAACTGGCCGCCGCCCCACCCGAGCCGCTGCGCATGCGCGATGACCTGATGGTCCCGCGTACCCGTCCGGCCTGCTGTGCGACTGGTGCGTGCCCGCCGCCCAGGCGCTGAGCGACCACGTCCGGGCCGCGGGTTCAGCCCCCTTGACGCACCGCAAGTAGCTCCACAATCGCAAGCCGCCTCACAGCACAGATCCACCTCACGCACTTGCCTGTCCAACAAGGAAGGGAAGACCTTGAGAGATCACGCCAAAAGCGTGCTGAGGATCGTTTTCACCGCGGAGGATCTCGCGCTCACCCGCCTCGCGCCCCGGACCGACCTGCTGTGGGAGATGGTGAGCAGCCTGCACCGCCTGCAGTCCCGTGACGGCGACCAGGCGCTTGCCGCCTGGCGGCGGCAAGCGCACCTCCGGCTGACCGAACGCGGCCTGCTGCCGTCTCTACGCGCCATGCTGCTCCCCCTCGCTCCCCGAGGGCCGTATTTTCCCGACTTCCTCACCCCGATCCAGGCGCAACTGGGAGACGAGCCCGCCCTCCAGGCGTTGGTGGACACTCCGCGAGAACGCGTCCGGCGCGACATGGAGGTTCTGCGCAACAGCGGCGGCTTACCCTCGGCCGACCTGGAGGATCTCGCACGCGGCAACCAGGGGGCCATGCGACGGCTCGGACGCGTCGTGGCCGACTACTGCCGGGCCGTGCTCACTCCTTGTTGGCCCGAGGCCGACCGCGCGCTGGCCGGAGAACGCGCCATCGTGCAACGTCACTTCCTCACCGGCGGCGCCGAGCAGATGCTCGCCAGCCTGACGCCGACGATACGTTGGCGTCCTCCCGTGCTGGAGGTCGACTATCCGGCGGGAGCCGGCCGGGAGGTCCATCTGCGCGGGCGCGGTCTGACGCTGATCCCCTCCTACTTCGGCCGGGCGAACCCTGTCGCGCTGGTGGACCCGGCCCTGCCTCCAGTCCTGACCTATCCGATCCCCCGCCGGGTCACCGCTGACGCCGTCGCGAGCAGTGCCCTGGAGGCCCTGTTGGGCCGGACTCGAGCGGCAATCCTCAACTGCGTCGCACGTGCCCCCGGCTGCAGCACCAGCGAACTGGCCCGTGACGCCGGTGTCTCCGTCTCCACGGCGAGCGAGCACGCCCAGGTCCTGCGCCAGGCCAATCTCATCGCCAGCATCCGCCAAGCCAACCTGATGCTCCACCACACGACCGAACTCGGCACAGCCCTGCTGACCGGATCGCCACATCTAGAACGCACCCGAAACTAGCCTCTGCTCACTGCGAATCGGAACACCCTATTCGCCATAAATATGCGGCACTTTCGACCGTACCCGAAAGAGGTCGACGCCCCTCGCAGGCGGATCACACACTTCACATACGACGCCGAAAAGAGAAACGGCGCGCAGAGAAAGGAACTGTCACAGTGATCCGACCTGGACGCATCATCGCCGTATTGGGGGCAGCCGGCGCACTGGCCGCGACCCTGCTCACCGGAGGAATCAGCGGTGCCTCCGCTGAGACGAAGAACGCCGATGTGCCGGAAATCACGCTGACCGAACCCGAGAAGCAGGCCCTGCAGGCGGAAGTGGACAAGCACCTGAAGGACTACGGCGGTGGCAAGCAGATCGGCATCAACGAGATCGCCTACGACGACAACCGGCTCATCCTCACCTTGCCGCTGCCGGGCGAGAAGAAGGCCCGCTCGGTCAATGAGGCCATAACACCATTGGGGGTCGCCAACTGCTCGTTCGAGTACGCCTGCCTGTGGTCTGACACCAACTTCAACGGCACCCGAATCGCCCGGTTCGACTGCGCTACGGTCGCGCTGGCCGCACCCTTCAATACCAGCGTGGGGTCGATTCACAACAACCAGACGACCGGGACGCAAACAATACTCCTCAATGCGTCTCGCCAGATTCTTAACTCAAGCATGGCGCCGAGCAGGATCAACGACACCGGGGTTGGATCCCGCTCGAACGCCCGCTCCTGGACGGTCTGCTGATATCCAGCGCCTTTCCAGGTTGGACCAGCAGAAGGGTCTGGCTGAATGTGGTGCCGTCCTCCCCCAGGGTCGGCGGCGCCCACTTTCGGCCAGGCCCCTTCGGCGTGTGAGAGACACAAGTGACCGGACCGCGGCGATCATCGGTCCCGCTGTGCTTCGGAACGCCGGTGCGGGAATGCCGCGGCTGTCAGGAACCGCCCGTCCTTCTGTTCGACCGTCAGTTCGCCGCCCTCGGCGGTGACGCGTTGTTCGAGCGCGGCCAGGCCCCGGAGCTCGGGCAGCGGTGCCTGCTGGGCGCCGTCGTTGACGACGGTGATGCTCGACTCCGACAGGGTGACCTGCACCCGCGTCGCTTGGGCGTGGCGCAGGATGTTGGTCGTGGTCTCGCGCAGCACCTGGCCGAGCAGTTCGCTCGCGCCCGGGTCGACGTCCGCCTCGCGGTCGATGCGTACGTCGATGCCCGCGGCCTCGAAGAGGTTCCTGGCGTTCTCCAGTTCGGCGGAGAGGTTGAGCCGCCGCTGCGCGTAGGCGAGCGCCTTGGTCTGCGTGATGGTGTCGCTGACCAGGGCGTGGATCTCCCGCAGCTCCTGTTTGGCGCGTTCGGTGTCGCTGTCGACCAGTTTCTGGGCGAGCGCCGTTTTCAGCTTCACCACGTGCAGGGTGTGGCCCTGGATGTCGTGCAGGTCACTGGCGAACCGGACGCGTTCGCGGATCACGGCCAGCTCCGCTTCCCGCTCCCGTGCCGCCTCCAGCTCGGTGACGACGTCGTAGAAGCGCTTGTTGGGGAATCTGAGCCCGATGATCGCCGCGGTGATGCCCGTGGGGATGAGGACGTACCGGAACAGCACGCCGGAAACGTCCTCGTGCGCCGCCAGCAGCCTCGACGCGCCCACCACGGCGACATAGACGGTCAACGCGACGGCCCACATGACCCGGCGCCGCGAAAGCTGGGGGATGACGAAGGCGCCCGCGGTGGCGACGGCGAAGAACACCGCACTGCCGCCGGCCACCAGCACGGAGTAGGGCCACACGGCCGCGGTGACGATCATGCAGGGCAGCGCGACGCGCAGGACGTCTCCCCCCGCCCACCGCACGAAGGACACCAGAGCCGCCACCACGCCCGCGCCCAGGACGAGGGCATCCCACCAGGACCGGGCGTCCGTCGCCACCACCACCGCCCCGGCGACGACGAGCAGCGGCAGGAACATGGTGAGGTTGAGCCTGCGCAGCTTCCCCTGCGCCGGCTCGTCGTCCTCGGACACCGGGCGTGTCGGGCTCAAGGGTGCCTCACCTGGTTGCCGGACGGTCGGTTCGCGCCGTGGGACCGCGGCCATCCACACCGGGCGCGCTGGTCTGGCATGGGTGCTCTCCGGGGTCGAACAGCAGCGTCTGCCCAGTATTCTTCCTGCTCCAGGGTGCCACCAGTGACACCGCGTCATGACCTCGCCGCGAGACCGCATCGGGCGTGGCGCCGCCGTTCGGCATCGCGTGGAACTCAGGTGACCGCCGTGATCACGGCGACGCTGACGGCGGTGCTCGACGCGGCGATCGCCGCGGCGGTGCGCGCCACCGCGGTGTTCACGGCCGCGGCGCCCCAGCTGCCGTTCTCCAGCTCCTTCGCACGCTCGCGGACCTTGGCCGACCACGCGAGGGGCGGCCGGAGAGCCGGCAGGGTGCCACTTGACGAGAGCAGCGCGATCACCGCCGCGGTGCGGGCGTCGGGACTCCCGCCGTCTTCCAGTACGGCACGGACTTTCCGCCGGAGTTCCGCCTCGTGGCCGGTGTCCTCGGCCGGCAACCTGGTCGTACGGAACACGCCCAGCACCCGCCGGCTCTCGCGACGGATGAGGCCACGCTCGACAAGCCGGTCGATCACCGGTTTCCACAGGCCACCGCCGATGGCGAGCAGGAGCGACTGTACCCGCTGAGGTCGCTCGGCGACCTTCTCGTAGGCGGACTGAAGCAGGGGGTCCGAAAGCGGGCCGTCCCCGACCGCGATGACCTTGGGACCGTTCAGCCCCGGGCGGCCCCCGTCGGTCTCGACCCTGCCACGAAGGGCGAGCTCGACGAGTACGGCGCCGCCGAGGGTGTAGTGCAGGGTGCCGACTCCGGCTATGGCCCCCGTCTCGTCGTCGAGCATCAGCAGCATCAGATCCTCGACGATCAGCAGGTCGCTCTGCATGGACCTCTCCTTATCTTCTCTCGGTGGTCAGGCCGGGCCCGGTGACGTCCTCCGCGCACTTGCCCCAGCTCAGGGTGTCCGATGCTCATCGGCGCGGCTCCCAGCGGAAGCTCCGGGAAGCCAGCGCGACGGCGACGACGACCCAGCTCAGCGTGGGTGCCAGCAGGATCAGCGAGTCGGCGATCGGTACGCCGCCGTTCCAGGCGTTGACGACCAGTTCGGCGGCCGAGCCGCCGGGAAGCAGCCGCTTGAGCAGCGTGAGATCCTCGGTGCCGGCGATCCCCACCCAGCTGGCCACCACGATGGTGCCGATGGCGATGGGCAGCGTGGTCACCTGGGCGTGCTCCGGGGAGTTCGTCATTCCGGCGGTGGCCAGGGCCAGCCCCAGCATCATGATCATCGTCGCGACGACGGCCGCCCCCAGGAGGAGTACGTTGTTCGGCGCGCCCGTGACCGCGGCCAGCACAGTCATGATCGCGGCGGCCTGGACGAGCGCGATGGCCGTGACCGGGAGCAGCAGCCCCATGAGGATGCCGGTGTCGCCCGCCGCGGTGGAGCGCAGCCGCTTGAGGAAGAGGTTCTGCCGGCGCGAGGCCAGCGTGGTCACCGTGGTGGTGTAGAGCGTGAACGCCGCCACCGTGAACAGCACCACCGCCGCGATGTATCCGAGACTGCCCAGAGCCGCGAACACCTCGTGCCGGGAGATGAAGAACGCGCTGACCGCCGCGGGCATGACGAGGCAGGTGACCAGAACCAGCCGGTTCCGGAAAATCTGGACCAGCTCACTGAGAGCGATCGAGAGCATGGCGAAGGTCCTTTTCTTGGAAGTTCAGGGAGTGGGCTGGTCGCTGCCGAGCGCGCGGAAGACGTCGTCGAGCCGGGTCGGTCCGGCATGGAGGTCCCGCAGCTCCATCGCGTGGTCCTGGGCCCAGCGGAGCAGGGTGTGCAGGTCCTTCTGCAGGCCGAAGGTCTCGATGAGGTACTTCCCCTCACCCTCGCGCGTGGCCTGCAGCGGTAGCGCGGGTGCGGGGGCCGGTAGGGAGAAGCGGATGGCGGCGGGCAGGGTGCGCGTCAGTTCGGAGACGGTCCCTTCCCGGTGGAAGGCGCCTTTGTGCATGAGCCCGATGCGGTCGGCGCGCTGCTGGGCCTCTTCCAGGTAGTGCGTGGTGAGAACGATGGTGGATCCGTCTTCGCGCAGCCGGTCCACCGCGTCCCACAGGTCGTCCCGGGACTGGATGTCCAAGCCGGTGGTGGGCTCGTCCAGGAAGATCAGCTCAGGGGCTCCGTACACGGCGGTGGCGAAGTCCAGCCGCCGCTTCTCGCCGCCGGAGAGCTGGGACACCTTGGTGCCGGCCTTGCGGGTGAGGTCGACGATGCCGAGCACGCGTTCGACCGTGTCGATGCGCTCGGTGAGGTTTCCGATCAGCCGGAGCGATTCCCGCACCGTCAGGTCCGGCGAGAATCCGCTCTCCTGCAGCATGATGCCCATCCGGGGCCGCACCGCCCGCCGGTCGCGCGGGCTCTGCCCGAAGACCCGTACGGTGCCCGAGGTGGGCGTGCGGTGGCCTTCGATGGTCTCCAGGGTCGAGGTCTTCCCCGCCCCGTTCGTGCCGAGCAGGGCGTAGAACTCCCCGCGCCGCACCTGGAAGGACAGGTCCCGCACGGCGCGGAAGTCGCCGTAGGTGAGGTTCAGACGGTCGACGTCGATGACTGGTGTCGAGGACATGCCGTCGATTTCAGCCGTCGCCCCGCGAATCTGGCAGTGCGACCACGTCATGACCTCGCCATGACATCCTTGGCGTGAACGCATGACGTGGTGTCACTGGCGCCGCCACGGGACGGGAAGAATACTGGCGGACTCTGCCGTTCGATCCCGGAGAGCCCACACATGGACACCCTTGCGCATTCTGCCGACGGCCGGCCGCGGCATTCCCGCGCCGACGTTCCGAAGCACAGGAGAACCGATGACCACCGTGGTACTCGCCGACGACGAAGCCCTCCTCCGCAAGGCACTGGCATCACTGCTCCCTCTCGAGGGCGAGATCACCGTGCTCGCCGAAGCGGGAGACGGTGCGGCGGCGGTGCAGGCCACACTGCTGCACCGGCCCGACGTGCTCGTCATCGATCTGGAGATGCCCGGTGTGGACGGGCTCGGCGCCGTCGCGGAGATCCGTCAGGCGCGGCCAGGCCAGATAATCCTCATGCTGACCCGCCACGCCAGGCCCGGCGTGCTGCGCAAGGCGCTCAAGCTCGGCGTCCAGGGCTTCGTCAGCAAGTCCGCGGAACCGGCGCACATCGTTTCGGTCATCAAGACCCTGCACGAGGGCAAGCGTTGGATCGACCCGGACGTCTCCGCCCTCGCCCTCGTCGACGACTGCCCGCTCACCGACCGCGAGATCGACGTGCTGCGGGCGACCGGCGAAGGCTACTCGGTCGCCGACATCGCCGCCCAACTCCACCTGGCGGAGGGCACGGTGCGCAACTATCTCTCGAACGCGATGCAGAAAACCCAGACCCGGACCCGGCACGAGGCGGCGCGGTACGCACGCGAACACGACTGGCTGTAAGAGGGCGTTTGATCTTATGCGTCACACGGCGACGCGCAGGCCGGCCACCGGGGGTTGCCTTGCTCCTGCCGTCTCGCCTGTTAACGTCGCAGTGTGGCCCGCAAGACCGACCATGAGGCGATGAGCCGCTGGCGGCGGGTGGTGATGACCGTCGCGACCGTCATGCTGTTCGTCGTCCTTCTGGCCATCGCCGCCATCGCCATCCTGCTCCACACTGCTGGTCTCGACTAGCTCTCACCACTGTGGCCCGAGGGGGCGGCCTGTCGGCCCGATCAGAGTCGGCATGCGCCGCCGCCGATAAGTCCGACCGCGGATCGAGCTTGGTCGTCAGCCAGTACGCGGCACCCGCGAAGACGGTCGTACCCGAGATGGCCATCAGCGCCAGCCATCCCGACTGGCCGTCACCACAGGCGACCTGAGAATCGAGCTCCTCAACTGCCGCGGCGCCTTCACCGCGGCCAACTGAGCCGGAACCCGCGCGACCGTCTTCGCACGATGTGCCACCGGTGCCGTCGTCCGCTTCCGTCTTCTCACCGGGCTGCGAAACCCCGTGCGCGCCAGGCTCCTCGCGATCATCGGGGCCGTCCTGGTCGTAGTAGCGCCATGTGATGCGGTCCTGATGGTCATCGGCCGCGATCAGCACCGCGGCCGGCAGGGGCACGCTCTGCCGGACGATCAACGGCGGCGTCGCCACGAGAAGGAGCACCACCGTGGTGGCCGACAGAAACCACCGCAGCGCCAGCCCCATCAACACCTCCGATGCTCATGCCCGTGCGGTACCTTCCCGGTGGACGGTTGGACAACCGTGAAGGTCCATTAGAGCCCTCTCATATAAAGGAAGCCTTCAACGGCATCTGAGCGCCGCCGCAGTCGACTACATCTTTGAGGCGACGGGAGGACCTGTTCGCCGACGGCTGTTGGGCTCCCGAGCGTTACGCCGCATCACAGCGGGCCGGTCCGCTACCAGTCGCCGTCCCCGCCTTCGTCGTCGTCTCCTTCGAAGATCTCTTCGGCGATCTCGCCTGCCACGAACCCGCCGACCAGCCCCGCGGCACCTGCCGCGGCCACCGTGCCCCAGCCAGGACCGCCGCGATGCTGCTCGTGGTGGCCGGGATGGCCGTGATGGTCGCCGTACTGTCCAGGGTGGCCGTACCCGCCTTGGTGCTCACCGTGGCCGTAGCCATGGGGCGCGGAATGTCCGTAACCTCCGTGCCCGTGCCGGGTCAGGCCGGCCAGCCAGCGGTCGATCTCGCTGGGCCAGTCCGTGCGCAGGGCGTCCTCGTGGCTGATGGTGAAACGGCCGATGGCGTCGCCCGAGTACCGGCCGGCGCGCTTGTCGGCCTCCAGGACCACCTCCAGCCCATGCGGACCGGTGACGAACGTGATCTCGACCTCGCCCAGCATGCCGTGGTACTGAGCGGGCGGATAGAACTCGATCTCCTGGTAGAACGGCAGCTCCTGGTGCACCCCGTACAGGTGACCGGCCTCCAGATCGGCGGACTTGAGGTGGAAGCCGAGTGACACGAACGCCTGCAGGATGCGTGACTGCGAGGGCAGCGGCTCGACCGCCACCATGTCCAGGTCTCCCTTGTCGACGGCCTTGGCGATGGCCAGCTCGGTGCGTACGCCGAGCTGCATGCCCGCCAGGTGCTGGCCGCCGATCTCGCTGATCGGCGTCTCCCACGGCACCGGGATCTGGAAGGCGACGGCGCGTTCCTCGCCGGCGCGCAGCGTGAACGGCCCCGAGACGTGAGCACGCGAGAACTCGCCGACCCCGGCGCCGTGCTCGATCTCCACCCGGGCGACCAGCCCCAGGGTGATGTGCTCGATGTCGGCGTCGAAGTCGCCGCCCTTGAGCCGCACGTCACCGGACAGCGTGCCGCCTGGCCGGATTCGCGGGGTGGTCAGGACGGTGTCCACCGAGGGGGCGCCGACGCCGAACGCGCCCAGCATCCGTTTGAAGACCACGACGTTGTTCTCCCTGTCGAAGCTTGCTGACTTGGTCTGCCGCTCGCCTAAACGATCAACATCGGGGGCGGGTTCCGGCGGCAAGTAAAACGTGTCCTCGCAGGCGACGTAGCGGAAGGCGATATAGGTCGGTTTCCGGAGAAATAGTCCGGGCCCGGATCCGGCCTAAGCTGTTGCCGTGACAGCCGAAGGCGCGGATGACGACGCATCCCAGCACACCACGCGAGTAGACAGCCCGAGCCGCGCCGTCAGTTGGCCGCGGAAGATCGGCTGGGGCACGCTGGCGCTGTTCCTGGCCGCGTTCGCGGTGTTCGAGAGCGTCAAGTACGGCCTGCCGACCACGGCCGCCATGCTGCTGTTCTTCGCTCTGCCCGATCTGGCCCGGCTGGCCGGGGTCCGCCCGCCGGGGCCGCTCCACCAGGCGCTGCACCGCGTGTGGATCCCGCTGGCCGTGCTGGTCGGCTACTCGTTCGGGCTGGTCGTGTGGCCGCCGCTCTTCACTGCGGGCCTCGGCTGGCTGACGCGCATCGCCGTCGAGCGCACGTTCGGACGCGGCCTCTTCCCGAGCGACTGATCCAGGGCCCGCGCCCGTCCTGTTCCGTGGTGTCAGGTACGAGGACCTGACGGAACGGGAGCGCGGGTTGGGGCTCTCTCCCTTCCAAACATGCTGTACGCGACTGCCTCTGGCCCACTCTGAAGATCATTGACGGGGATTAGAAACATCTCATAGAAGCCCATAGTGATGATTGGTTACGTTCTGTAGTCGCAAGGTGAGGGGACACCTCGGGATGACAGTCAGAGCACCACACACAGAAAGGCCTCTGATGACCCCCACCAGGCATCAACACCGCCGCATGGCCGCCCTCCTGGCCGCCTTCGCCCTCATGTCCACCATCCTGGGCACCGTGGCCGCCCCCGCCTCCGCCGACGTCAGCGACGTGGTGCAGAGCGTGGCCGGCACCATCGCATCCATCGGCAAGCAAAACCCTGCCCCGGCCCAGGGGCACACCGCCACCCCCTGACCGCCGAGTCACCGAAGGGTCGTTGAGTCTCAGCCCGATGTGCTGACAACGCCCGCGAACGGCAACGGCTCGCAGCTGCGACGCTGAGAGCCGTTGCCCCCTCAAGAGGGCCGGTTGGCGCCCAGGGGTGGCGACACCACCACCGGTAAGGCCGGGCCCGGGCCCAGGCCCGCATGCTGGGCGCGCTCGAGTCAGGAATGATGCGCGGAGTAACGTGGCTGTATGAGAGGTAGGTCTAGATAGTTGGGGATGTGCACTCCAGCCCCTCAACCGCTCCGCCGATTTCCCGAAAGGAGCGAAACCATGATCTTCCCGCATTACATGTCCGCCGCGAGGATCTTGCCCGTGGCCATGGAACCTCCTGGGCCGGGGCCGCGGCTGAGGCCGAGGAAGAGGGGCGGCGGTTGCAGCAGTCGCCGGTCCATCCGCCGTCGTCGCCGTTGAGCGAGGACTGGATTGGAACGGGGTTTGACTTCCCCTGCGCCCCAGCATGTCGACCTGGCCACCTGTCGTGGTGGCCAGGTTTCGTGCTCCAAAGGACGTTCACTGGGCTGCGGATGAGCCGGTTTCCAGCGGGTGGTGCGAGAGTGAACCGTTGGGGGTTCCGGCAAAGGACGTGGTGGGGGACATTCTTGGCGCCTTGCGTTGCTGGAGCGGGCACAGGGTGAGTCAGGGATTTCTCACGTAATAGAAGTCGGCGGCGGTTGGTCACAGGCGGGCGATCCACTCGTGGCCTGTGAGGACGTCCGCGCCCCTGGCCGGGAAGACGCGGTTGATGAGGAAGTCGTGCACGTCCGGTTCCCCGTCGGCGCAGGCGTCGCTGAGCACGGTCACGTGGTAGTCGCGGTCGGAGGCGTCGTAGAGGGTGGCGGCGACCATCGCCCCGGTCGCGACCCCGGTCAGCACGATCGAGTCGATGCGCTGGGCGCGCAGGATCCGATCGAGGTCGGTCGCCGCGAACGCGCTGGCGCGGCGCTTGAGAACGATGGCCTCGCCCGGCAACGGCGCGATGCGCGGGTGCACGAGCGTCTCGGGGGAATCTTCGTGGAACAGCGTCCCCGCCCCGTGCAGACCACTGATCAACTGGTTTCCCGCCGCCACGTCAAGGCCTGAGGCCCGGAGCCCGAAACGTATGAAGATCACCGGGATTCCGGAGGCTCTGGCCGCGGGGAGAACCTTTTCCACGACGGGGAGCACGCCGGCCGCGAAGGGGTAGTTGTCCACGATGCCCGCCTGCAGGTCCCCGACGATGAGCGCGGTGGTGGTCATACGGATTCCTTGTCTGTACGGCGCGCCATCGGCCATGGCGCGAGCTCAAGATCATATGTCACAGGACATCGGGGCAGTGAGGCTCGCCAGGGTGGTCGGAGGCGGGGCGGGCGCGGGATCAGCCGGTGGTGAAGTTGTGGCCGTCATCGAGGTCGGGGCTGACCGGATCCCAGCCCGGCAGCTTGCGGGTGCCGGTGGTGGGAGCGTGATGACGTTGCCGACCGGACACCAAGCGGCCTTCAGCCTTCGACCACCTCACCCTGGCTGAACGGCGGCAACGCGGCTCTTGTAGACACCCGGCGCCATGATTGACCAAGGGAAGATCAAAGCCCGACGCGCACGCGAAGAGTCGCGGATACGCTGCGCTCCGTTACGGTCAAGTGCATCGGAGAGCAAGGAATGCGCGAGAAGGTTAAACGACTGTGTGGACGAGCGGGCTTCAGGACGCTGCTGCTGGTGGGCGGTGCCGTCGCCACCGTGGCCGCCGCGCTCACTCTGGGCGAAGCCGGGTTGCCCGGTTCCGACGTCCGGCACGAATCCTCGCCTCGGGCAGTGGAGCCTCTGCGGGACGTCACCGGCAACGTTGTCTCCTCCCCTGCCCTGCCGCAGCGTGAGCCGAGTGTCTCAGCCGCCGACGCGGGCCCGGCATCGCCGCCCATGCCTCACGTGAAGACCTGCAAACGGGACGACGGCTGTGGCGCTACCAGCCGCGTCGACGCGGTCAGGCGTCCTGCGCACACCGATGAGCCGCACGATCGGCACGTAGTCGTACGGTCACGGCCGCTCGCCGATCCCGCGGTCGAACGTCGCACTCCCTCGCCGGGTCCTCGATCAAAGCGCGCACCGGGCGGCCCGTGGTCGGTCTCGCCGGACATCTCCCGACGCGGCGGGGAGCCATCGCTGATCGGCATGAGGTGCGACGCGTTGTTCCCGCGTCACGAACGAGAGTTCCGGCTGCGCAACATCGCATGCCATCGTCTCTTGGGGTGAATGAGGCCGCCAGCCTGTGGGGTGCGGGAGTTGCGCGGCGCTGTCATGAAGTCGGTGGTGCCGATGTGACCGCGCGCTTCCCCCACTCGAAGGACGGGCCAGAACGACCGGACGGCTGGTCTAGGGGGTGCCGGCCTCGGCGAGGAAGAAGTCGATGAACTCGTCCTCATGCAGTCCGGCAAGACGCGCAAGATCTGCCACTGCCAGCTGTCGTTCCTGCCGCAGGCGCCGGATCAAGGCCGGAATCAGGGCCGGTTTCTCCGGCGGAAAAATCTGGGGTTCGGCCGTGCGGTATCCGAGCGTGGACAGCTCGATGGTCAGCTGGCGGTGACGCCAGCCACTTACTGCCCCCAGGGTCTGGGCGCGTCGGAGAAGGGTCGCCATCGACACTCGCCAGACCTTCTTCAGCTCGTGCAGGCGATCGAGATCGAGATGAGTTCTGAGGTCGGATTCGATGTCACGGGCGGGCAGCAAGAACTCTGCGGCGAATTGGTCCGCCTGCTGCTCTTGGAGGCCGTTCGGAACGACGTGCATCGCCACGTGTCCGAGTTCGTGACTGAGCGTAAAACGCTGACGGTCGGCAGGCGCGAGGGCGTTCACGATGAAGATCGGATTTTCCCCCTCAGGCCACTGACTTACCGCGTCGAGCTCACGCCCTGCCAGCGGACGCCGAATGACCAGACCTCCCGCTGACTCGATGGCACCGACGACGGATTCGATCGGGCCGGGTGGGAGACCCCACCTGGCGCGGAGAGCCTGCGCCGCGTCTTCGGCGGTCTCGCGGTCATCCACCTCGATGCGCTCGAACAGGACGGCAGGACGTGCCTCGACTGCCTGCAGCAGATTACGGAGTTGCAGCCGGACCAGGTTGAGTTGAGCATGTACGGTCCGCAGCGAGGTCGTGGCGAGCGAGGCCTTCTTACGGTGGTGGATGAGTCCGACACCGGCCCCCTCGGCATCACCGTCGAAGCAGAGGAGGTGTGGCGTGTAGCTGAGAGCTTGCGCGTAGAGCGCGAGCCGGTCGCCGAACACTTTCAGACGGCCCGACTCCGCCTTGCTCACATAACCCTGGGTTACCGTTCCCTCGCCATCAAGAGCCTTCGTCATGGCGTCGGCGACGTCCGCCTGCGTCATGGCCCGCGACTCACGGGCCAAAATGAGCATGGATGGACGCGCGCTCTCCGCATCGACATCCATGACACCACCTCTGCCCATGCCTCAACCCACCAACGACATCCCCCGGACTGCTTATCGCGGGCTCGGGCTGCGGCCGGTCGCATCGGAGCCATGGAGCCCATCGTGAGGCAGTCGAGGTAAGCATCGCACTCGACGTTAGTTTCCCAGGTCAGCGCGTAGAAACCTGGCTACGTCGCGAACTGTTCGATGGCGATCGGCCGTCTGACCGGTTCAGGGAAGCAGGACCGTACCCATGCCCAGCACCGCGCAGATGGCCAGGATGCGCAGCATCGGCCATTTGAGGGTGAACGTCATGACCAGCGCGGCCACCGTGATCGCCAGAGCCACCGGGCTCACCGTGCCCGGTTCGGGCAGCTGGACGTGGAGCGGGCCCGCCTCCCAGATGAAGGTCCTGGCGAACAGGGTGTGCTCGGCGAAGTACAGCGCCAGGTTGGCGATGACCCCCACGACCGAGGCGGTGATGCCGGTCAGCGCGGCGCTGATGGCCTGGTTGTGCCGCAGCCGCTCCACGTACGGGGCACCGAGGAAGATGAACAGGAAGCACGGCACGAACGTGACCCAGGTCGTCAGCAGCGCCCCCAGCAGCGCGCCGCCCCACGGCGGCAGCGCCCCGGGATCGCGGTACGCGCCGAGGAACGCCACGAACTGCACCACCATGATCAGCGGCCCCGGCGTGGTCTCCGCCATGGCCAGGCCGCGGACCATCTCGCCGGGGCTCAGCCAGGCGTACGTCTCGACGGCCCGCTGCGCCACGAAGGCCAGCACCGCATACGCGCCGCCGAAGGTGACCAGCGCGGTGCCGGAGAAGAACAGCCCCTGGGTGGTGAAGACGCTGTCGGTCCCGGTGAGCAGCGCGACCGCCGCCACCGGCAGCCACCACGCCACCAGCCCGACCGCCAGGACCCTGCCCGCGGAACGCCGGCTCGGCCGGGCGTGGTGCAGCGCGTCGTCGGGGATCAGCGGAGCGGGCCCGCCGTCGCCGCCGTGCCCGTTACCGGTCTTGAAGGCGTGCGGCGCCAGCTTGTGAGCGGTCCGGCCGACGAGCGCGGCGACGGCGATGACGACGGGGAACGGCACGCCGAACAGCGCCAGCGCGGCGAAGGCGGCCACGGCGGTGACGACGAGGATCGGGTGCGTGAGCGAACGCCTGGCCACCCGGATGACGGCCTGAGCCACGATGGCCAGCACCGCCGGGGCGATCCCGGCGAACAAGGCGGTCACCACCGCGGTGTCCTGCCACAGCACGTAGACCGCGGACAGGGCCAGCAACGCGAGCATGCCCGGCAGCACGAACAGCGTCCCGGCCACCAGGCCGCCGCGCGTGCCGTTCAGCAGCCAGCCCACGTAGATGGCCAGTTGCTGGGCCTCCGGGCCCGGCAGGAGCATGCAGTAGTTGAGCGCGTGGTTGAACCGCTGCTGGCCGATCCAGCGCCGCTCCTCCACGAGCGTGCGCTGCATGACGGCGATCTGCCCGGCCGGACCGCCGAACGTCTGCAGCGAGATCAGGAACCAGGCGCGTACGGCCTGACGGAACGGGATCACGTCGGCATGGACGTCGATGCTCACGGCCACCTCATGAGGGCAGGCGAACGGACCGGAAGATCCGCCACAAGGTCAGGTCGTATCCGGTCTTGGCGACTCCCGCGATCACGAACGGCAGCGCCAGGCCGAGAGGCAGCAGCAAACCCGCAAGTGCGGGGCCGGCGGGCCGGGTGAAGTAGCGGGCGGTGTTCGTGACCGCGGCCGCCGCGGTCCGTTCCTCCGCCGGGACCAGCGCCATCACGTACGCCTGCCGGGTCGGCACGTCCATCTGCGACAGGCACGCCCGGGCCAGTAGCAGCGCGATCGCCCACGGCAGGGCGGGTGCGAACGGGACGGCGGCCAGCAGGAGGTTCGACGGCAGATGCGTGAACACCATCGTGCGCAACAGCCCGATCCGGCCCGCCACCACCGGCGCTGCCAGCAGGGAGGCGGTCTGCAACACACCCAGCGCGGCGAAGGTGATCCCGATCGTCTGGGTGGTCGCGCCGTAGCGCACGCTGAGCCAGTAGCCGATGTACGCCTGCACCACGAACCCCCCGGCCAGGCTGTCCGCCGCGAACAGTGCGGCCAGCCGGGCCACCCACCCACGGGACCGGGCAAGCAGCCGAGGACGGGTCAGGCCCGTCGCCGGCGCCTCGACGCTCGCGGGCAGGAGGGCCGCCAGCGCCGCGCCAGCGACCCCGGCCACGATCAGCACACCGCCGAGCAGCCGGCGATCCGCGGGAAGCGCCCCGAGCAGCGCACCCAACGTCCCGGCGGCCGCCGCGACCGCGTTGTACAGCCCGAACCCGCGTACGACCTCCCGCCGCGGACGCCCCGTGCCCGCCAGCATCACCTGCTCCAGCGTGGTGAACGGCCCGGACTCGATCACCTCGACCGACAGCGCGCCCGTCATCACCACCGCCGCGAGCAGCCACATGGGTGCCCCGGCCGCGATGACGATCCCGCAGCAGGTCAGCGCACCGTAGAGAGCCGCGTACGTTCGCCGGCGTCCGACCCGATCGGCCCAGCGTGCCAGCGCAAGGCTGGAGGCGAACGTGCCGGCCAGAACGGCCGCCAGCACCAGCCCCACCTCGGCCGGCGACAGCCCGTCGGCCCGCAGGATCACCCCCAGCTGAACCGCCGCCACGCCGTACCCCAGACCGCGTAGCGCCTGGGAGGCCAGCAGGATGCCGACAACATTGCGGATCACGACGGCTCGCGCCCCAGCAGCAGCGAGCGCCGGTAGAACTCGTACAGCCCGTCGAAGACCGGCCCCGTGATCTCCAGGACGCGCGGGTCGTCACAGATCATCGACAACCCGCGCAGAACCACGTCCAGTCCTGCGGCTTCTGGCGCGTCGAACTTCTCGTCGTCGATGTCGGCCTCGTGTACGATCTCGGCCAGCTTCCACAACACCGGATCGTCCAGTTCGTACCGGCGCAGGATCGTCTCGAAGCTGCAGTCGCCGCCGTGGTGCGACAGCTCCACCCCGCGCATGTCGAACGGCGTGGCATCGGGCGGGACCTCGGCGGGATCCCCCACGAACACGAACTCCGCCTCGGCATCGACCTGGCGACGGATCAGCCAGGCACACGCGGCCCGGTCGATGTGCACTCCCGCACGCGTGGCCCACCTCATACGGCGCCCTCCGTCGCCTGGGCCAGAACGCGTACCGCCTGCTGCGCGGCCTCACGCTCGGCGGGCGGAAAGTAGTCGCGGCGGCCGATCCTGCGCAGCTCGGCCTGCAGCCGCTTGACCGCCCGGCTGCGCTCGCCGGGCCGCGCCCGCGCCGCCGCCCCGGCCTCCGTGATCACCGCGCGGTATTCCTCCGCCCGCGCCAGGCGCATGTCCGCGGCGATGGCCCTCTCCTGCGCCACGTTTCCGGCAGCGGCCAGCCAGATGCTCGTGCTGCCGCCCATCTCGCCGATCTCCTCGGCGATCCACTCCAAATGCTCACGGGTACGCGCGTCGGCAGGCAAAGCGACCAGCCCGTCGCCCAACCGCGCCACCCCGAGCCGGTCCAGCTTGCGCCAGATCGTGATCCGCAACGTCGAAGGCCGGCGCGGGATCCGGTACGCCAGCAGCACCCACTGCCCCACCGTGCCCGCCATCAGACCTCCTTCGCTGCAACCACAGTTACAGTAACCATGGTTGCACTCCAGCGTCCAGGCGAGAGCCGTCAAAAGTGGGCAAGATTGAGCTCACGCCGGCGGTACGGGAGTCACGTCCCGAGGTCTGGCATCACGCGAAAGACAGTCGGCGGCCCTTGAACCGCGGGTGCTTGGTCTCCCAATATCGCCAGCCTTCGACCCTGGCGGGCACGTTGGCGATTCCGGAATCGATCCGGACGTGGCGGCACGTGCCAAGGACGGCCCAGGCCGACCACCCGATGCGGTAGCCAAAGACGCGGTACGACAAGTTGCCGTACATGTCCTTGCTGACCTTTCGCTCATATTTGTGCCCGCCGAAGACCTTGTGCGCTTCTTGAAGATGGGAAAACCCCATCCTTCGTAGTTTGCGCACCAGGTCGCCGGTGCTGATCTCGGCTTGCCCGTCGTTGAATCCCTCGATGGCGGCGCGCACCTGGTGCTCCCGTGTGACCTGCACCTTCATCGACCCGCCGGGGCCGTCGATGTAGCGGGTGCGGGGCACGAGAAAGTTCCTCGGGGAAAGCCGATCGGCTCTGATGAAGGTTCGCGGCGAACACCGGCCGCGGCCAAGGTCGAGGCTGTCGTCCTGGTGGTCGACGCTGTCTGCGTGCGCCGAAAGAGGCAAGGCGGCGGCCACGACCATCGAAAGGCAGCCGCCCATGGTCGACATGGTCATTCTTCTGGTCGAGAGACGCGCCTTCGGCCTGCCGGGAGCGGCTACGGCTGCCGTTCGGGGAATTGGCGTGAGCATGTACCACTCCTCCGAAATACCGGCCATGATCGCGACTGCCCCGGAGAGCGACGTTCTCCGAGACTCGTACGATGTTTCCAGCCGCCGTCAGCTGCTCCGTGACGCCACGCCGCAGGCTTATCCCATTCAGGAGAAGAGCCGGTGAAAAGTGTGAAGATCAAGTCGTCTGTCCACTAAGAACAATGCTGTCCCGTCAGCCACCCGTTCACGACGCCGCCCGCACGGGGCCGTTCGCAGGTTGGTCGCCACACTCGCCTCAGCCGCCACGGGGAGATCCTGGAAGCGGCAGCCCGCAAACCTTTACCTGGCTCCGAACCTGCTACCAGCAAGGCGCTTCGGGCCCGATCCACCGGGGATCGGATTTGCCCCACTTGCACCACCCATGGGGGGATATATACCTTTATGTATCCGTGATAAGCGCAGCGGCCGGCATTTCCGCCGCTGCGTTGCCGTTTCGTTGACCAGACCGTACGCCGCCCCAAGCGCTGCGTACGGCCGCCGAATCCGCATCCCCTGCGGAACCGGGGACCCATTCTCTTCCGGGGTGAATCGGACGCCAGCCCAGGCTGCGCCCGTAGGGCACTTCCACGCCCGAACCCGTCAGCTAACCCGGTAGGCGGCATGGAAGCAAGGAGTCAATACCCTCATGCCCAAGCCCCGGCTTGCCGCACTCACCCATGCCCTCAAGAGCCACCGCGCTCTTCCCGCCAAGCGCCTGAGCCTCGCCATCACCGGCGCGCTCCTGGCCGGGACCGCCGCCTTCACGGGCGCGACCGGCACCGCGCTCGCTTCGACCGCCGACCACGACTCGCGGCACACAACCCAGCAGGAGACCAGGGCGTTCACCTACGGCGTGGACGTCTCCAGGTACGAGGCCCAGTACGACTGGGCCGCCAGCCCGGCCCAGTTCGGCATCATCAAGGCCACCGAGGGCACGTCCTTCCGCGACTCCTCGTTCGCCCGCCACTGGCGCGAAATGGGCAAGAAGGGGATCGTGCGGGGGGCGTACCACTTCGGCCACCCCCGCAACAACCCCATCGCCGAGGCGGAGTACTTCCTCGCCATGGTGAACTCGCAGCCTGCCAAGGCCGGCGACCTGCTGGTCCTGGACCTGGAGGCCACCGACGGCAGGTCCGTCGCCGAGGTCAACGCCTGGGCCAAGGCCTGGCTGTCGCACGTGAAGGCCAAGACCGGAATCACCCCGATGATCTACAGCGGCTGGAACTTCGCCAACACCTACGGCAAGGGCCTGGCCCAGTACCCCTTGTGGGTCGCCCACTACAGCAAGGCCAAGGGCGCCATCACCCCGCCCGCCGACTGGAAGTCCTGGGCCATCCACCAGTACACCGACTCCCCCATCGACCAGAACGTCTCCGCGCTGACCCCGGCCCAGCTGCGCGGCCTGGGCCGCCCCGCCGTCTGAGCCGCCGCACCACCGGGTCCCGCCGATCTCCCTGGTTTCCGTTGTCAGTGAGCACCGGATCCACGGCGGGTCCCGATGTCGTGACGACGGCGGCGGAGTCGTCGCCCCTCGCGCCCCGGGCAAGAATGGGCACGTGATCGAGAACGCTTTCCGGATCGACGACATCCCCACGAAGGAACGATTCGACCGCTGGCGCGAGCGCATCTGCAGCGGGTCGGACTTCGAGATGACCAGCGATCACGCGCAGGACTTCTACGCCGACGACCACGAGACGGAACTCGGCCCCCTGCGCGTGGCCAAGAAGACCTTCGCGCCCATGCACATGTGGCGCAACCCGACCCCCACCCGTGACTTCGCGCAC
The DNA here is from genome assembly GCF_040605375.1 of Nonomuraea sp. NPDC005650. Classification (NCBI taxonomy): domain Bacteria; kingdom Bacillati; phylum Actinomycetota; class Actinomycetes; order Streptosporangiales; family Streptosporangiaceae; genus Nonomuraea; species Nonomuraea sp. NPDC005650. The sequence goes on from NZ_JBEXCR010000031.1 coordinate 119,072, forward strand.
GACGAGGCGTACCAGCTCCAGCTCCCCTTACGGGGCACCCTGCGCGCCACCTGGAACGACACACAGGTCGCCTCCGGGGTGGGGGACCTGTTCGTCCACGACATCTCGCGCCTGCAACAGTGCGACTTCCTGACGCCCGACGGCAGGACCCCGTTCCAGCACGCCACCGTCATCATCCCCAAGCCGCTCCTGTCGCTGCCGACCGGCCGCATGGACCGGATCCTCGGCCGCAGCATCCCCGGCGACGACGGGATCGGCGCCCTGCTGGCCGGTTTCGTCGCCACTCTGACCGGCAAAGGCGCGGGCTCCTACCGCCCCGCCGACGGCCCGCGCGTGGGCATGGCGCTCCTCGGCCTGGTCGACGCGCTGTTCGCGCACGCCCTCGAAAGCGACTCCGCCTTTCCGGCCCGCGCCCTCACCCTGCGCGTCCAGGCCTTCATCCAGCAGCACCTGCGCGAGCCCGGCCTCACCCCCGGCGCGCTCGCCGCCGCGCACCACATCTCCCCCAGCTACCTGCACCGGCTCTTCCAGGAGCAGGGCACGACGGTCTCCGCCTGGATCAGGACCCAGCGCCTCGTACGCGCCCGCCGCGACCTTGCCGACCCCGTCATGCGCGACACCCCCATCCACGCCATCGCCGCCGGCTGGGGCTTCTCCCACCCTGCGGACTTCAGTCGCGCCTTCCGCAAGGCGTTCGGCATCTCACCCAAGGACTTCAGGCACGACGCCCTTCGCTGAGTCCGGCACCGAGATGGTGTGCGTGCCACAGCCGGCCCCGCGCGAGAAGCGTCAGCCGGCCGGACACGGGGACGGGTCTATTTCACGATCAGCACCGACTCGGCGCGGGGGACGAGTTCGCCGATGATCGGGTGGCCCGGGATCTCGCCGGCGACGAGCAGCCCGCCCGAGGTCTGCGCGTCGGCCAGCAGCAGGCGTTCGTCTTCCGGAAGGTCACCGAAGTCGCAGTGAGGCGCCACCCAGTCCAGGTTCCTGCGGGAGCCGCCGCTGACGTACCCGTCGCGGACGGCCTCCCGGGCGCCCGCGACGTACGGGATCGCGGTGCTGTCGATGACGGCGGTGACGCCGCTCGCCCGGGCGAGCTTGTACAGGTGGCCCAGCAGGCCGAAGCCGGTGACGTCGGTGGCGCAGCGCACCCCCGCCGCCACGGCCGCGCGGGCGGCGTCACGGTTGAGCGTCGTCATCACGGCGATCGCCTCGGCGAACACCTCACCGGTGGCCTTGTGCCGGGTGTTCAGCACGCCCACGCCGAGCGGCTTCGTGAGGGTGAGCGGGACACCGGGCGCGCCGGCGTCCACGCGCAGCAGGCGGTCGGGGTGGGCGCGGCCGGTGACGGCGAGGCCGTACTTGGGGTGCGGGTCGTCGATGCTGTGACCTCCCGCGAGATGGCAGTCGGCGGCCCGGGTGACGTCGAAGCCGCCGCGCAGCACCTCGCGAGCCAGTTCGAGGGGCAGGACCCCGCGCGGCCAGCCGAGCAGGTTGAGCGCCATGACCGGCTCGCCGCCGACGGCGTACACGTCGGAGAGCGCGTTCGTGGCGGCGATCCGGCCGAAGTCGTAGGCGTCGTCGACGACGGGAGGGAAGAAGTCGGTCGTCGCCACCATGGCGTACGCGTCACCCGGCACCTGGACCACGGCCGCGTCGTCCCCGTGGTCGATGCCCACGAGTAAGTCCCCCGCCGGGGATGCGCCGGAGCCGGTACGGGCGAACCCGGCCACCAGCGTCTCCAGCTCGTTCGGGGGTATCTTGCAGCTACAGCCACCGCCGGTGCCGTACTGCGTCAGTCTGAGCTCGTTCATGAAACTATGATCACCTCTGGAGGCGTATAGGTGCCTGGTGGCCCTCCTGGTCTTCAAAACCAGTGGCGTTGAGGATCTCAGCGCGGCGGGTTCGATTCCCGTCCGCCTCCGCTCATCGAGCAGCGGGGGAAGCCGTCAGTGGATCAACGCAGTCGCGTGCCGCGGACCGACAGCATGCTGTCCGACCCGCGGCTCGTCGCCGCCCAGGAGGCACTCGGGCGCGAGCTGGTCAAGGCCGCGGTGCGGACGGCGCAGCAGCGGGTTCGCGAGGGCGTGCTCAAGCCGGACGAGGCGGTTGACGCGGTGCTGACGCTGCTGCCGGCGACGGCCAGCGGCATCGGCTCCGTCATCAACGCCACCGGCGTGATCGTGCACACCAACCTGGGCCGGGCGCCGTTGTCGCGTGCCGCGGTGGCGGCGATCGGGGCCGCCGCCGACTACGCCGACGTGGAGTTCGACCTGGCCGAGGGCGGGCGGGCGCGACGGGGCCGGACGGCTCTCGCGGCGCTGGCGGCGGCGGTCCCGGAGGCGGCGGCGGTCCATGTGGTCAACAACAACGCCGCGGCGCTCGTACTGGCCGCGACCGCCCTTGCCCAGGGCAAGGAGATCGTCATCAGCCGCGGCGAGCTCGTGGAGATCGGCGACGGCTTCCGCATCCCCGAGCTCCTCCAGTCGACCGGCGCCAGGTTACGCGAGATCGGCGCCACCAACCGGACGTCCCTGCGGGACTATCTGGACGCCTGCGGTCCGGAGACCGGATTCATCCTCAAGGTGCACCCGTCCAACTTCCGCATCGAGGGCTTCACCTCCGAGGTGTCCGTCGCGGAGCTGGCCACGGCGGGCCCACCGGTGGTCGCCGACATCGGCTCGGGGCTCCTGCGGGCAGAGCCGCTGCTGCCCGGCGAGCCGGACGCCGCCGGCACCCTGCGCGCGGGAGCCGCGTTGGTCACCGCCAGCGGGGACAAACTGCTGGGCGGCCCGCAGGCGGGGCTCCTGCTGGGCGACGCGGCGCTGGTGGACCGGCTGCGCCGCCACCCCCTCGCCCGGGCGCTGCGGGTGGACAAGCTCACCCTCGCCGCGTTGGAGGCCACGCTGCGCGGCCCGCGTCCGCCGGTGCAGGTCGCGCTGCACGTACCCGCCGAAGAGCTCGCCGAGCGCGCGCGGCGGCTGGCCGGGCGCCTGGGCGACCGCGCGGAGGCGGTGGAGACCGTCGCCAGGGTCGGCGGCGGCGGCGCCCCCGGAGTGGAACTGCCCAGCGCGGGAATCGCCGTGGACGGCCGGCTGGCCGTACGGCTGCGCACCGGCAACCCCCCTGTGGTGGGCCGGGTCGCCGGCGGGCGGCTGATCCTCGACCTGCGCACGGTCGACCCCGGCCAGGACGAGACCATCGCCGCGGCCGTGGAGCGCGCGTGCATGTGATCGCCACCGCCGGCCACATCGACCATGGGAAGTCGACGCTGGTCAGGGCGCTGACCGGGATGGAGCCCGACCGCTGGGCGGAGGAAAAGCGCCGCGGCATGACGATCGACCTCGGGTTCGCCTGGAGGACGCTGCCCGGGGGTGAGCGGATCGCGTTCGTCGACGTGCCGGGGCATGAGCGGTTCGTCACCAACATGCTGGCCGGGGTGGGGCCGGTCCCGGCGGTGATGTTCGTCGTCGCCGCCGACGGTGGCTGGCAGGCCCAGTCCGCCGAGCACCTGGCCGCGCTCGACGCCTTGGGCGTGCGGCACGGGCTCGTCGTCGTGACCCGCTGCGACCTGGCCGACCCCGTGCCCGCGGTACGGCAGGCACGGGAGCGCCTCGACGGCACCGGGCTCGCGGGGGCCGAGATCATGACAGTGAGCGGGCTGACCGGCGCGGGCCTTCCCGAACTGGAGGGGGCGCTGGCCGAGCTCGTCGCCGGGCTGCCCAGCCCGGACGTCGAGGGAGCGGTCCGGCTGTGGATCGACCGGGTGTTCACCGTCAAGGGCGCGGGGACCGTCGTCACCGGCACGCTCACTCAGGGGACTCTCCGCATCGGCGACGAGCTGGACGTCGACGGCCACCGGGTCAGAGTCCGCGGGCTGCAGACGCTCAACCGGGAAGCGGACGTGGTCCACGCGACCGCGCGGGTCGCCGTGAACCTCCGCGGCGTCGACCGTGCGGCCCTGTCCCGCGGCATGGCGCTGGTGACGCCTGACGCCTGGCTGCGGACTCAGGTCGCCGACGTCCGGCTGGCGCCGGACGCGGGCCGGCGCGGTGCGGCCACCCTGCATGTCGGTTCGGCGGCCGTGCCCGTCCAGGTCCGGGCGCTGGGGGCCGGCACGGCCCGGCTCACGTTCGACCGGGCCCTGCCGCTCAGGACGGGCGACCGCGCCCTGCTCCGCGAGCCGGGACGGCACGAGATCACCGCCGGCGTCCACGTGCTGGACGTGCGCCCGGCTCCGCTGCGACGCCGGGGGGCCGCCGCCGCGCGGGCCGCCGAACTCGGCGAGGCCGGCCTGCCCGACGCCGTCACCCTGCTGCGCTGGCACGGCGTCCTGTCGGGGGCCGAGCTGTCCGCGATGGGCTGCCCACCGGCCGGCGAGCCCGTGACCGGCGACTGGTTCGCCGACCCCGAGCACTGGTCGGCTCTGCGGCGCAGCCTGGCCGACCACGTCGCGCGCCGGCCCCCGCTCGATCCGGGTGTCACGCTGGAAGCCGCCGCGCAGGTGCTCGGGCTGCCGGACCGCAGGCTCGTGGAAGCGCTCGTCGCGCCGCCGCTGGCGCTGCGGTCGGGGCGCGTGGTGCCGGCCGGCGACGCCTTGCCCGCGCCCATCGCCAGAGCGGTGGCCGAGCTGACCGCCCACCTCGGCGAGCGGCCGTTCGACGCCCCGACGCCCGAGCGGCTCGCCGAGCTCGGCCTCACCGGCAAGGCGCTGGCGGCGGCGGTCCGCTCGGGCGCGCTGACCTCGATCGGGAAGAACGTCGTGCTCCTGCCCGATGCGCTGGACCGGGCCGCCGACACGCTGGCGCGGCTCGCCTCGCCGTTCACCGTCAGGGACGCACGGCTCGCCCTGGCGACCAGCCGCCGCGTCGTCCTCTCCCTCCTCGAACGCCTCGACGCGCGCGGCGTCACCCGGCGCATCAGCGACGACCTGCGGATCTGTCAGGCCCGTCACGGCTCGGCGACACCTGCGGCCCGTACGGACGACCGCCCGCGCTGAGAGCGCTGGGAACCGGGCTTTCGGTCAGCTGTCAGACTTTTTGGACACCATATTGACAGCCATGATCAAGGCGGCTCACACTGAATTCGCGCACCGGGCGGCGTACCCAAATTTCCGGATATCCCGTGAAATGCCCGGTGATGTTTCGTTTTCGGCGGAGGCCTTATGTCAGGTGAGCAGCGTCGTTTCCTGTCCAGACGAAACCTTCTCAGAACCGGCACAGTGGCGACGGTCTCCACAGTAGCCGCCGGGGCTCTGGCGAGCGAGGCGCTCGCGTCGGCCACGACGGTCGAAGAGACCGCCAGAGTGACCGAAATCGCGTCCGGCACGGTCACCGCCGTGGCCGAGCGCGACGGCCGTACCTTCAAGAGCGTCTCCTACACCGGGTTTCCCGAGGGCGTGCTGCCGCGCGTCGGGGACCTCGTCACCGTCACCGACCGGGTCTCCGAGCTGGGGCTCGTGGCCCTGCCTCTGTGCGCCTGGACCACGGGTACGCCGAGCCGCGACAGCAAGGGCGTCGTGAGCCTCAACGGCGTCAAGGCCGCTCCCTCACAGCAGCTCAGCGCCGCGGGACAGAGCTCCGTCCTCGTCGCGCTCATGGGCACGACACTGCCGGACGCTCAGGTGCTCGACGTCAGATCGCCCAGCACCGCCTGATGCCTGAACTTCTCTCCCTCCTGGTCCGGTTCGCCGCGGCCACCCTCCTCCTCTACGCCGGAACCCGAAAGCTCGCCGAACCGCGCGAGTTTCGCCTTACCCTGGCCGCCCTGGCGGTTCCCGGGAAAGGCGCGCTGGCGTACGCCGTGCCGTTATTGGAAATCGCGACCGCGATGATGCTGGCAGCAATGCCATGGCCCGTGCTCACCGCTCTCATGGTGGGCGTTCTCGGGCTTTCCTTCGCGGGCGCGGGCGCCATGGCGCTGCTCGGCGGCAAGAACATCGGGTGCGCGTGCCTGGGCCGTTCTTCGCGGCCGCTGGGCGTCAGGCAGCTCGCGTACCTGCCCCTGTGGGGCGCCCTGGCCGTGCTGGTGCTGATGGACCAGAGCGGGCTGCGCGCCGAGCAGGGATTGTGGACTCTGGCAGCCCTGGCACTGGGCCTCGCCGTCCTGGCCGGGCTGCGAGGCCTCCCCCTCGCCCGGGAGAACCGCGTGTTCACCCGGGCCGTCGTCAACAAGGACGCTTCGTGATCGCACTCACCATAGCCGTCTGCATTCTCACCATCGTTGTGTTGATCTGCGTCCTGGCGCTGGTCGACCAGTACCGCACGCTCGAAGTGGTGCGCACCGAACTGGGGCTGAACGACACCCCCGAGGCGCTCGCCCTTCCCGAGGGACTGCCGACGCCGCCGTCCTCAGCCGGGCTGCCGGCCGAGTTCGACGGGCACGAGCGCCTGATCGTGCTGTTCCTGTCAACGATGTGCTCCACCTGCCAGACCATCGCCAAACGGCTCCGCGGCGAGGTGCCGCACGGTGTGCGGCTCGTCATCGAAGCACGCTCACACGAGGACGCCGAGACGTGGCTGGCCGCGGCGAGGATGCCCGCCGACCGGGTCATCGTCGACGAGGAGGCCAAGATCGCCACCGCGCTCGACATCACGGTGGCACCCTCGGCCGTCGTGTTCCAGGACGGGAGAGCCGTGTCCGCCCAGACCATCCCGTCGTTCCGGCAACTCGAAGCACTCCTGGCCGCGCCAGAACTCATCACCATCCCCTGACAGACAAGCGGGAGTGGCATGACCACCATGCAGAACGCCGAGCCGGAGACCATCCGCACCATCAAGGAACCACTACGTCGCGCCGGCATGTACACCGCCGCCGGCGCCATCATCGCCGGGCTGGCCACCCTCCTCCAGCCGAAGGAGGCCAAGGCCGACCCGCTCGGCTCGCCGTGCTGCGCGCTGGCGACGAGCCGGTGGTGCCCGTATCCGGTGGACCGGCCCCGCTGGTACTGCCCGTCCGGATACAAGCGCACCTACTGGACCTGCAAGGACGGCAGCGGCCGCACGGTGTACTGCGGCGAGTGCACCACGTCCTCCTCATGCTGGTCCGGCTCGTACTACTGCTCCATCTGGTACTACTGATCCAGGCATGCTGACCTACTGGGTGCTCTCACTGGCGGCTGTGGCGGGCTTCGCCCAGCTGTACAGTCCTTGAGGCCAGTCATTCATCGGAGTGATCCGCCCCTTCGTGCAAGGGGATTCTGAGCTCGGCCGGCAACGAGCCCGGTCGTTCATCCTCATTCTCACCGCCGCGCACGTCTCGACCGCGACTCTGACGGTGTTCGTCCTGTCGCAGTTGGGTCAGCTGGTCTCCGGTGTGCTTTCCGCCTCCGCGGTCACCGTCATCCTGGGCGTCGCGAGCGTCGCCGGCCTGGTGGTCGACATCCTCGCGGCCGCGCGGGGACGCATGTCCTTGGGCCTGCGTCGCCAGACTGCCAAGGAACTGGCGCACACGACGGACACCTGGTGGGTGACACCGCTGCTGTGGGGTGGGGACACGGGCATCATCGGTACGACCTACCGGGTCTCGTTCACGTCGTGGGTCGTGCTGCTCGCGGCCCTCACGGGAGCGGCGCCTCCATGGCTGGGCGCGGTCTACGGCCTGGCCTTCGCGATACCGCTGATCCTTTCCGTCAGCCTCGGCAGCCCGACCAGCACGGGGCTCATGCGCAGCCAGCGCCTGTGGACCAACGTTCGAGGCGCGCAACTGCTCGGAATCGTCGTCATGCTGGCCCTGCCCCTGTGGACGGCCTGGACATGGTGACACGACGTTTCCGGTCGATCATCCGGGTCGCGGCATCCGTGGCCGTCGCCGCTCTGTGCGGCGGCGGGTGCGGTGCCGCGGCCCGGCCCGATGCCGAAGGAGAGGCACCTGCGGTGTGTGACGACACCATCCGCGCGGCGAAAGAGCTTCCACCGGCGCTCCTGGACGCCGGCATCGAACGAGCCGTGGGCGAATCCGATATCTGGTTCATCGCGCCGGATGACGCCACCTGGGGCGCTTCCGTGGAGCCGGCCGGCAGCGGGTTCTACGCCAAACGCCCGCTGTGGACGTCCAGCGACCAGCCGCCGTCCGTGACGGTCACGGCGGTCGGGACGGACGCCAAGGGACAGGCCAGGCTCAGCCCCACGTCGGAGGGGCTGCCGGGGCCGCTGCCGATGGGCGTCAATTTCCCCGCACGCGGCTGCTGGAAGATCACGGCCACGTCGGAGAAGGGCCGAGCGGAGATCATCGTCAAGATCTGAAAGCCCTCGAGCGCTCCCGGAGAGGACTAAGATCACGAACGTGCCCGGTGGCACCATCGGTCTTCAAACCAACGGCGCGTTGGATCCCCCCACTGGAGTCTCGTGAGCATCGACACGTTACTGGCTCGGGCACGTACCGGGCTGCGCCGCCTGCCGCCCGCCGAGGCCTGCGCCGCGGCGAGCCGTGGCGAGGCCTTCATCGTGGACACCCGGCCAGAGTTCCAGCGCCGCAGCGGCGGCGAGGTGCCCGGCGCCATCGTGATCGAACGCAACCATCTGGAGTGGCGGCTCGACCCGCGCTGCGACGCGCGGATCCCCGAGGCCACCTCGGCGGACATCCGCTGGATCATCCTGTGCGACGAGGGATACTCCTCCAGCCTCGCCGCCTCGTCCCTCAGGCAGATCGGGCTGGCGAACGCCACCGACGTGATCGGCGGCTTCCAGGCGTGGACCGCGGCCGGGCTCCAGGTCACCCGGCTCGCCGCCCCCACACGGCCGCGAGGTCCGGGCGAACCCGGCATCGACGAGAGGCTGACCTCCGCCTGTGGGTGATCGCTGATCGACCTGTCATCCGGATTCACCCGATTCCGGATTGCAGGAAGGCGTGGATGACCCGGCGGGATGCCACGAGGTAGACGGCCACGATCGGCAGAGTGGTCAGCATGGCCGCGGCGATCAGCGGCCCGGGGTTCGCGCCCTCCTGGTTCAGGAAGAGCTGCAGCCCCGTCTGGATCGTCGTGTGCTCCACGGTCGGCGCCACGAGCGTCGGCCACAGGTACTCGTTCCAGATGTTGATGAAGGTGAGGATCGCGATCGCGCCGAGCGCCGGGCGCAGCAGGGGGATGGTGACGAATCTCAGCACGGACCACTCCGAGGCGCCCTCGACGGTGGCCGCCTCGAAGAGGCTGGCCGGGATGGCGCGGACGTGCTCGCGCAGCAGCAGCACCGCGAGGGCGCAGCCGGACAGCTGCGGGATGATCAGCCCCCAGTACGTGTCGCGCCAGCCCAGCCCCGACACCATGAGAAACTGCGGCACGATCACGACCTGCGGGGGGATCAGCAGCGCCCCGGTGACGAGCGCCGTGGCCAGCCGTTCGTGCCGCAGGCGGAAGCGCGCGAAGGCGTGCGCCGCCGGGATCGCGACCAGGAGCTGCACGAGCGTGCCGCCGCTCGCCATCGCGAACGTGTTGACCAGCACCTGCCCGATGGGAAAGTCGAGCAGCGCGACCCGGTAGTTCTCCAGGACGGCGGGCGAGGGCAGCGGCTCGGTGCCGTAGATCTTGTTGGCCGGCTTGAAGGACGCCGACAGCGCCCACAGCACGGGGAAGATCATCACTGCGACCGACGTCAGCAGCGCGGCGTGCCAGCCCAGCCGGCGCACGCCTCTGTCATACGCGCGCACGCCGACTCCTTCCGACGAGGGTGACCGCCCCGAGGGCCAGCACGATCACGACGCCCGCGGCGGAGGCGGTGCCGATGTCGAAGAAGGTGAACCCGTAGGTGTAGAGCCGGTAGTAGATGTTGTCGGTGGCGCCGTCGGGGCCGCCCTGGGTGAGCACCGCGACGTTGGTGAACACCCACTGGCCGGCGAGCACGACGCACAGCAGCGTCAGCAGCACGGTGGTGCGCCGCAGTTGCGGGAGCACGATGCGCCGGGTGGTCTGCCACTCGGTGGCGCCGTCGACCCTGGCGGCCTCCAGGCAGCTGCGGTCCAGCCCGGTCAGGGCCGCGCCGAACAGCAGCATGTTCAGCGCCGCGATCTTCGCCGCGGTGATCACGACGATCACCGGCAGAGCGGTTCGGGCATCGCCCAGCCAGTTCGGCCCTGGCAGTCCGAGCCCGCCGAGCACCGTGTTGACCAGCCCCTGCAACGGGTTGAGGAGGAACCGCCAGGAGATGGCGGTGGCCACGGGCGCCAGCATGACGGGCAGGAAGAGCAGGGTCCGGTAGACGTTCGAGGCGCGTCCGGGCCGCTTCCACAGCAGGATGGCCAGCCCGAGCGGGATCACCGTGGCGAAGGGCAGCATGGCGAGGATGTACAGCAGCGTGCGGACGACCGCGTTGGCGAACTCGGGCTGGGTGGCCAGCCGCACGTAGTTCCCGGCCCCCTCGAACGCCCGGTCGGGCGAGGTGAGGTCCCACGAGAAGAGGCTCAGCACCCCGGTGGCGACCATGGGGGCGTACATCCAGACGATCAGCGCCAGCAGTGCCGGAGCGGGGAAGAGCCAGGCAGCCGCGGGGCTCATCCGTACCGTGGTCATTGCTGGGGCAGCGCGCGGATCTTGCCCGCCACCGCGGCCAGCGTCGTGGCGGGGTCGGCGCCGCGGAACACGATGGGCTCGACGGCCTGGTCCTGCAGCATGACGACCGCCTCGTTGGCCCGCTTGCCGGCGAAGGAGGTGTACGGGGCCACCGTGCCCAGCTTGGCCAGCGACGGCTTGAGCAGCTGGTTCTTGGCGAAGTACGGGCCGAGATAGCGGTCGTCGTCCACGATCGACTCGCGCAGGGGCAGGTAGCCGATCTTCGAGGTGATGATCGTGTAGCCCTCCTCGCTGCTCAGGAACCGGATGAACTCCCACGCCGCCTGCCGGTGCGCGGCGTCCTTGGCGAGCACCGCGAGCCCGGCGCCGGAGTAGGTGGGGCGCGCGGGTTTGCCCGCGAAGCCGGGGAAGGCGCCGGTCCGCAGCTCGAACGTGCCGGTCGCCGTCTTCTCCAGCGAGGCGAGCAGGGCCGTGCTGGTCACCAGCATGCCGAGCTTGCCGGCGGAGAAGGCCGCGACGGCGTCCTCGGTGGCGACGGCGGGCTGCGCGCCGGAGGCCGTCAGGTCACGCATCGCGCTCAGCGCCTGGACGGCGGGAGGCTGGTCCAGGGTGACCGATCCGTCGGCGCCCACCAGGCCGCCGCCGTTGCTGGCGATGATCGACTGGGTAAGGAAGTCCGACTTGCCGGAGTTGGCGATGTCGAAGTAGGCCCCCTGGGCGCCTGCTTTCCTGATCTTCAGGGCCGCTTCCTTGACGTCCTCGACGGTCGCCGGCGGCTTGGCCGGGTCCAGCCCCGCCCGGCGGAACAGGTCGGCGTTGACGTACAGCATGGGGACGGACATGGTGTACGGCATCGCCCACACCTTGCCGCCCTTCGCGACCGCCTTCATGATCGCCGGTGAGATCCCGGCAACGTGCCGCGACCAGTCGGGGGCCGGCGGGATGTCCTGGACGGGCACCAGGGGCAGGCTGGACATCGCCTCGCCCATCTTGCTCCAGCCGATCTGGGCCACGTCCGGCGGGCTGCCGGCCGCGGTGTCGGTGCGGAGCTTGACGAGCACATCCTTCGTCGCCACTCCCTGCGGCTTGACCCGGATGTTCGGATGCGTGCGCTGGAAGGCGTCGATGAGTTGCTGGGTGCCCTGGCCGCCGAGGTCCGGAGTGCCGTAGTTGTACGAGAGAAAGCTGATCGTGATCGGGCCGTCGGCCTTGGGGGCGGCGGCGGTCGCCCCGCAGGCCGCGGTCAGGCCGAGCAGCACGGCGACGGCCACCGGCCGGGCCCCGGCACGGGCGCTGAGCTTCATGCGTCGTCCTTCGAGATCTCGTACGAACTGCCTGGAGCGGCCACCAGGACGGGGCCGCCGAACTCCCCGGCCGCCTCCGCCGCACGCGCGGCGAGGAAGGCGGGCTCGGCCGAGGGGAGGTGGGTCAGGACCAGCCGGCCCGCACCCGCCCGGTGCGCGGCGCGCGCGGCGTCGGCGGCGCTCAGGTGCCCGTGGTCGCCGGTGTCGGTCTCGACCAGGGACGCCTCGGCCAGGAACAGGTCGACGCCGCCGGCCAGGGTGACCAGCGCGTCGGTCACACCGGTGTCGCCGGTGTAGGCCAGGCCGGCCTGCGCGGACTCGACGCGTACGCCGCAGTTGGGCAGGGCGTGCCGCAGCTCGTGCAGGCCGATCACGCAGTCGCCCACCTCGAACGTGTCGCCCGGCTCGTACTCGATCACGTCGAAGGCGACCTCGAACGCCTTCTCCAGCAGCGGCAGGGTCGCCAGCGGGAACAACGCCGACAGCGCGTCGAGGAGCCCGCGACCTCCCACGGGGACGTACAGGGGAATCGGCGGCCGGAAGTCCACGGTCGCGGAGGCGGCGAGCGGGTTCCCGAGTTGGTCGGCGATGATCTTCTTGCCGATCGGCAAGAGGTCGTGGCAGTGGTCGTTGTGCAGATGGCTGAGGACCACGGCGTCGAGCGCCGCCGGCGGGCACACGCCGCTCAGCGCGGTGGCGATGCCTGGTCCGCAGTCAAGCAGGATCTTCGTGGAGTCGGTGGTCACCAGATAGCCGGAACTCGCCTGTCCGTCGGACGGCATTCCCGCCCGGCAGCCGAGCACTGTCAAGCGCATGATGGGGGTCCTGTCTCTCCGTGTTCGCAGTCGAAAACGTAGGCGGGCCCCTCGAGAGCGGCAACGAGCGGATCGCGAACGCGCGATCGGCTCAGCCGATCGCCGGCGGATCGCGAAACGTGCGATCGGCACAGCCGATCGTCAGGCGAACGGGCCGGCGTGCCGCAGGCAGTCCAGGAACGCGCGGACCGTGGGGCGGGTGTCTCCTGATCGCCAGGCGACGCAGACGCCCAGCATCGGCGTGGGATCGACGAGCGGCAGCGCCACGAGGTTGTCGGCCATCGAGTGCGGCAGCCGGATCCTCGACGCGAACGCGACGAGGTCGCCGCCCTGGACCGTGATCGCGGTCGCGGTCGGATCGTCCATCTCCTCGACGACGTTGAGGGGCGTGCCGGACCGGACCGCCGCGTCGACGATCGCGTCGTGCATCGCCGGGCTGTGCTCGCGGCGCAGCATGACGCAGGGCTGCCGGGCCACCTCTCCCATCGGCACGACGTCGCGTCCCGCCCAGGGATGGCCGCTGCGCACGATCGCCACCAACGGCACCTTGAACATCTCGCGCGAGCCGAACTCCGCGGCGGGCGGCCGGCCGAAGAGCAGGCCGAGATCCAGCTCCTTCGCCTTCAGCGCGGCGAGCTGAGGACCGGTGAGCTTCTCCCACAGGCTGGCCTTGACCTGCGGGTATTCGGCGCGCAACCGGGCCAGCGTCTTGGGCAGGACCAGCTGCCCGGCGGCGAAGTTGAACCCGATGCTGATCGCCTCCATGGCCCCGGCGGCCGTCTGCCTGGCCGCGCGCATCGCGTGCTCGGCCTGCTCGATCACCCGCCGCGCCTCGACGCGGAAGGTCTCCCCGGCGGGCGTGAGCGCCACCCGGTGGGAGGTCCTGGCGACCAGTTGCACGCCCACCTCGCGTTCCAGCTGCCGCAGTCGCTGGCTGACGGACGACTGCGCCAGGTGCAGGCGCTCGGACGCGCGTCCGAAATGCAGTTCCTCCGCGATGGCGAGGAAAACGGTCAGCTGCCGGAGTTCCATATCAGCCCCTCCGGGCCCAGGCTAGGAGCGCAGGGCGAACCCGGCATGAGCCTCAGGTTGAGCGACAGGCAACAGCAGATGAGTTCGGCCCCGCTCCACGGCCCACCGCTCGACCCGCCGGCGCAGCGAGCGGCTGGGCGGCAGCGGTGACCACGACCTACTGCACCGGCCTTCGAGGAGGTCCGCTGCCCTGCTCGCGGGCGGTCAGCCGTTGACGGCGGCGTGCTCGCCGACGTACGCGTCCCTCATGGCCAGCCGTACGCCGGTCAGGCGCGCCTTGACGGTCCCGTCGGCGGTGACGAGCGCCGCGTCCACCTCGGCCACGAAGGTGGCGTGCTTGATCATGAGAGCCCTTCATTATCCGTCCGCTGCCTGCGACTTTGACCTGCCGCGACGGGCCGGCACATCCGTGCGGCTCCCCTGACCGCCACGGAGGGGCACGGATTCGCCACGAAAGGATCACCGAGCCACAATGGGAGGCATGGTCCCCAGCGAGCCTCACGAGCTCTCGCCTCGCGAGGTCGAGGTGCTGGCCGGGGTGGCCGAGCAACTGACCAACGCGCAGATCGCCCGCCGGCTGCAGGTCTCGGTCCGTACCGTGGAGAGTCACGTCTCCTCGCTGCTACGCAAGTACGGCGTGGCCAGCAGGACGGCCCTGGCGGCCATGAACCGGCACCGGTCGTCGTCCTCGGTCAAGCCGGGGCACATCGCGCAGATCCCGGTCAGCCACACCTCCTTCGTCGGACGCCGCGAGGAGCGCCAGGAAACGCTGGCGGCTCTCGCGCACGCCGCGCCGGTCTGCCTGGTGGGGCCCGGCGGCGTCGGCAAGACCCGGCTGGGGGCGGTCGTGGCGCAGGCGGCCTCGGCGTCGTTCCCCGCCGGCGGGGCGTTCGTCGATCTTGCCCCGATCGGCGCGGGGTTCGTCCTGCGGGCGGTGGCCGACGCGCTGGGCCTGGCCGAACGTCCTCCCCAGCCGCTGGCGCGGGCGGTCGCGGACCGGCTCGCGCTGGGACGGTCGCTGCTGGTCCTCGACAACTGCGAGCACCTGCTGGAGGAGGTCGGCGACCTGGTCGAGAGCCTGCGTGCCGCCTGCCCGCAGGCGGGCATCCTGATCGCCAGCAGGGAGCGTCCGGGCCTGGCCGGCGAGCGGGTCATCACGGTGCCGCCGCTGGCGGGCGAGGCGGAGTCGCTGTTCCTGGAGCGGGCGCGCGCGGTCGATCCCGCGTTCGCCGCCGAGCCCGCCGCGATCGCCGAGGTGTGCGCCCGGCTCGACGGGCTCCCACTGGCGATCGAGCTGGCCGCCTCGCGCGTGGCCGCGCTCGGGATCGACGCCCTGCTGGTCGGCCTGCAGGATCGGCTGCGGCTGCTGTCGGGGGCGCGCGGCAGGCCGCAACGGCACCGTTCGCTGCGCGCCGTGATCGGCTGGAGCTACGACCTGCTGGAGGAGGAGGAACGCAGGCTGCTGCGTCGCCTGTCGGTGTTCGCCGGCGGGTTCGACCTGGTGGCGGCCACGGCGGTCATGCCGGACATGGCGCCGAGCGCGGTGGCCGACATCATCGGGCGGCTGGTCGACAAGAGCCTGGCGGGGGTCGCGGGCGGCAGCAGGTGGCGGTTGCTGGAGACCATCAGGGTCTTCGCCGCCGACCGGCTCGCCGACAGTGGCGAGACCGAGGAGGCGCTGGGGCTGCGGCTGCGCTGGGCCGCCCGTACGGCGGAGACGCTGGAGTCGCAGCTCGGCGGCAACTGGCAGGCGCAGTTCGAACTGGTGGCCGACGACCTGCGGGCCACGCTCGCGGACACCCCGGCCGCGCCGGACCGCGACGCGCACCGCCTGGCCCGATCACTGGCGCACCTGACGTTCACGCGACGCAACCACCGGGAGGCGATCGACCACTACCTGGCCGCCGCCGACCGCGCCTGCTCCGCCGCGGACTGCCATCAGGACCTCCTCAACGGCGCCGACGCCACCGTCTCGATCGCCGACGGGCGGCCGGCGCTGAGCCTGTTGCTACGGGCCGCCGAACAGGCGGGTGATGCCGGCACGCGTACGGCCACGCTCGCCTCGGCGCTCACCCTCACCTACCGCTACCTGGGCGGGGACGACCTCGTTTCCGTACGCGCCCACGTCTCGGAGTCGCTCCAAGCGGCGGGCTCGGTATCGAGTGATGCCCGTACCGCGGCGTTGCTCGCGACGGCGTGGGCCTGGCATCGGGGTGGCCCGGAGCTGGCCCGCTCCGCCGCCGACAGCGCCCGCGCGTGCGGCGACACTCTCGTTCTGCTGGGCGCGCTGGACGTGCTCACCCTCGCCCATGCGCAGGCCGGCCGCATGCGTGCCGTTCAGCGGATCTGCCAGGAGCGGCTCGCCCTCATCGAGGGGCTGCCGACACATGAGCCGGCCGCCGCGGCCGAGATCGTCGACACCTTCCACTCCGCCGCCCGTGCCGCGTTGTGCGTCGGGGACCTACCAGCCGCGATCGCCCTGGCGGGCCGGGCCGAGCGCGAGGACCCCGTCGGCGAGCACCCGTACCTGTCCATTCCCAAGCTCATCAGACCGCTCGCGTTGAGCGGACGGTTCCCGGAGGTCTTCGAGCAGGCACCGGCCATGTGGCAGTCCTGGCACCAGGCGGGCCGGCCGCGCAGCACCTGGCTGTCGACCGGCGTGTACGCCGTGGCGCTGGCCCATGGGCTGGCGGGCAGCGGCGAGTTCGACCTGTGGCGCTCGCGCGCCCTGGAGATGGCCGGGGCCCAGGACGCGGCCACCGCACCGGTGCTGGCGGCCTTCGCCGTGTTCGTCGACGCGCGGGTCGCCGTGCACACCCGCGCCTACGGCCAGGCCGCCACGCTCGTCGACCGCGCCTTCGCCTCCTTCTCCAGCCGCTGGTACGAGTCCTACGCCCGCGCCGCCGGCGCCGAACTGGCCGTCGTCGCGGGCCTGCCCGGGGCCGCCGAACAGGTCGCCGCCGCCTTGCCGTACGCGCGGCAGAACACGTGGGCCGCCGCGGGGCTGGCCCGTGCCCGTGGCATCCTGCACGACGACCCTGACGCGCTGGCGGAGGCGGTCGAGCTGTGGACGTCGATCGACGCCCGCTTCGAGCGCGCCTGCACGCTGCGCCTGCTGGCCGGCCAGGAGCAGGCTGACTCCCCGTCGCGTGGACGCCGTTGATCGGGGAGAACACCGCGCGAGTGATCCGCGACCTCGGCATCGGCACCGTACCGGTGGGTTCCATGGCCGCCACGGGCCACGTGAGTGCCGGCGGTCACCTATCTGGGGGCGAGCTGGTGGTGCGACACCACGACCTGGCCGTCGAGCACGTGTGAGTCGACGAGCCGCAGCTTGTGGCGCTGCTCCGGCGCGGCGAACAATCGCCGGCCGCCGCCGAGCACCACCGGGTGTACGGCGATGTGGTACTCGTCGATGAGCTCCAGCTCGGTCAGCGCCGCGGCCAGCGCGGCGCCGCCGGTGAGGAGCAGGTCCCCGCCCTCCGGCCGCGCCTTGAGAGCGGAGACCTCCTGGGCCAGGTTGTCCTTGATGACGCGGCTGGTCCACTCGTCGCCCGGGTAGGTTCGGGAGAACACGATTTTCGGTGTGGCACGCCAGAACGGCGCGAAAGCGGCGACGTGCGCGTCGTCCGACATCGACTCGGCGTTCGGCCAGAATCCCACCATCATCTGCCAAACCGGACGCCCGAACAGCAGGGTGTCGACTCCCTTGTCCAGATTTTCGGAGTACGCGGACAGCTCCGGGCCCATCACCGGCCAGTCGAACTCCCCGTTGGGCCCGTCGATGAACCCGTCCACCGATGCGTGCACCCAGTAGATGATCTTGCCCATTGTTACCTCGCTTGTCTGTGCGGTCATAGGTAGGTCGGAGCCGGCTGCTGTTCGTTGACGCGCGGCCAGAACTTTTTTCGTGCGGAACAGAAGCTGTGGGGATCCGGCAGGAGGCACGATCGGGAGATCGTGCCTCCTGCGGCTGGACGTCGACATCAGGCCGAGATCATGATGATCCACCAGTCGGGTTCCACGACGCCTCCCTTCCGCATCGTTGTCGTTGCCTGCGACTTTGGCCGGACGCGACAGGCGGGGACATCCGTGCGGTCCCCCTGACCGCCACGGAATGGGCACGGATTCGCCACGGAAAGACCCACGGAGCCAGGCCGATCAGTCGGAAGGGCGGCACGGAGACCCTGGCCGCCGACGGGATCCACCTCCTCGTCCCGCCGACCCTCTCGGATCTCGATCAATCCTGAGGGTCCGCCGGTCAGGACTTGAAGGCATCGATGACGTCGTCCCCGTATGGGTCCCGCGCCGTCCCACCGGCACGTGGAGCC
This sequence comes from Nonomuraea sp. NPDC005650, assembly GCF_040605375.1. Classification (NCBI taxonomy): domain Bacteria; kingdom Bacillati; phylum Actinomycetota; class Actinomycetes; order Streptosporangiales; family Streptosporangiaceae; genus Nonomuraea; species Nonomuraea sp. NPDC005650. The sequence continues at coordinate 137,061 of NZ_JBEXCR010000031.1, forward strand.
TCGATGGCGGTGGCCTCAACGTTCCAGCCGGCGCCCGCCCTACCACGCTGAGCTGCGGCTTCACCCAGATCTGGAGTCACGTCGGCTGATCAGGCGCTCGAGCTGCGGTGTCATCGGCGCCGGGCTGGTTCCCTGGCCGAGGGCCGGAAACCAGCCGCGGACACCGACTGGCGATAGCGGATGCGCGCGGGTAAACCGTCCCAACCGGGGTGGCGCCGAAGCTCATGCGGCCTCTCCCAGGGAGCGATGGGCCGACGACCGCGTCTCCGGGCTGCCCCGGCGCTCATGGAACGAAGCGGCCCGGGCGGGCGCCCGGGCCGCTTGCGCCGCCGTGGGTCAGAAGTAGGGGGTCCAGCCGGGGCCGATGGCAGTGGCGGGGCCGAACTTGTTGCCGCCTTCGCCGTTCCAGACGTAGAGAGTGCCGCCGGTCATGGCGGCGAGGTCGTCATGACCGTCCCTGTTCACATCGCCCAGAGACGTGAGCGTGCCGTCATAAGGCGCCCAGCCACCACCGATCTCTACTGCGGGACCGAACTTGTTACCACCTTCACCGTTCCAGATATGCAGCGTGCTGCCGCTCTTGATGGCCGCGATGTCGCCGATGCCGTCATTGTTGAAATCGCCGCCGACGGGCTTGCTGAACGCCGACCAACCGCCGCCGACGCGGACGGCCGAGCCGAACTTGTTGCCGCCCTTGCCGTTCCAGATGTAGAGGGTGCCATCGGTGATGGCGGCGATGTCGTCGTGACCGTCCTGGTTGACATCACCCAGAGACGTGAGCGTGCCGTCATAAGGCGCCCAGCCACCACCGATCTCTACTGCGGGACCGAACTTGTTACCGCCCTCACCGTTCCAGACGTACAGCGTTGTGCCGCTCTTGATGGCGGCCAGATCGCTGATGCCGTCATTGTTGAAATCACCGGCGACCGGTTTGCTGAACGCCGACCAGCCACCACCGATCTCCTGCCGGGCGGCGAAATTGTTGTCGCCCTTGCCGTTCCAGATGTTCAGCGTGCCGGTGGTCTCGGAGAAGATGTCACCGATACCGTCAGCGTTGAAATCCGCGCCGGACGTGTTGCTGCAGCCGTTCCGGCTCTCGACGTTGCGCCACTCGCCGCCGGGGGCGGGGCCGTACGCCTTGCCGTCGAACCTGGCCGTGACGCGCTCGGCGCCCTCGAACCCCCAGGAGACGCTCCCGTCGCCGTCGGCGTCGTAGCCCTGCTCGTAGTGCAGGTGCGGGGTTCCGTTCGAGGTGGGGCCGGTGTGCCCGACCCGCCCGATCGTCTGCCCCTGCGTGACTCTGTCGCCCACGCTCACAGCGCGCGACTGCAGGTGAATATAGGTGGTGAAGTTGCCGCCGCCGTGGTTGATCTGGATCATGTTGCCGGCGTTGCTGTGGTAGTACGACTGGTTAACCGTGCCGGAGGCCGGGGCGACCAGCAGCGAGCCCTCGGTGTCCGATTGCGGCTCGCGGACCATGTCCACGGCGGGGGCGTGCGTGGAGTCCCAGGTGTTCAGCCGCCACTTCTGACCGCAGGGGAAGGGCAGCTGGTAGTTCGGGGCTGCTGCGGCGGGAGCCGATATCGCGACCAGGCCACCGGCTATGACGGTCAGGAGCATGGCCGCGTTTGCTAAGCGCCTTCTCAGCATGTCGTTCCTTTCACACGAGGGTTCGGGAAGGCTCTTGACAGTAGGTTTTGGCGGTATAGACCCGGTATGTTGCGGAAATGCCGCGGTCAGAGCTGCGGAAAGCGCGGTGTGGGTGCCAAGCACTCGGCCGTCCTGTGCGACCCTGCGTGTACTCGTGGATCAGCCCGCCGAGGCGGTCACGTCGGATGACCATGGCGAGCGTTGGGGATGAGGATCCGATCGAGGGGTTCGCGGCGCAGGCCGCCGCCGGGTGGAGGGGCGGGTGGCGGGCCGACCATGGCTACGGCGTTCGAACGTCCGCCGCCGTCGTACCAGAATGCCGCGCGATCAGGCCCTACCGCGCCGGGGCCGCCTCAGGCATCCCCAGTCGCGTCCGCCAGGTCTGGGGCATTCTCGGCGTGGCCTTCTCACCTTCCTGACGTACGACGCAGAAAGGTCCATTCGTCCAGGCCGGCGCTTTCCACCGCAGTCGGTTGCGAGACTCCCCTCCGTCAACGCTGTCGTCCCGGTGTCTGGGCGCTCAGGACTCCGGAAGGAGGTCACCCAGATGATGCCAGGCCGAGTCCGTGTCGGTACGCGTCCAGGACGAGGCCGTGGAAATGATGGACCGCGTGCTCCGACAGCCCGGACCCTCCGGGATCGTAAACGATCTTTCCCTGGTTGAACGCGGGAGTGCGCATTCCGCGCTGGACGCTCTCCACCAAGGCGATGTCCTCCACCTGGAGAACCTCGTCGATGTAGCGGATGCTGTCCAGTTCGGCCGCGTTGGGCTCCGTGGTCTCCAGGTAGAAGTCCCAGGTCTCACGCGTTCGTTCCGGCCCGTCGGGGATGATCTGCAACACCATGAAGTTCCCACGGCCGGGGTAGCGCAACAGGCAGGTGTTGGGCCACAGCCACCAGACCGCGTGCTCGGTGACCGTGGCCTCCGACACGTCGTAGGCGGAGTTCTCCGTCGTGCCCGCCTGGGCCATGTGGCTGGAGTAGATCCCGTACGTGGTGACCTTGTAGGTGCTCATGTCGACCAGGGACACGAAGTCTTTGTGGGCCACGTGGCAGTGGTAGCACTCCAGGAAGTTGTCGACGACGTTCTTCCAGTTGGAGGCGATGTCGTAGGTGAGCCGGCGGGCGAGGGTCAGCTTGGCCACGTCCGGCGCCCGCGCCTCGATCTCCGCCTCCAGATCCCCGGCCTGCACCTGGAGAGGGACCGCCTCGGGGGCGAGGTTGACGTAGACCATGCCGCCGAACTCGGTGACCTGGATCCGGTCCAGGCACACCGTGGAGGGATCGAAGCCGGGCATGCCGCCGGTGTTGCGCGCCCGTCTCAACCGGCCGGTCAGGTCGAAGTTCCAGGCATGGTACGGGCACACGATGCTGTGCCGGACGCCGGCACCGGACAGCAGTTCGTGCGCCCGGTGCTTGCACACGTTGTAAAACGCCCGCAGGGTGCCTGTCTCGTCCCGGACGGCGACGATCGGCATGCCGGCGACCGTGCCCGTCACGTAGCTTCCCGCCTCTCGCAGCTTCTCCACGTGGCACAGCCACTGCCACGTACGAGCGAAGACGGCTCGCTGGTCGACGTCGAACCACTTCGGATCGGTGTAGGCATCGGCGTGCAAGGACAGCGACAGTGCGGGATCAGGGTGGTATCCGGCCGAGATGTGATCGAAGGCGGGGATCGAATCCGGTGTCACCGTACCTCCAATATGGGCACCGAAGGCCTGTGTGCCCGGGCGGGTGGCGAGCGAGACGGCGCAGAGGTGGTTCCGGTCCAGATTGAGATTAATGATCCAGACGGTGACGGTTCAAGACCCCTGACCTCGGCGCGGTCGACATCGCACCGACGAAGGGCCCTCTCCTCAAAGCCGTGTCTAGGATCCAAACATCCCTATGGGACTACGGAACCGCGACGCCGGCCTTCCACACAGAACCGGTTCCCCTCAGGATCGGCGAGCACTACGAACGCGGGCAGTTCAGGCCGCGCATTCTCTGGGTAGTGCGGCCAGTCAACACGTTGCGCACCCAGCGCGACCAACCGATCGACCTCTTCGTCGAGGTCGCGATCCCCCGCGTTGAGATCGAGATGTATCCGGGGAAACTCCTCAGCAGGACTCTCGCTCAAGTCCATGGCAAGGGCGACGCCGGTCATGCCGGGCGGAGGCTCCACGACGATCCAGTCATCGCCCTCAAAGCGTGATGGCCGCCGTACGTATCCGAGCGCTTGTCGCCAGAACTCTCCGGCCCGGGCATCATCCGTGACGCCCAACGAGATCTGCCCGATCGTGGTCATACGCGGAGGCTATCGAGGCGCCGCGATCGGGACTGTAAAGCCGGCGGCGGATCCGATGATCAAGGAAGGGACACTTGATGTCCGAGCCTCCCGCCCGCGCCGCTCCAGTGCAGCCTCGATCCGGGTGACCGCCTGCTCCCGGTCGCGCTGTCTTGACCGCGGCGGCCAGGGCCTTGGATCTGCGGGGTCCGCAGCGGCAGCGGGGGTACCTTCTTGGCCGGGTCGCCATGGCGCGGCAGCTGCGAGGCGGCGTGTGCGCAGATCCAGGTGAACAGTGCCGATATTGGTGAGCTTCTGGATGGCTTCTATCGGTTTGCTGGGCTTGCTCTACAGCGGCGGTTTCTAGGGTCGTAGTCGTTCCCTTGGCGCTTGCGACCGCACGATGTGCCTCGCGGCGCCGTCCCCCACCTTGATGGAGGCTTCGTCGATGAAGGCCACAACCCGGGTCCTTGCCGGTGTTCCGCTTGCCGTGGTGCTGTTCGGGCTCATCGGCTGCGGCAGCTCGCAGCAGCCCGCTGCAGCACCGGCGGCCGGCGCGCAGGCCCAGCAGGACGGCGGCCGGCCCGCCGAGCAGGCGGGCGAGAAGAAGGAAGAACCGCCACTGACCGGTGAGGTCAAGCAGAAGGCCGAGCAGGCGGCGCTGGCCGCCTACCCGGGCACCGTGCTGAAGTCCGAGCACGACGCCGAGAAGCCCGGCATGTACGCGGTGGAGGTTCAGCAGGCCGACGGCAGCGCGGTCGAGGTCTACCTGGACAAGAGCTACAAGGTCGTCGACACCAAGAAGGAAGGCACCGAAGAAGACGAGGACTGACCGGCGGCCGCTCGCCTGCCCGGTGGGCAGCGCCGCCCCAGGCGTGACGACTGTCATCAGCTGCGATGGAAGGAGAACAACATGTCAGATCCCCGCGCACCCCGTCCGCCGCGTCCGGGACACGTGTGCTCCCGCTCCGCCGGACCGTCGCCGCGCAGGCCTGCGGCGAGGCGGCCGGCCAGTCCGCACGGCAAAGCGTCGGCGATGGCCGCCGTGACGGCACCGACTCCAGCGTGCGCCGCTGGACGGTGCTGGCCTTCGCCGTCGCGGCGGTGGCGGTGCCTGGCTTCACGGTGGTCATGACGATGGTGAGCGAGTCGGCCTCGCAACCTGGCCCGTCGGTGACCTGGTCACGGGGCGACATACCGATCGGGGTGTCGCAGGAGTCGTCGGCCGACCCTGCCGACAAGGTTGCCGCGACGCCCGATCAACGGTCGCGCTGGCCCGCCTTGAACACGCCGCCACCGCGCCCGAGCCGGTCGACCTGGACGCGGTGCTCGCCGACCGGGCCGCCGCCTGGACGGCCCTGGCCGCCGAACACCACGTGCACATCACCATGACCGGCCCGCCCGCGGGAAAGGTGCAGGCCGTCCCGGGAGCCCTGGAGCAGATCGTCGACAACCTGGTCTCCAACGCGCTGCGCATCGCACCGCCCGCGAGCACGATCACGCTGCACCGCGAGCCCGCCACCGCAGCTGACGGCACCCCGTACGTCCAGCTGCATGTGATCGATCAAGGGCCGGGCATGACCGCGGCCGACCGCGCCCGCGCCTTCGACCGGTTCTGGCGCGCCCCTGGCACCACCCACCACGACGGCACCGGCCTGGGACTGCCGATCGTCCAGCAACTCACCCACGCCGGCGGCGGCCGGATCACCCTCAACCCCGCCCCCGGCGGCGGGTTGGACGCCACCGTCTTCCTCCGCCCCGCAGCCTCGGCGGCCACGCCTAACCTTCCGGCCCAGCACCGCCTGCCGCGCCGATCCCGCGCCGGCATACGTACCCGTTGAGGTTCCGCACTGCCCGACGCCTCACACCATGAGCGGCCGGGGCCGACTGTCGGTCAGGAGGTCAGGAGGTCATGCGGGCCTGGCGCCACATGGTGAGGCCGAGGGCGACGCTCCACAGGGGCATGACGATGGAGGCGAGGAGTCCGTACAGCAGGACGCCGGGGAAGAGCTCAGGCTGGAACAGCAACGCGACCGCGGCCGCGAAGCTCAGCGCGCCGGCGAGCAGGCCGGCCCAGGCCAGCCAGGACGGGTAGCCGTCGCGGCGCAGGGCTGGGGCGAGCAACATCAGCGGGACGGCCCACAGGATGGCGATCGAGAAGAGCGAGGTGCCGCGCAGCATGGCGAAAGCGGTTTGCGCGGCGTGTTCGAGCTGGGGCTGTTCGGCCGGTGCGGCTGCGGCGTAGGCGTGGGCGAGGTCCTGGCCGGTGACGCCGTCGATGGTGAAGTCGGTGATGAAGAGGGCCGCTCCGATGAGGGCGGCGGCCCGCGCCAGGCGGCCGAGTGCGGCTGCGGTGGAGTGGGTGAGCGTGCCGGTCAGGTTGACGATGCCGGCGGTCCACAGCAGGACACCGACCACGGTGGCGAGATGGACACCGGCGTAGAACGAATGGTGATCGATGAACTGCAGCGCCGCCGCGGCGTCGGCGGCGGGCAGGTCGCCGTGGGCGAACCGGAAGACGGCGATCATCAGCGCACCGGCGATCATGGTGAGGCCGCCGAGCCGGAGAGTGGGCCGGCGGCTCTGGAGCAGGGCCGTCGAGGTCATCGTGGGTCGCCTCCTGGCAAGGGGGGTCTGGATCCGATGCCAGCAGCTTGACGCCCGGGTCCCCATCACGTCGCCGGTCCGAGGGCGGCTTTCCGCTTACGCGTTCGGCCGTATGCGCGAGCATCCGCGTACGTAGCCGGACGTAGGCGTCAGCCGGAGTGTCCGGGGCGGACCAAGCCGGCCTCGTAGGCGAAGACGACCAGTTGCGCGCGGTCGCGGGCGGCGAGTTTGACCATGGCCCGGGAGACATGGGTGCGGGCGGTGGCCGGGCTGATCACCAGCCGCTCGGCGATCTCGTCGTTGGACAGGCCACGGCCGACGAGCGCGACGATCTCCCGTTCTCTGTCGGTGAGCAGCGGCAGGGCTCGCGCGGCCGGCCCGGCCGGTGAGGGGCCTGTCGCGAACGCCGCCACCAGGCGGCGTGCGGCCTGCGGGGCCAGCAGGCTGTCTCCGGCCGCGGCCACCCGGATCCCGCGCAACAGCTCGGCCGGTTCGGCGTCCTTGAGCAGGAATCCGGCGGCGCCGGCCCTGATGGCCTCGAAGACCAGTTCGTCCTCGTCGTAGGTGGTGAGTACGAGCACCCGCACCGCGGAGAGATCCGGGTCCGCCGCGATCGCTCGCGTGGCCTGCAGCCCGTCCATCACCGGCATCCGGATGTCCATCACGATCACGTCAGGCCGCTGGGCACGGGCGGCGGCCACCGCCTGCCAGCCGTCCCCGGCCTCGGCGACCACTTCCAGATCCGGCTCGTACGCCAGCAGCGCGCGCAGCCCGGCACGGATCATGACCTGATCGTCGGCGAGCACCACCCGAAGCACGCTCACGCCGCCCCTCCCAGCGGCAGGCGGGCATGCAGGGCGAACCCGGCACCGGTCTCCGCACCCGCACGCATCTCGCCACCTATCGCCCTGACGCGCTCGGACATTCCCCGCAAGCCGTGACCGGGAGCGCCTACCGGCCCCGAGGCGGCCACGCCGTCGTCCGTCACATCGATCTCCAGCCAGTCGTCGACGCCCCTGAGATGTACCCGCGCGTGAACCCCGTTTCCGGCGTGACGCATCACGTTGGTCAACGCCTCCTGCACCACCCGATAGGCGACAGAGCCGATCGCGTCGGGAACCGCCAGGCCGTCCAGGGCGATGTCCGCCTCGACACTCAGGCCGCTCGCCCGCGCGCTCACGAGCAACGCCTCCAGGTCGGCGACGCCGGGCGCCGCCTCCTCGCCCGGCTGCCGGACCACGGCCAGCGCTGCCCGGGCCTGTGCCAGGGCGTCGGTGCTGATCTGGCGGATCCCGCGCAGCGCTTCCCGCGCCTGCTCCGGCTGCCGGTCCACCAGGTGCAGCCCGACACCGGCCTGCAGGCTGATCGAGGCCAGGCTGTGAGACAGCACGTCGTGCAACTCCCGGGCGATCCGCAACCGTTCCCGTACGACCCGAGCCTCGGCCTCCTGTTCGGCGAGCCGCCGGCGGGTGTGCGCCCACCGTGCGGCGACCACTGCCACGACCGTCCACGCCCCTGCCACCGCCAGCATCCTGCCCAGATGCCAGCCTTCCGGTGGGCCCGTGGCGACCGCGATCGCCCCACCGCCGACCGCGGCGAGCGGAACCCATACCCTCGCCCTGCTGACCTGCGAGACCAGGACGCCCAGCCCGGCGAACGCGCCCAGGTACACCGGCCAACCGGCGAACCGCATCCCCAGAAAGGCCGCCGCCGCACCCACCGCGAGCGAGAACGACAGCAACGGGGCCACCCGCCGCGCGGCAAGCGCGGACCCGGACAGCACCAGCAGCGCCGCCCCGAGGGCTGTCATCGGCCGGGCCTCAGGCTGGACAATGCGAGCCTCGGCAGAGACCGCGACCATGAACGCCGACAGCATCACCGCCGCGGCCACGTCCAACCCGGGCAGGGCACGCATGAGCAGCCCTGCACTTCCAGCGGCACGATCAGCAGGCTTGGTCACGCAGAGCCTCCTCCAGCACCGCCCACGATTACGCCATCATTCCGCTTCTTGAGGGCCGGCTTCTTGAGGGCCGGCTTCCTGAGGGCCGGCTTCCTGAGGGCCGGTGGATGCTCTGTCCAGCCCGGTTAGCCGGGCCAGAACGGCGAAGCCGTCGTCGGTGCCGGGCCAGTGCCTGCGTACCGCGGGCAGCCCGGCGCGGCGTACGACAGAGCGCAGGACGGCGGTGACGATGATGGCGTCGTCAGCGTAGCCGAGCAGGGGGATGAAGTCGGGCACCAGGTCGATGGGGAGGGCCAGGTAGGCCAGCAGCAGCGCCAGCCGAACCCGCACGCCGCGCGGCAGGTCGGGGTCGGCCGCCAGGCGGCGCACCAGCCGCAGCACGTCCGGCAGCAGCCGCAACGCCTCACGCAGCAGGCCGCCACGGGGCCGGACGATCGCCAGCGCGCCGATCAGGACCACCCAGGCGACCAGCAGCGCCACGACGATCCCGATCAACAGGTCCCAGCCCCAGGAGCCGGTCATGCCTCCTCACCCTCACGTACAGCTGATGGCCCGATGCCGATCGGGGCGGCGGGGGCTTCAGCCGCCAGCGCCAGCTGCTCAAAGGCAGCCAGGTCCGCGGACGCCTCTTCGACCGCCGCCCGCGCCGCCACGCCGACCGGAGCGGCGAAGTAGTCCCGCGCGTCGATCTTGGCCATCCAGGAGCGGAAGCGCTCCAGATCCGCCTCCGACTCCTCGACCTCGGCGTAGGTGGCCCGGCCCCGCTCCCTCTCCTCGGCCAGCTCGGCGCGGAAGGCGGGCAGGCGCTCCAGCACCTCGGCGTACTCGGCGTCGCGGGCGGCGTTGAACTCGCCGATCACCTGCCGCTCCTCAGCCGCTTCGGTGAGGTCCAGGCGCAGCAGCCGGCCCGTGCCGCCCTGCTGACGCACCCGATCCAGCAACCGCCGCACCTGCCGCAGCGTCTGCTCCCGCTCAGGCAGCAGACACACCGACTGCTGCAGATACAGCGCGCCCATCGAGCGCAGCTTGCGCCACACCTGCACCCGCACAGTGGGAGCGGCCCCGGCGGTGGACACGCTGACCAACAGCCAACCCCGCTCCTCTGTATTGCCCGTCACGCGCTCATGTTACATCCGTAACATCTCACAGCATGCACTCGTTGATGAGGCCGCCAAGGATGGTTCGGCGGGCCAGGTCGACCGGGGATGGCGGTCCGGTTTCGGCTTGAGATAGGCAAAGTCGCCCGATACTGCGGTGCGGCCGGGCGGTGTTGTAGTGCTCCAGATACTGGGTGAGGATCCGGCGCAAGTTGCGGGGGCCTGAGTGGTCCACGGGCCTGTGGTTCCCCGTCCTCGCACCACAGGCACAGGTCGGAGTCGACCCAGTCCCGCCCCGCGGGCTCGGGGACGGCCGCGCCGGCGGGGACGTCGCGCGGGACGTCCTGGACATCCTGGGGGACGTCTTGGCCGGCGTGGTCGGCGTGAGCAAGCCGACCGCCACTGGCCCCAAAACTCCGCCACCTCAGCTCGGCCGCCGAGCTGTGCCCACTCCAACGGGGTGGCGTCGTAATCGTGATCCCGTAGTCACGGTGGCGATCAGGGCGATGTCGTTTCGGTCGTGGTCCGGCTCGCATAGTGGCGAGCGAGGGCGTGGAAGGCTTCCTTCGGCTCCCACGGCATGCCGGCGTAGGTGGTGCCCTGGGCGCCGTCGAGCATCTTGACGATGCCATAGGAGCCGATGTCGAGGTCGTCCGTGGGGTTGGCGCGGTGCGGGAGCTCGAACCCGGCGAAGCTGAACCAGAAGACGGTGTCCATGCCGACCTCGTCGAAGATGGCCAGCAGGTCGTCCATGTAGCGGACCTGCTCGCCCTCGTCGCGTTCGGTGCCGGGCTTGACGCGGCCGTTGTCGACTACAGTCCAGCCGCCCGCGCCCCAGTCGGCCGCGCCGCGGAAGGTGCAGCAGCCGGCCTCGGTGACAGCGACGGGCTTGCCTTGGGTGAAGTGCTCCTGTACGTCCTGGCGGAAGGTGGCGGCGTTGTGCCGGTTGCGGTAGGCGTCCACGCCGATGATGTCGAAGGGGGTCCAGTCGACGTGCTCGATGGGGATGGAGGCGTAGCTGATCGAGCCGCCGAAGCGGGGGCGTACGGAGGCGGCAACCTGGGAGAGGAATGCGTTGACGGGGCCGGGGAGAGCGGCCAGCGCTGCGGCGCGCTCCTCGGGTGTGGCGCGCAGGGCCTGCATGCGTTCGGTGAAGGTGTCGCCGGGCAGGTAACCGCGGGCGAACAGGCTCAGCTCGCACCCGGTGACGAGCACGACGTCGGCGCCCTGGCGGCGATGGTGAGTCGCTCGGGGTCGCCGCCGGTGATCCGGACGGCGTTGCAGTGCAGGTCGTCGGCGATGATGCGCATCTCACGCGCCACTGTCGCGGGGTCGAAGAGGCTGCGGCTGCTGTCGCCGTTGGGGAAGGTGCCGGTGTCGTACTGCACGCCTTTGCCAGGCATGAAGGCTCCCTTAAGGGTCAATATGTACCTTAAATCAGAGCATAAGATACATGACGTGCCTAACACGGAGACGGACGGTACTCGGGGCAGACGCCGCCGGGGCGCGGAACTGCAGGCAGTCCTCCTGGAGGCGGCCTGGCAGGAATTGTGCGCCGTCGGCTACCACGCACTCACCTACGATGCCGTGGCCGCGCGCGCCCGGACGAGCCGGACGGTGCTCTACCGCCGCTGGCCGCATCGACGTGACCTGGTGCTGGCCGCCATGCGTCACCAGGTGCCGGCACCTCCGCCCGTACCTGACACCGGCTCTTTGCGCACCGATCTGCTGACCCTGCTTCGCCTGGTCAGCTCGCGCATGATCGAGCTCATCCCTGTTCTTCAAGCCGTCGGCGACGGCCGGACAGATGACAGCGATCTCACCGACTACCTGCGCGAGCGCGTCAGCCAGGCCGGCATGCGCGAGATGGACGCCCTACTTCAACGTGCTGTGCTACGCGGCGAGATCAACCACGCCCGTACCCCGGCTCGAGTCGCCGCCGCACCCTTCACGCTCGTCGCGGTGGAGACGCTCCTCCACCACCGCCCGCTGCCCGACGCCGCACTCGCCGAGATCGTCGACCAGATTGTCCTGCCCTTGCTCGCAAGCCACGATCGAGACAACGCATAGGAGGGGCTCTGTCCCAGCGGCGGGACCAGGAGTTGCCGAGGAAGGGTAGACGAACTGGGTCAGCCTGCCGCCTTGCCTGCCAGGATGATGCTGGTGACAGGAGCCGCACCGAACTCGCGACGGGCCGCCCTGCCGTCGAACAACCAACGGCGCGGGCCGAGATGCCAGAAGCGGGAACCTGATTACGCACTAATCGGCTTGCGCCTCAAGCAGCTTGAGGTACCACAGTGGCCCCATGAACGACTACGAGCTGTACCCCATCGGCGACGCCGCGCGCCGCAGCGGCCTGAGCGTGAGCGCCGTCCGGTTCTACGCCGACACCGGGCTGATCAAGCCCACGGACCTGAACGAGGCCGGCCACCGGATGTACGACATCCACGCCATCGCCCGGCTGGAACTCGTCCGCACCCTGCGCGAGCTGGACACCGACCTGGAGGAGATTCGCCGCCTGCTCGAAGGCGGCACGACCCTGCACGACCTGCTCACCACGCACCTGGAGTTCGTCGAGCGCCAGGAGCGCACCCTGCGGGCCAGGCGGGCGGTGCTCAGAACCCTGATCAAACAGGGCGGCACCGCTCAGGCCGACCTGATGCACAAGCTCGTCTGGATGACCGACGAGGAACGCGAACAGACCATCGACGATTTCTGGAACGACGTCGGCGAGGACCTGGACGTCCCCGAGGGCTTCGTCGACCGGTTGCGGACGATGCGCCCGGTCCTGCCCGCGGACCCCACGGCCGCCCAACTCGAGGCGTGGATCGACCTGGCCGACCTGGTGTCAAACCCGGCGTTCCGCGACACGGTCCGCACCTACCTGCAAGCCACCTGGTCCACACCGGAGGCCCGAGTCCTGGCGACCGAGCCGTTCCAGGACTTCATGCACGTGAGTGGGGCCCCGCTCATAGAGGAACTCCTCGCCGCGTACCGCGCCGGAGAGTCTCCCCGGTCCCCCTGGGCCCAGCAGGCTGTCACACGCTTCATGGAAGCGGCCACCGCGCTGTCCGACACACCGCTCACCCCCGAAGTCCGAAACCGGATGGCCGACGGATACCGGCAGATGCCCGACATCATGCGCCAGATCGCCGAAGAGGAAGCCACCTCCGAGAGCCCCGTCTACGACGACGCTCACGGCCGGTACCTGTCCCTGGTGGCGCTGATCAACGGGACCGCGACTGAGGAGCGCCATGACTCCGTGCCCTATGCCTGGATCGCCGACGCCATGCGCGCCGTGGACCCGTCAACTCCCTAGCTGGTCTGATTGGTGTGTGGCTTGAATGGCCGAGGCCACGCCCGGGTGGATGGCGAGGGCGGTCCACCCACCGATGATCAACTCGACCTTGAACTTGGGCTTGGGCTGCACCAGCGCCACCCCATCCCGTGCAGCACACCCATGCTCCCACCGCAAGCCCGGAGCCGCTGTCACTTCTCAGCGACATCGTCTTCCAGCAGAAACGATCGCTGTCGCAGCAGACCGGCAAACGCTGTCACCAGTCGCCGACAGAATCACGAGTCCGAACCCATGTCTCCGACGACGGGACCGTCATCATCATCGACGACCGCGCGCCCCAGGAGGTCCAAGAGCCGGCGGCCCGCCGTTCCGCCGATGCCGTATCGGCCCTCATCACCCGAGATCGTGAATGTGGTTTTCGGGCGTATGAGGGTTGAGGGCCGACCTTGGCGACCTTGGCGATCGTCACCGCCGCCTCACCCGCCCTGGACGGGGAGACTCGCCCGCGTCAGGCGCGTCCAGCAGGCGACCCGCGAGAGCAGTGAGGCTGAGCCCTTTCAGGTCGGGGATCAGGACGCCCGCGATCTCGTCGACATGCCGGCGCCACGTGTCGGGCACGGCGGCGGCTCCGGACGCCGCGCCGCACAGCGCGCCCACCATGGCAGGCATGCTGTCGGACTGACGCGCGACCAGCGCGGCCGAGCCGAGGGCCGTCGCGAGGTCGCCGCCCGCCAGCTCGGCCAGGACGAAGGCCGTGGGCAGGGTCTCGGCGGCCACTCCCCCGTGGCTGTAGACGGCCGGGCTGAGCTGCTCGACCAGGCCGGGGACGGCGTCGAAGGCCGAGCGGGCCGACTCGCGGATGCGGGCCGCCCTGGCGAGGTTGCGGGCGGTCCAGCTCCCCTCGGGGATGGCGCCGGCCGCCTCTTGCAGCGCGTCGCGCAGGGAGGCGCCACCCACCAGCGACGCGATGGCCACGGCCATGGCCTGGGCGGCCCAGACCCCGTCCTCGGCGTGGGTGATCTCGGCATAGCGCGCCGCGACCTCGGCGGCCGTGGCCGGGTCGCCGGCGTAGTAGAGGCCGATCGACACCGCGGCGGGCACGGCGCTGTCGGAGTAGTGGACGGGATTGTCGTTGCCGGTGGCGGGCGGCGTCAGGCCCCTGGCGCTGTTGATGATCGCGGAGCGTTCGGCCACCCCGGTCCAGACGTCGTCCGACATGTGCTTGCGCCATTCGGCGAAGAGCGTGGCCGAATCGTGTCGCGGCGCGCCGAGGAGCACCAGCGCGGCCACGGCCGCGGTCTCGGCGTCGTCCGTGGGAGACAGCGGGAGGTCGTCACCGATGCCGGGCGTGAACGGCAGCAACGGGCGCGAGACCCGCTGTTCGTCCAGCGCGGCCGACAGCCGCCAGCCGGTGGCTCGCACCCACGCCGATCTGGCCCTGCGGTGGAACTGGGCCGGTAGTCCCGCGGCATCGCCCGCGGCCAGCCCGAGCAGGGCGCCGACCGCACGCTCCTGCCGCATGCCCTGGGTGCCGGCGAAGTCAGCGCGCATCGAGGGCCACCTCTCTGGGCGCCGGGCCCGGTTGTCCGGCGGCATGCAGCCGGTCGGCCAGCTCGACGAGGTCCGTGCCGGCGGTGGCGGTGATGCATCGTCCGCTCACGTGTGCCACCTGCGTCCGCCACCGTTCGGGGATGGCCTGGGCGCCGTGCAGGGCGCCCGCCATGGCGCCGACGATGGCGGCGATGGTGTCGGAGTCGCGGCCGATGTTGACCCCCGCGAGCACCACCCGGGTGAAATCCCCCTGATGGGCGGCGAACAGGCCGAAGGCCAGCGCGACCGCCTCGGGGGCGGCGTCGGCCCAGGGGTAGTGGAACAGCGGGATCTCCGCGTACAGCGCTTCCTCCGCCGCCTCTGGTGAGCCCGCCGCGGCGGCCACGTCGAGCGCCCGGGCCACCAGCCGGGCCGACCACGAGTCCGGCGGCAGCGCGCGCACACCCGCCTCGATCACGTCGCGGTGGTCGCGCGCGGTCATCGCGACGGCGACGGCGGCGGCGACCGCCTGGGCGCAGAAGACGCCGTCGCGGGCGTGGCTGACCGAGGCGTCGACGGCCGCGATCCTGGCGGCCTCGTCGGGGTCGCCCATGCAGAGGATGCCGACGGGGGCGACCCGCATCGCGGCGCCGTCGCTCCACATCTCGTAGCTGTCGCTCCCGCTCTGCGGCGGCCGCAGCCCCGAACGCAGGTTGGCGAGGGCGACCATCTCGCTGAAGCCGGCGCCGTGGAAGCCGCCCTGCTGCGCCGCGACCGCGTCCAGCCAGACGCCGGCCACGTCATCGGAGGTGATGCCCCTGCCGTGGGCGAGCAGGCCCCGGGCGCAGAGGACCGCGTACTCGGTGTCGTCGGTGCCGGCCGCGTCCTCGGTGAGGAAGTCGGTGACCCTGCCAAAGCGTGCTCGGATCTCAGCGGGTGTCATGCCTTCGGTGGGCGCGCCGAGGGCATCGCCGACCGCGAGGCCGAGGAGCGCGCCTCGGCACCGGTCCAGGGTGGTCACTCACTCTCCAAAAGTCGCATCGTTTTGCATGATGCCGCACACGCTAGCAGCGCACGCTCTCTCACGAACAGGAGTCTTCCTGCGACGATCCCTGGAAACCGGATCGTTACTCTGCCCTCTTGACCGGAGAACGGAGCGCACTCCATGCTACGACCCAAATCGTTTTGGATTTTGGGAGCGAGATGAAGGAAGCAGGCGGGCGCCCTGACATTGCCGCCGTCGCCGCGGCCGCCGGAGTCAGCGTGACGACCGTGTCGCACGTGCTGACCGGCCGCAGACCGGTCAGCGCCCGCACCAAGGCCAAGGTGGAGGCGGTCATCGAGGAGCTCGGCTACCGGCCGAACCCGTCGGCCCGCAGCCTGCGCACGCACCGCAGCGAGTCGATCGCGCTGATCGTCCCCGACCTGACCAACCCGTTCTATCCGCTGGTCGCCGCGGGGCTGCAGGACGTGCTGATGTCGAACGGCTATCTGCTGTCCGTCACCGACGCGGTGCTGCCCGGCCGCGCGCTGCCCGAGGTCATTCGGCACGTTCTGGCCCGCAGGGTCGACGGCATCGTGCTGGCCACCTACGGCGCCACCGACAACGACATCGACAAGATCCGCAAATCCGGCACCAAGCTCGTACGGCTGGGCGGCCGGTTCCGCGCCGAGGTCGGCGACATCGTCAGGGCCGACGACGCCAGCGGCGTGCACGACGTGGTCAGCCACCTCATCGACCGGGGATACCAGCGCATCGCGTTCCTCAACGGCGAGCCCCACGCGCACCCGAGCCAGATCAGGCTCGAAGGGTACGAACGTGCGCTACGCGAGGCCGGCCGGCCGATCCTGCCCGAGCTGATCCACTCGGGCACGTTCACCCGGGCGGGCGGCGTGGAAGGGGCCAGAGCCCTGCTGTCCCGCTCGCCCCGCCCCGACGCCCTGGTCTGCGCCAACGACCTCATCGCCGTCGGAGCGCTCGACGTGACCAGGCAGCTCGGCCTGTCCGTCCCCGGCGACGTGGCCATCACCGGCTACGACGACATCGAGGCCGCCTCCCTCATCACCCCCGCCCTCACCACTGTGCTCAACCCGGCCCGCGAGATCGGCAGGACCTGCGCACGTCTTCTGCTCGACCGGCTGGCCGGCGAGTACGACGACACGGCCCGCGAGATCGTCCTCGCTCACCGGCTCATCGTCCGCGACTCGTCCTAGCCGTCCGTAAGGAGATCCCCCATGTCCGTCAATCTCGCCCGCCGTGACTTCCTCAAGCTGAGCGGCGCCACGGTGGCCGCCGGTTGGGCGCTCGCCGCGTGCGGCAGCTCGTCCTCGTCCTCCGGCGCCAAGAGCGTCACCTACTGGGCCGCCTTCGCCACCCCCGACAGCGAGAAGTACTTCCGCCAGAACCTCGTCGACGCCTTCAACAAGAGCGCCAAGGACATCCGCGTCAAGATGGACGTCAAGCAACTCATGACGCTGGGCAACCTGACCAACACCGCGGTGGCGGCGGGCAAGGGCCCCGACGTCGTCTACGCCGACGGCCCCTCGGCCGCCCTGTCCTTCGCCAAGAGCTCCAAGACCGTGACGCTCGACGAGTACGCCACCAAGTACGGCTGGCAGGACAAGCTGCTGCCCTGGGCCTACGAGGTCAGCAAGATCGACGGCAAGCTCCACTCCGTGCCCGTGGGCTACGGCTCGCTGGTGCTCTACTACAACCCCGACACCTTCGCCGAGCACGGCTGGAAGGTGCCGACCACGCTGGCCGAGTTCGAGACCGTGTGCGCCGCCGCCAAGGCCGCGGGCCTGATCCCGGTCGGTGCGGGCAACAGCGGCTACAAGGCGCAGAGCGAGTGGTACCTGACCTGCGTGCTCAACGCCGCCGTGGGCCCGAAGGCGATCCACGAGGCGCTCACCGGCGCGCGCAAGTGGGACGACAAGGTCTTCGTCGACGCCATCACCATGTTCAAGGCGCAGATCGACAAGGGCTGGTGGGGCGGCGGCGCCGACCGCTACTTCACCAACACCGACACCGACATGTTCACCGGTCTGGCCTCCGGCAAGGTCGCGATGTACATGACGGGGACGTGGAGCTTCGACTCGGCCGACACGTTCTTCACCGGCGGCAAGAAGTGGGACTGGGCGCCGCTGCCCTCGCTCGCCGACGGCGTGCGCCCGGGGGTCTTCCCACTGGCCATCGGCACCACGCTGTCGATCAACGCTCGTTCGGAGAACCCGGCGGGAGCGGCCGAGTTCATCGACTACCTCATCGCCGACCCCAAGCGCATGCTCGACTTCCTCGCCACGACCGGCACCAACCCGCCGCCGCTCAAGGTCTCCGCCGACGCCTATCCCGCCGGGATGGACGAGCGGGTCGCGCGGCTGTACAAGGCCATCCCCGAGACCACGAACCTGGGCTACGCGAGCTGGAGCTTCGTCCCGCCGAAGACGGACACCTATCTCTACACCGAGTTCGACAAGGTCGTCACGGGCGCGATGTCCCCCGCCGACTTCTGCGCCGGACTGCAGAAGACCTTCGCCGCCGAGCTCGCGGCGGGCGCGGTGGCCAAGCCGTTCGCCCCCGAGTCGTGAGCGGGTCCCGTGCCCGCGCCCGGCTGACGGCCTGGCTGTTCATCGCTCCGCTGCTGCTCGTGAACCTGCTCGTCGTCGCCGGCCCCGGCCTGATGTCGGTCTACTACTCCTTCACCGACTGGGACGGCCTCGACGAGGCGCACTTCGTCGGGCTCGCCAACTACGTGGCGCTGTTCGGCAGCCCCGACTTCCGCGGGGCCCTGCTGCACAACCTGCTCTGGACGGCCTTCTTCCTGGTCGTGCCGATGTCGATGGGGCTGCTCGGCGCGTTCCTGCTGTCCAGGATCCGGCGCGGCCAGATGTTGTTCCGGTTGCTGTACTTCATCCCGTACGTGATCGCGACCGTCGTCTCGGCCGCCATCTGGCGGCAGATCCTCAGCCCGACCAGCGGTCTCGCGCCCGCCCTCGGCAGCCTGGGCCTCCCCTGGCTCAACGACGTGAACTTCCTCGGCGACGGCCGGCTCGCCCTCGGCGCGGTGGCCTTCATCAACAACTGGCAGTGGTGGGGCTTCCTGGTCGTCATCTTCCTGGCGGCCATGCAGTCGATCGAGCCGTCGCTCTACGAGGCCGCCAGGATGGACGGCGCCGGGAGCTGGCGGGAGTTCTGGCACATCACGATGCCGTCGATCCGCCCGACCTTCATGTTCCTGTCGCTGATGACCGTCATCTGGTCGTTCCTGGTCTTCGACTACATCTACATCCTGACCCAAGGAGGTCCCGCCGGCGCGACCGACGTGCTCAGCACCGTGATGTACCGTGCCGCGTTCAGCGAGCAGCAGGCCGGCTACGCCGCGGCGATCGGTGTCATCCTGGCCCTGATCAGCGCGGTCACCGTCGGCGGCTACCTCTACCTGCGCCGCCGCCTGAGGTGGGAGATATGACCCGGCGCCCGTTCGCCTACCTGATCCTGACCGTCCTGGCCGTCTACGCCCTCGGCCCGATGCTGGTCTTCGTCCTGGCCTCGCTGAAGACTCCGAGCGAGATCAGCGACAGCCCCCTCGGCCTGCCCGGCGAGTTCCGCTGGGAGAACTTCGCGACGGCCTGGGCCGATGCGCACATGGGCGCGGGGCTGGTCAACAGCGCGATCATCGCCGTGTCGACCGCGGCGGGGGTCTGCGTCATCTCCGGCTGCGCCGCCTACGCGCTCGGCCGGCTCGACCTGCCCAAACCCGGCCTGTTCATCCTCTACCTGCTGGTCGCCAGCTCGCTGCCCATCCAGCTGTTCCTGGTGCCGCTGCTGTCCCTGTGGACGAAGATCGGGCTGTACGACAGCAGGTTCGGTCTGATCGTCATCTACTGGGCCATCTACAGTCCGTTCGCCACGTTGCTGATCCGCTCGTTCCTGCTCGCCGTCCCCCGGGAGTACGAAGCGGCGGCGCGTCTCGACGGCGCGGGAGAGGTGCGGCTGTTCACCCGGATCGTCTTCCCGCTGATCTGGCCGGGCGTGCTCACGGCGGGGCTGATCGCGGGGCTGCAGGCGTACAACGAGTTCCTGCTGGCCGTGACGTTCATCCAGGACAGCGACAGCCTGCCGGTCTCGCTGTCGCTCTACTCCTTCCAGCAGGGCTTCTCCCCCGACTGGGCACTCGTCAGCGCAGCCGGTCTGATCATGGTTCTGCCGCCGCTGGTGCTGTTCCTCGCTCTGCAACGCCGCTTCGTCGAGGGTTACACCTCCTCGGGGATGTCAGGCTGAGCGCCCAAGTCGCTCAGCGCGCCCCAGACCGTTGATCCCGCAGTGTGCGTCAGGCAGACGTGATCGAGGAGGCAGGAGTCGTCCGGCCCTGACGTCCCGCCCAGCTCCCCTGGGCGGGCTGCCCGTCGCCTTCGCCCTGACCGGCGCCAAAGCCGACGCCTGGCCCTGACCAGCGCGATCTGGCACAACCACAACACCGGCCGGCCCACCGCCCGATCGCTCACCGCCTACGACCACTGATCCCACAGCACCCCTTGGAACCAACCATCCAGACGTCGGCCACGAGCCGCCGCGCCGTGTCGTCGGATGTATATTTACCAAAATGCCGAACGACCAGCGCACGTCACTGGACCTTCACGAGCAGCCTGGGCATCTCACCCGCCGTCTCCAGCAGGCGCACAAGTTGTTGTGGGCAGAGCTGGTCGCCGATGATCTGACTTCACCTCAATTCGCCGTGCTCAACCTTCTTGAGCAGCACCCGAACATCGACCAACGCCGTCTGAGTGAGCTTGTCGGGATGGACCGCTCGACCACTGCTGAGATCGTCCAACGGCTACTGGCGCGGCAGCTGCTGACAAGGGTGAAGGACGTCAGGGACGGCAGGCGCAACGTGCTGCAGTTGGATCCGCGGGGAGCCCAACTCTTGCGCCGCACGCTGCCGGCCGCGGCCGAGGTCAGCAGGGCACTCGTCGCGGTTCTCAGCGATCGGGATCGCCGGGAGTTCCTCCGCATCCTCAACCTCTTGGTCGAGGCTCACAGCGAGCGGTTGAGCGACATCTCGGTGTCGTGAACACGCTGAGCTGAAGGAGATCACAGCGAGACAGGCCGAAGGAAGCCTTGGCTGATGCCCCGTCCGCCGATATGCTCAGTGTACTGAGTATCTTCGAAGAAGGTCGTGAGCATGGCTTTCGCGGAACGAGTCGTCATCGTCGGCGGTGGAATCGGAGGACTCGCGACAGCGCTGTCCCTGTCTCGGTCAAGGGGCGCCGGACATATCAAGGTGCTGGAACGAGCTCCTCAATTTGCTGAGATCGGGGCAGGTCTGCAACTGGCGCCGAACGCGCTGCACGCACTGGCCCAGATCGGGGTCCCCGAGGAGGCGATCGCTGCGTGCGGGTTCCATCCGAGCCGTCTGGCGCTGATGGATGCGTTGACCGGACAGTTGATCACCGCCCTGGACGTCGGCGAGCCCTTCCTGCGCCGCTACGGGCGACGCTACACCGTGATGCATCGCGGTGACTTGCTGCAGCTCCTGCTGGACGAGGCCGCCAGCCGCAGCAACATCGAGCTCTGCGCGGCGACGACCGTTGTCGGCGCCGCCGGCAACGGCCGTGCCGCGACCGTCGACACCGCGGACGGCGCCAGTCACCACGCTGACCTCGTCGTGGGCGCTGACGGTCTGCATTCGGTGCTCCGCGACATCATCATGGGTGAGAGCGAACTCGTCTTATCCGGCTACGTGTCGTATCGGGGCGTTCTGCCCTTCGACCGGCTCGCCGATGTCGCCGGCGGTGAGGATATGTTGATTTGGTGCGGGCCGGGGATGCATCTGGTGCAATACCCGATTCGGCGGGGCGAGCTGTACAACCAAGTTGTGTGTTTCTGCAGCGACCGATACAGCCCGGAGCATGACAATTGGGGAACAGCCGGTGAGATCGACAGTCACTATGAGAATGCGTGTCCCGCAGTGCGTGCCGGCGTCGAATTGATCGACCGTGAACGTAGCTGGAAGATGGCCGACCGCGCGCCGGTGGCTTCCTGGATCAGCGGTCGGCTGGTACTGCTGGGTGACGCCGCCCACCCCATGCTGCAGTACGTCGCCCAAGGCGCCTGTCAGGCCCTGGAGGACGCCGCCTGCCTCGGCCAGTCGCTGGCGCGGTCGGCGACCGTGGATGACGCGCTGTCCACCTACGTGAGAATCCGGGCGCCGCGCACGGCGCGCGTGCAGCGCAGCGCCCGCATGTTCGGACAGTTCCTGCACCTCGACGGCATGGGTGCCGCAGTTCGCAACTTCCTGCTGCGGAGACGCTCAACCGACGACTACTCCGAGTCCGAGTGGCTGCACGGCTATCGCTGAGGGCCGGTCGGATTCACTCGTTCAGCAACGCGCGGTGTCTATCGCCTGGCGTCGGCGGGGTTGCGTTCGAAAACTCATGTCCATAGGGCGATGCGGCAATTAGGTCACCGGTGCCCCCGCTGCAACCGATCCAGGAATTCGACCGCCTCGTCGACCTGACGCGCGGACCCGCTCCCGCGGGGGATATGGCATCGCCCAGCCAGTCACCGAACATGGGATTGCCGGAGTTGCCGAACGGGTGGTGGCCGGGCATCGTTCCTTTCACATCCCCCGACAGATCTGGCGGCCCGCGCCGAGTTCCGCCCACCACCGAGCGGCGCTGCACGAGTGGTGAGAGGCGCACGAGACCGCGGAGGACCTCCCCCTCGAGTTCCCAGACACTTCCCTGGTGTCATGCGGGCCAGGTCGCGCTGCCGCACGGCATAGCCGGAGTCGTCCTGCGGCCACCAGGCCGGCGCGCTCTGCTCGACGGGTCTGTAGTGTGCGGCAATGACAAGAAGCGAGCGGCTCCCGGACCAACTGGACCGGCACTGGCACAAGAACCTGCGGCCTCGGCTGGACGGTCTTACCGATGAGGAGTACTTCTGGGAGCCGGTGCGCGGCTGCTGGAGCATCCGCCTGCGGTGGGTCCCGAGCGGTTTCCCATGGAGGGCATCGTCCTGCACGTCAACCGGGAGCTGATCCATCACGGCGCCGAGATTTCCCTGCTGCGCGACCTCTACCGCTGGCAGGACGGAGCCGTACCGCACCGAATATGACTTTCCGGTAACCGGCGATCGAGCTTCGGAAACCTACGTGGACTCCGTGACGCTCCACGGCTGCTGCCGCCGAGAGGCCTCACGATCTTTAACCGCCGTTCTGCGCAGGTAGAAGGCCCTGGCATCCCGGGCGAGCGCCACGCCAGGGCCTTCTAGCTGCAGGTTCGAAGTTGGCGAAGCTTCCATGAACACCACCAAGGCCGCCTCCCAACGCGCTCAACCTTCGGTGAGACAGGACAGTTCCAAGGGTTTCCGAATCAGGTTCGTCTTAGTTTGGGAACTCTGATGCCGTGGCGGTTGAGCTGGTTGATGAGGCTGCGCAGGTCGAGGGGCTGGCCGAGAACCCGGCCGGGGAACAGCCAGCGAGGCGCGGCAAGCCCGTGGAAGATCATGAGGCGGGGTGGTGGCTGAGCGGCCAGTTCGCGGAGGAGGGCGCCGAGCCGCGGTGGCAGATGCACGAGGTGACGGCTGGCGGTCAGGTAGGTGTGGCCGTCCTTGTCGATGATCTGGCCTGCGGGGAGATGGCGGATCCGTTGGACTTGGAACCCGAACAGCGGGACAAGAGCCCAGGCGGTGCGGACGCCGATAGGCAGGCCGTCGTCGGTGAGGCAGCGTTGGAGGAGCCGCCACCGCTGGTCGCGTCGAGGAACTCGGCGGGTTCCTGGCGTGGAATGACCAGGAGCAAGAGGCGGTGGCTGAGGCCGCGATCGGCGGTCCGGTTAAGGAAGTAACTGAAGCGGTTGCGGCGCTGGGTCTGTTCCTCGTCGAGCCGGCGGTCGAGGTCGTCTTGGCGGAGTTCGGCCAATGTCGTGCCCTGCCGATCGAGCCAGGCCAGGAGGTCGAGGGCGATCAGGATCCGGCGGCGGAGCTCGGGGCCGATCGAGGCGGGGAACTGGCGCTTTTGGCGAGGCTGCGGGCTCGTCGAAGTAGCGACCCATGCAGGAACGGGCGGACGAGGTTGGCAGCTGGATCGGTTTGTCGGCCGGCTGGTGCTCAAGCCAGGCAGGGACGCGTTCGACGTCCTGGTCGCGCTGGGGCAGGATGCCGGTCTGTGTGAATTACCTTGAACGGCTCGTGGACTTGGGCGAAAGCCTCAGCGAGGGGCTGCAGCGTCGTCACCAGAACGACGCTCGCGGCTGCGCGTTCACCCACATGGAATGTGCGCGTGTGACATTATGACCTTCATGATCAACTTCTCGTGGTACCGGCGATTCTGCGATGAGTCCAATGCCGCCTTCAGGAAATTGGGCCTGGTGGACGAAGAACAGTATGCGCGAGCGATGCGTGATACGCGGACCGTTCCACTCCAGGTAGGCGATCAGATCGTGCCCGCACTCTGCCCGATCGAATACGCGACCGGTTACGACGGTCCGCGCACGCGTAAACTGACATCGCACGACGCCACGTTCCTCCTCACGGTTCCTCCCGCGTTTCTCTCGGGGCTCGATACGGAGCGCCTGCCAGCCGAGTTCGCCGTGCTCGTGGAGAGCGACCATGCCGACACGGAGACCTATAAAGAGGAACTCAGGAAACGCTTTCCCCGGTCGACCGAATGCGACTTCGCGGATCCACGCGCGCGCGCCGGCGCCGCCTCGATGATCGCATACGCTGCGACGTTCCGCCCACGCGAGGAAGCCGAACCGAAGGGCGAAGAAGGAGCCGTCTTATTGGACCCGCACGCTTTGGGCGACGATGCGCGCGTGGCGAACGAGCTATGGGATCTCTATAGTGACCGTTTCGCGTGGCTCGGGAAGCACCATCCCGTCTCCATGGAGGAGTCGCAATCAACCTTCACCGCCGCCCTCTTCCACGAAGATACTCGAACGCTCGTGAAGTTCGAACAGAACCGGCCGGTGTGTGTAGGCCTGTTCATGGAGGGCCTCGATCATTGCGACTGGCTCGCGCCATCATTCCGGCAGAACCTCCAAGAACAGGCCGCGGCCCGGAACGAAGGCATCCGCTATTTCTACGGCATCGCCAGCAGCGCACGGGCGGGCGAGGCGTACGCGGAGGACGTCATGGCGCTGCTGGGCAAGGTGATCTGGGAATCCGGCAAGGCATGCCGTCTGGTGTTCGAGTCCACCAATCTGTCCAGCGACTACATTCCCGTCCTCGTCGAACGTCGCGCACAGGAGAGCCCTTACATCGACTTCACGCCAGGAAGCGTCGCCACGCTCGGGCGAGTGGACTACTGGTATCTCACGGTGAACGGATGGTGTAGCGCTTGAGCCGACCGGCCGGACGCAGCCTGTTCTTGTGGAAACGCAGGCCGTCGATGCCGAGGTCCTGCTCCAAGTTGATGAACCGCAGGCCCTTGTCGGCAAGGTAGCCGAGAACGGCGTGGTAGGTCGCGTCGAACAGGCCGTTGATACCTCGATCGTACTTGAGGTGATTGACGATCGCCCAGCCTGGTTGCGGCGGGAGATGAAAGACGGCGAAGCTCACGAGCTTGCCGTCGATCCACAGACCGACGCACTCGAAACCGATGACCGCAGCGAGCGAGAAGGCGCGCTCGATCGCGCGACGCTCCATGTCGTCCGGGTCATTTCGCAATCCACCACCATGCCGTCGCCATTCGTCCAGGCGGTTGAATATCAGGTGCTGGGACGCGGTGTCGCTCGGGTCGATCACGTCCAGCCGCGCCCGCCCGCCATGGCGGCGCCAGAAAGCACGGTTCTCCTTCCGGAGCCTCGCAAAAGAGTTGTCGGACATCTTCAGCGCCATCGCGATGTCGAAAACGTAGTCGCTGCTGTCCGGATCCTCCACCACTTCGGCATTACCCCGAATCTCGCGTGTCGCACATTCAGGAACCATGCTCAACTCCTGGGCGATGCCATGCCGGTCTTGGAACGCGAAGACGGACCGCGCGGCCTCGTCACAGCCATCGACGCCCAACATCGTGTAGGACTTCCGGCCCTCGAACACATTGGTGAACCGTAGGATCAGGCAGTCGCCGTGCGTACTGACCTCCAGATCGTTCTCCATGTCCAACCATATGAGCAGGTTGTTGAAGCTGAAGTCGGCGTACGGCTCGACCTGCCTGTAGGTGGCCACATAGCGCTGCTCATCGCCTGCGGTGAGCCGCCGGAAGGCGGGGAACGAGGGGAAGATCACATAGGTGCTAACGATCAAGGCTAGGAAGAGATGCGTCCCAAAGACGGGTGCGCAGTCCCCAAGCTTGCCAAGCGACCCCGCTTCTGCGCAGGTGATCGTACCGAGGCGGCATGGCCTTTCCCCGGCTTCCCCGAAAACTCGCCGCACGCCGAAGGTCCCGCCGTCCATCTCCTCCTCTGCCCCGGCATCTCCCATCTCCCCGACGGAGGCGGCGTGCACGAGGGGGTGTAGACCCCAGGCTCGCGGGCCCACTGCTGGTCGCCCGGACGTCGCCGGCTGGGGCAATCGGGCCAGGTCGACCAGGAAGGGCGATTGACCCGCTCCGGCGACGCATCACCGCCGAGCACGACCCCGCAGCGGCTGACCAGATCAGCCCAGCGCCGGTATCGGCCCCAACCGGCATCGCGAGTTCGGCCTGAACACCCGGGCGTGCCTTCGACGCAACATTCCTTATCGAACTCGACCCGACGGCGAGAGTTCCAGCTCGCTTCAATCTGCCGGCTTGCCCTCGCGGCTTGCCTGAGCCGTGTGCGGCGACGAGTCGCACGCGCGGTTCTTAGGGGGACCGCCGCAGCGATGCGGCGGTCCTACCCGACCCGACCCGACCGGCCCTCCCCCCTGCAACACCGCGCTCTTCGCCTGGCGGCGAAACTCGGCACGGGTGATCCGGCTGCGGACTTCACGGTCCCGGAGGGAAGACGCCCTGGCCCGGAGTGAGGATTTCGTCGGGGTCGTAGCGTTCACGGGCCGCCTCGAAGGCGGCCCATGAAGGGCCGTAGTGGGCGCGCCACTCCTCAGGCGTGGTGGGTATGGAGCCGACCGGGTACTGGTAACCCCCGACGGCTTGGGCGCGCAGGAAGAGGGAACGGTTGGCCTCCACCATGTCCTGCGGGCTCTCGGCTCCGTGCGAGGCGGTTCTGAGCAGCGTGAAGAGGAAGACCGTCTCCTCGTCGGGCATGCGCAGCAAGGGCAGGTGCAGGCGGGCGCGGGGGAAGGGATAGAGCAGGACCACGCCACTGGCGCCGACCTCGGTCTCGGTCAGGTCCTTGATGGCGGCCTCCACGAAAGCGTCGGTGCGGCTCGCGGGCAGGAACATGTTCCACCAGGGGTGCGGGCGGTACCACTCGCCAGCGGACTTCAGATCGGCGACGCCCGCGGCGAGCCGGTTGAGGAAGTCGAAGTAGGGCATGTCCTGGATCTGCCGGTCGCCGGGCTGGTCGTCCAG
Source organism: Nonomuraea sp. NPDC005650 (assembly GCF_040605375.1). NCBI lineage: Bacteria > Bacillati > Actinomycetota > Actinomycetes > Streptosporangiales > Streptosporangiaceae > Nonomuraea > Nonomuraea sp. NPDC005650. The sequence continues at coordinate 163,924 of NZ_JBEXCR010000031.1, forward strand.
CCCGGCGAGCAGCCTGGCGTCGTCGGGCGGGGTCGTGCCGTTGAAGAAGGCGACCGCTTCAAGCTGGTAACTCCAGCCGGCGGAGCCGGTCGGCAGCCCGAGCTCTCCCTCCACGTAGGCGAAGCGGCCGTCGTTGACCACCCGCCGCTGGTCGGCGGTCAGCGCGGCGACGCTCGGGTAGGAGAGCAGGTAGTGGCGGACCATCGCGGGGGCGGGCAGCAGGCGCACGGTGGCCTTGGTGATGATGCCGCACTGTCCTCTTCCAGCCAGCACCGCGCGGAAGAGGTCGGCGCGCAGCCCCGCGGAACACCTCCTCTGGCTGCCCTCCCCCGTGACGACCTCCAGCTCCACGACGCTGTCCGCCTGGGATCCGTGGTGGTGGGTCTGGCCGCCGACACCGCCCACCAAGAGCGTGCCGCCGACCGAGAGCTCCAGGTAGTCGGTGAAGACCGGAGGGGTCAGGCCGCGGGCCAGGGTCGCCTGCGCCAAGCTGCTCCAGAGCGCGCCCGCCTCCACGACGGCCGTGTCCTCCCACACCTCAACGGCGTTGAGCGGGGACATGTCGATGATCAGACCGCCCGCGACCTGGCCCTGGCCGAAGGTGGCGTGTCCCTGGCCGCGCGCGGCCACCTGCAGGCTGTGCTCCCGGCAGTACTTCATCATCTTCATGATGTCCGACACGTCGCCGGGCTCCAGCACGGCCCCGGGGGTCCGATGGACCAGGTGCCCGAAGTCGTCGGCCGCCTGGCCGCGCGAGGCGGGATCGGTCAACACCTTGCCCTTCAGCGGCGGCAGGTCGACCATCCCCTGAGACTGGGCGCCGTCGGTGACCCACGTGCGCGTGGACGGGTCGAAGCCGACCACGGCCGCCCCCGCCGTGAGGAACGCCCGTCTCCACGGATACCACGTCATACCCGATCCTTTCGCAGCCCGGTCACGTCGCGTCGATAATCGCCGACGGCACCCGGCGACGCCACCCGAACGAAACCGGAGGACAGCCACAAAAGGGTTACCACGGCGCTTCGGGCCTCGACAGGCGAGCCGTGGGCAGGATGGACCGATGAGTTTCGCGTGCCTGGCCGGCCTTCAATCGGCGAGGGGTACAAGGCCAGCCTGAGCCGGGTGCGGTTCAGCCCGACGTTCCGCCACAGCCGGAAGGCCCACGGGGACAACCACTTCACATCCGAGGTCTTCACGTCCGATGGTGCCGGCAGCGTCACCGGACTGGCTGGCACGTACCCGCGCTTGGCCGCGATGTCGTACAGCAGCCCACGCTGCAACAGGAAACTGAAGAACAGCCGATACAGCGGGGCGTACGTGCTTTGCGTCCCCAACGCCTTCACCGAAAACGCCGCCCGCCGAAAGCACTTGCTCAGCCGGGCATCCACCCCCCTTCGGGCGAAACGAGGATCGGCTGCCGCTCGCGCAACCCCAGCGCGCGTTCCCCCTCCGCCAGGTCCTCTCATCCCGCCGTCGGACCAGCGTCTGCTGGTGCGTCCTCATCACCAACCCAGAAGAGTCGCCGCTCGCCCACCATGCACGCCTCTCAGAGGCAACACAGCGTATGTCTGTGGAACACAAGTTCGTTCGGTAGCCCGGCCAGCCCTCTGATCTTGGATGACGTACGGGCGTAGCCCGTGCCCCTGAGATCTTCTGAGCCAGATCCCGTCCTAATCCGGCGCCCTTTACAAAGTAGACTCAGCGGGCCCCTTCGGGGCGTGGCACATGTGGGAAAATCCTGCTCGGTCGCTCGCCGACGTCGCCGAAATCATGGCGCAGCTGAGGCCGCAAAGTAGCTTGACGCTGGGAGCCGCTCTTTCGGGGCTGCGCATTGTCCGCCGCGAGCACGAGGGTCCGATTCTCCTCTTCCCGCCGGCTCCCGCGGGCGACCATCCACCCCCACCACCACGTTGGAGATCGGATGGAAGAGGTTGAC